>DASXTI010000163.1:0-46503 GCA_036505535.1 Thermoanaerobaculia bacterium
CGTTGACACCCCCCCCTTACAAATCGCGGCTCAAAGAGGAGGACCAGCAGTCATGAAGCAGCGGTTTGGGTTTTTCTATGCGGCGTGTGCGGCGGCCGCCATGATCTTCGTCGGAGCAGGCGCCGCGCGCGCACAGGTGACGCCCGCGGAAGGCTACACTCCGCCGGACGATACGCCGTCGGTGAAAGTCGGAGGCACGATCTTCGCGAACTACACCTGGGTGGCCGAGCCGAGGACGACGGATTCAGATGGAAATCTCGTCCATTCGAACGCCTTCGACGTCACGCGCGCCTACATCAACGTCACGGGCAACATTTCGCATCTCGTCTCTTTCCGGATCACGCCCGACGTCGTGCGCACCGGAAGCGTCACCCTGGCCCCCGGTACGACGGCCGACGTTCCCGGCCTCACCGGCACGCTCACGTATCGTCTGAAGTATGCCTATGGCCAGTTGAATCTCGACGACTGGACGACGAAAGGCTCCTGGTTCCGGTTGGGCATGCAGCAGACGCCGATCGTCGATTACGAGGAGGGCATCTACCGCTACCGCTTCCAGGGGACCATATTCGTGGAGCGCGAAGGTTTCCTGACTTCCTCGGACCTCGGCGCGTCGGTGCACTGGGTCTTTCCGCAGAACTATGGCGACATCCACGTCGGCGTCTATAACGGCGAGGGCTACACGCGGCCCGAGCAGAACGATCAGAAGGCCTTCCAGATCCGCGCCTCGGTACGCCCGGCTCCCATGATCCCGATTCTCAAGGGTCTGCGCTTGACCGGCTTCTACGACGGCGACCACTACGTGCAGGACGCCAAGAAGGAGCGCTTCATCGGACAGCTCACCTTCGAGCATCCCTTCGTCAACGTCGGCGTCGACTACCTGAGGGCGACGGACCAGAACGCCTCGGCGACCAGGCCCGAGGTCAAGGCGGAGGGCTTCTCCGTCTGGGCCACGCCGCGGACCCCGTTCGGGCTCGAGCTTCTTCTTCGCTTCGACCGCATCAAGCCGAACAAGGACGCCGATCCGGCGCGGCAGCGGTTGATCGGCGGAGTCGCGTACTGGTTCCCGGTTCAAAAGGGCGTTTCCGCCGCCGTTCTGCTCGACTACGAGGACATTCGCTCCTTCCACTTCAGCCCGGCCCGGGCGCGGGATGAGCGGTACGCGCTGCACACCCTCTTCAACTTCTAATTAACAGGAAGTTCGCGCGGAATTTACCCGAGAACTTCATCTTCGATCGTGAGGAGAAACGATGAAAGCGATCCGACTCGCACAAGTTGCCGCCTTCGGGGCGCTTCTGGCGCTCCCGGCCGCGGCGCAGAAGATCCAGATAAACGGAGCAGGCGCGACGTTTCCGTATCCGATCTATTCGAAATGGTTCTCCGAGTACAACAAGCTCCATCCTGACATCGAGATCAACTATCAATCCATCGGCTCGGGAGGCGGCATCCGGCAGCTGACGAACCAGACGGTCTTCTTCGGCGCAACCGACGGCCCGATGACTTCGGAACAGCAGTTCGCTGCGCCCGGCCCGATCCTGCACTTCCCGACCGTGCTCGGCGGCGTCGTGCCGGTCTACAACATTCCGGGAGTCACCGGGGAGCTGAAGTTCACGGGAAAGGTCTTAGCCGACATCATCATGGGCAAGATCAACAAATGGAACGACCCGGCCATCGCGGGACTGAACGCGGGGGCCAAGCTCCCGGCCAGCGATATCACGGTCGCGCATCGATCCGACGGATCGGGGACGACCTACATCTTCGTCGACTACCTTTCGAAGGTCTCGCCGGACTTCAAGAAGACCGTCGGCGTGGCCACCTCGGTCAACTGGCCGGTGGGGGTGGGCGGCAAGGGCAACGAGGGGGTCGCCGGGCTCGTCAAGCAGACGCCCGGAGCGATCGGCTACGTCGAGCTCATCTATGCGATCCAGAACAAGATTCCGTACGGCTCGGTCCAGAACGTGGACGGCGAATTCGTCAGCGCCTCGCTCGAATCGGTGACGGCGGCGGCCGGCTCAGCGGTGAAGGCGATGCCGCCGGACTTCCGCGTGTCGATCACCAATGCGCCCGGCAAGGGCGTATACCCCATCTCTTCCTTCACCTGGCTGCTCTTCTACGAGAGCCCGAAGGACAAGCAACGGGCGCGGATCATGGTCGACTTCATGAAGTGGGCGCTGACCGAAGGACAGAAGTATTGCGCGGAGCTGGGCTACGCGCCGCTCCCCTCGGAGGTCGTTTCGCTCGAGATGAACGCGTTGAAGAAGATCAAGAGCTGACCCGGTCGGACAGGAGTCCCCGATGAAAAAGCTCCCGTCCTCTCGCCGGAGCTCGGACGACCGCGGATTCCGGCTCGGAACGGGGTTCTTCGCTCTTCTGGTGGTCCTGCTCGTCGCGGCGATCTTCGCCGAGCTGTATCGGACGTCGCAGCCCTCGATCGAGAAGTTCGGTTTTCACTTCTGGGCCACGAGAACCTGGGACCCGGTCGCCGGGCAGTTTGGCGCGCTTCCCTTCATTTGGGGAACGCTGTACTCCTCTCTCCTCGCCATGCTGCTGTCGACTCCGGTCGCCATCGGCATCGCGATCTTTCTCTCGGAGCTCTCGCCGCGGCCGCTGCGGACGCCGCTGGCGTTCCTGACCGAGCTGCTCGCGGCGATCCCGTCGATCGTGTACGGCCTTTGGGGCATTTTCATTCTCGTGCCTCTCGTGCGAAAGCTGCAGACCGTCACTCCGGACTGGCTGAGGAAGATTCCGCTCTTCGAGGGCCCTCCGCTCGGGGTCGGAATGGGGGCGGCGGCCCTGATTCTCGCGGTGATGGTCATCCCGTTCACCTCCTCGGTCGCCCGGGAGGTGCTCAAGGCGGTTCCGAACACGCAGCGCGAGGCGGCCTACGCGCTCGGTGCGACGCGCTGGGAAGCGATTCAGGCCGCGCTCCGTTATGGCCGCACCGGAATCATCGGCGCCGTCATGCTCGGTTTCGGCCGTGCGATCGGCGAGACGATGGCCGTCACGATGGTCATCGGCAACAATCCGCGCATTTCCTGGTCGCTCTTCGCGGCGCAACACACGATGGCGGCAGTCATCGCCAATGAGTTCACGGAGGCCGATACCGATCTTTACTTGAGCGCGCTGATCGAAATTGGGCTCGTTCTCTTTGTCATCACTCTCGTCATCAACGCGCTGTCGCGCTTGCTGATCTGGAGTGTCACCCGCGAAGGGCGCGTGAGGGCGCCCAAACCGGTCGCGCCCGCGGCGTCCGCGCCGGCGACTCCGGAGGCAGCTGCGTGAACCGGACCTCGCGCCGCAAGGCGCTGTCTGGCTTCGTCGTCTTCCTGTGCGGCGCCGCCGTGGCCGTGGCGCTCATCCCTCTGTTCTTCATTTTCACCTACGTGCTGCAGAAGGGTTTCTCGTCGCTCAACTGGGACTTCTTCACGAAGAGCCCTAAGCCTGTGGGCGAGACCGGCGGCGGCATGGGCAATGCCATCGTCGGGACGCTCATCCTCATCGGCATCGCATCGGCGATTGCAGTACCGGTCGGCATGGTCGCCGGCGTCTATCTGGCGGAGTACGGGAAGAAGCCGTTCGCTTCGCTCGTTCGCTTCTCCGCCGACGTCTTGAACGGTGTGCCCTCCATCGTGATCGGCATCTTCGCGTATGGTCTCGCGGTCCTGCCGGTCAAGCATTTCTCGGCGCTCGCGGGAGGCCTGGCGCTGGGTTTTATGATGATCCCGATCATCACGCGAACGACCGAAGAGCTGCTGAACCTCGTGCCTTCGAGTCTGCGGGAGGGGGCGCTGGCGCTTGGCGCAACCCGCGCGCGCGCCGCGTTCTCGGTGATGGTCCCGGCGGCGCTGCCGGGGATCATGACCGGCATCCTGGTTGCGCTCGCGCGCATCGCGGGCGAGACGGCGCCGCTGCTCTTCACCGCATTCGGCAATCGCTTCTTCTCGACACGACTGGACCAGCCGATCGCTTCGCTGACCGTGCAGGTCTTCACCTACGCGATCTCTCCCTACGACGATTGGCACCGGCAGGCGTGGGCGGGAGCGCTGGTGCTCGTGGCGGTCGTGTTCCTATTCTCGGTCCTCGCCCGCGTCGCCACGCGGCGCCTGGAAAGGATGCACCGGGCATGAGCGATACACTGTTGACCGGCGTGGAGGCACCAGCGCAGCGGCGTATCGCCGTTCCTTCGCAGAACCGTCAGAACCGTCTCGACGCTCCACCGGGAGCCGCGGGCGCGCCGCGCATCGAGACGAAGAGTGTCGGGTTCTGGTACGGCGAGAAGCAGGCGCTCTACGACATCTCCCTGAAGATCCCCGAGAAGTCCGTGACGGCTTTGATCGGGCCCTCGGGCTGCGGCAAGTCGACCTACCTGCGCTGTCTGAATCGACTGAACGACATCATTCCCGATACGCGCGTCGAGGGCGAGGTACTCCTCGACGGGCGTGACATCTATGGCGCGGGGACAGACGTGGTCGACCTGCGGCGGCGCGTCGGTATGGTCTTCCAGAAGTCGAATCCCTTTCCCAAGTCGATCTTCGAGAACGTCGCCTACGGCCTGAGGATCAACGGCATGGCCCGGCGCGCGGAGCTGACCGAGCGGGTCGAGAAGGCACTACGCCGCTCCGCCCTGTGGGACGAGGTCAAGGATCGGCTCGACACGTCGGCTCTGGGCCTCTCGGGCGGACAGCAGCAGCGCCTCTGCATCGCCCGGGCGCTCGCAGTCGAGCCCGAGGTGCTCCTAATGGACGAACCGGCTTCGGCTCTCGACCCGACCGCCACGCAAAAGATCGAGGAGCTGATCTACGAGCTCAAGCGCGACTTTACGATCGTCATCGTGACCCACAACATGCAGCAGGCCGCGCGCGTGTCCGAGCTGACGGCGTTCTTCATGCTCGGCCGCCTCGTCGAGCACGACCGCACGGAGAAGATCTTCACGAATCCCGGACAGAAGATCACCGAGGACTACATTACCGGCCGCTTCGGTTAGACGAAGGAAAGAAGACCATGAAGACGATGATTTCCAAAGGCAAGGACGGAAACGCGGCAGCGCGGGGGGACAGCCATCCCGCGACGATGAAGCGCATCGCGCTGATCGAGGACGATGCGGACATCGCCTACACGATCCGGGTCAATCTTCGCAAGGAGAAGCGCTATCAGGTCGAGCACTATGTCTCCGGTATCGCGGCGCTCGCGGCGCTGCAGGAGAAACCCTTCGACTTAATCATCCTCGACCTGAACCTGCCCGACATCGACGGTCTCGCGCTCTGTCGCGAGCTGCGGCGCGCCGACGAGACGCGCAAGGTTCCGATCATCATGCTCACCGCGCGGGTGGAGGAGCGGGACAAGCTCCTCGGGTTCGAGATCGGGGCGGACGACTACATCACCAAGCCCTTCTCGATGCGGGAGCTGCTGGCGCGTGTTCACGCCCACCTGCGGCGCGTGGCAGCCTTCGAGACCTCCGAAGAAGAAGTCTTCGACGATGGGGACTTGCACGTCGACCGCGCGCGCTTCGAGGTGAAGCTCGCAGGCGAACGAGTCCATCTGACGAAGAAGGAGTTCGACCTGCTCTGGCTCCTCATTCGAAGCCGGAACCGGGTCGTGACCCGCGACGCGATCCTCGCACGCCTCTGGGATTACGACGCCGACGTCGAGACGCGCACGGTGGACGTGCACATTCGGGCGTTGCGGCGCAAGCTCGGCGACCAGCGGATCGAGACCGTCGTCGGCCTCGGCTACCGCTATCGCGAGGCCGCGGGGAAGTAGTCTTGGCGCATCCGGGAGATACTCTCGGCTCTTGACTCTCGACTCTCGACTTCTCCCATGAGACTTCGTTCCCGCTTCACTTTCCTCTTCGCGATCCTTTCGGCCGCGGCCGTGCTCCTGCTCATGCGCGTGTCCGATGCGACATTGCGCCGTGCCGTCGAGGGTCGTGTCTCCGACCGGGTGACCAGAGAGCTCGAGCAGCTTTCCGACGATCTCGGGCGGATGTCTCTCGACGCGGCCGCTCGCGACGCATTCCTGCGGCAGGCGGCCCGGAACCTCCAGTGCCGCATCACGTTTATCGCGCCGGAGGGCCGCGTCCTCGACGATACGGACCTTCTGCCGGCCGACGTGCCCGGCATGGAGAACCATGCGACTCGGCCCGAGGTCCTCGCGGCGAAGGGGGCGGCGATCGGCCGTTCCCGGCGGTTCTCGGCCACGGAACAGAGGCCGATGCTCTACATCGCCAGACGCCTTGCGGACGGCAGCACGCTACGCCTGGCGGTCTCGGAAGCGCACCTCCGGCAAGTAGAGCTCACTTACGTCTGGTCGCTCCGCGTGGCGATCTTCGTCACGTGCTCCCTTCTCTTTCTCATCGGCGCGGGAGCCTCGCGCCGATTCTCGGAGCCGATCGCGGAGCTGACGCGGGCGGCCTCGGCCGTGGCGGCAGGCGACTTCGCGCGCGACTTGCCGAGGTCCGGAGGCGAGGAGGTGCAGCTGCTCGCCGCCGCGCTCCAGAGGATGAAAGAGTCCCTCTCCCGCGCGCTCGCTCTGGCCGAGGAGGAGCGGCGGCTGACCTCGCTCGCCTTCGAGCGGCTTCCCGACGGCCTCGTGGTGGTGGATTCGCGGCTCCACGTCGTCGAGTCGAACGACCGGTTCGCGAGGATGACGGGAGTGCGCGCCCCGGTCGGCCGCGCCCTCTACGATCTTCTGCGAGAGCGCACGCTCTATGACGCCTTCGAGGCGACCGTCCGGAGCGGCGAGGTCAGCGAGCGGACGGTCCGGCTGGAGGACGATCGAGTCTGGGCGCTGGTCGTGCAGCCGCTGCCGGCGGGCTCGCGCGCGGCCGCTGTCGGCGTGCTTCGCGACATCACGGTTCTGGAGCGAACGGAGTCGATGCGGCGGACCTTCGTGGCAGACGTGTCCCACGAGCTTCGGACCCCGATTGCCTCGATCGCGGCGGCGGCCGAGACGCTCGCCGACGGACAGGCGGATAGGTCCGAAACGGCGGAGCTACTCGGTCTCATCCGGCGTCAGTCGGATCGGATGCGGGAATTGATCGACGACCTCATGGATCTCGCGCAGATCGAGAGCGGCACCATTCCGCTCGAGCGCGAGGAGATCCACCTGCATGAGCTCCTCGCGGAGCTGGCCGAAGATCTCGAAGCCGCCGCGCGCGAACGGCAGGTCAAGGTGGATGTCTCCGGGGATCCCGACCTGACGGTCCTGGGCGACCGCCGGCGCATCGGCCAGCTCGCTCGAAATCTGGTGGACAACGCCATCAAGTTCTCTCCGTCGGGCGCTCGCGTCTCGATACGCGTTTCCCGCGACGGGGGACGGCCCGGATTCTCCGTCAGCGATTTCGGCCCCGGCATTCCCAAAGCCGAGCGCGACAA
Organism: Thermoanaerobaculia bacterium; assembly: GCA_036505535.1. Classification (GTDB taxonomy): domain Bacteria; phylum Acidobacteriota; class Thermoanaerobaculia; order UBA5066; family Gp7-AA6; genus DAHUXD01. The sequence goes on from DASXTI010000163.1 coordinate 7,371, forward strand.
GATCTTCCAGCGCTTCTATCAGGTCGACCGTTCGCGCTCGAAGGTTCGGCCCGGCTCGGGTCTGGGCCTGGCCATCGTCAAGCACATCGCGCAGCTCCACGGCGCCAGCGTCGAGGTCGAGGGGGACGTGGGAAAGGGGAGCACGTTTCACGTGCGCTTTCCGGCCTCCGCGTGAGGCGTTCGAGAAATGCGATGTTAAGGTGAGATGAAGCTGTGAGATAGCATAGCGCGGCTTTTCTCGAGAGACGCGCATGCTCAACTTTCTTCCGCGAGACGAAAAGTATTTCGAGCGCTTCACGGACCTCGCCGTGCGCATTCACGAGAGCGCCCGGATCCTCGACCGGTTTTTCCAGGGGGAGTCGCCGGTGGCCACCGTGGCCGACCAGGTCAAGCGGCTCGAGCACGAGTGCGACGAGATTTCTCACGAGATCCTGCGGGGCATCGACCGGACCTTCATCACGCCGATCGACCGCGAGGACATTCACCGGCTCGCCGTACGCCTCGACGACGTCATCGACTTGATCGACGGGACCGTACGGCGGCTCGCGTTGTTCAAGATCGAAAAGCCGACGGCGATCGCACAGGCGCTGTGCCGGCTCATCGTCAAGACGACGCGGGAGCTGGTCGAAGCCGTCTCGCACCTCCGCCTGCGGAAGGGCGTGATGGAGCACTGCATCAGGATCAAGCAGATCGAAAACGAGGGGGACGTCGCCTACCACGACGCGATCGCGTCGCTGTTCGACGACGGGCTGCCCGCCATCGAAGTCATCAAATGGAAAGATGTCTACGACACGATGGAGCGCTGCATCGACTCCTGTGTCGCGGTCGCGCACGTCCTCGAGAGCGTGGTGCTGAAGCACTCCTGATGCCGGGGTTTCGAGTGTCGAGTCTCGAGTGTCGTGTCAGACGAGGCATCATCCGAAACTCGGCACGCGGCACCCGACACTGATATGACCTACGTCCTCGTCATCATCGCCATCGCCCTCGTCTTCGATTTCATCAATGGAATGCACGACTCGGCGAACTCGATCGCCACGGTCGTTTCCACTCGGGTGCTCTCCCCCCTGGCCGCCGTCGTCTGGGCGGCCTTCTTCAACTTCGTTGCGGCCTTCGTTTTCGGGACGGCGGTTGCCAAGACGATCGGCAGCGGCCTGATCGACATTTCGATCGTCAATTCCGACGTGGTGCTGGGCGGGCTCGTCGGCGCAATCGCCTGGAATCTGATCACCTGGTACTTCGGCATCCCTTCCTCTTCATCGCATGCCTTGATCGGCGGTTACGCCGGCGCGGCGGTGGCCAAGGTGGGGATCCGCGCGATCGTCCCGGGAATGGCCTGGGTCAAGACACTTTCCTTCATCGTGCTGTCGCCGCTGATCGGCATGGCCGTGGGCTTCGCGCTGATGGTCGGCGTTTCCTGGATCTTCCATAAGACCCCCTACGGCTCCGTGGACCGATGGTTCCGCCGCGCCCAGCTCGGGTCGGCCGCCGCGTTCTCTCTCTCGCACGGCACCAACGACGCGCAGAAGACGATGGGAATCATCGGCGGCCTTCTCGTCGCCAACCATGCCTTGTTCGCCGACCCCTCTTCGGGCGTCCACTGGATGTACTTGCCTGATCTGAAGACGGTGCCCTGGTGGATCATCCTGTCCGCGCACGCCGCGATCGGACTCGGCACCTTGACCGGGGGCTGGCGAATCGTGCGCACCATGGGGACTCGGATCACGAAGTTGAAGCCATTCTCGGGCTTCTGTGCCGAGGCGGGCGCCGCGTCGACCGTGATCCTGGCCTCGGTCTGGGGAATCCCGGTATCGACGACTCATACCATCACAGGCGCCATCATCGGCGTGGGCGCCACGCAACGGTTCTCGGCGGTGCGCTGGGGTGTGGCGGGCCGGATCGTGTACGCCTGGATCCTGACGATCCCGATGGCCGGTACGATCGGCGCCCTCGCCTTCGGACTGCTCTCGGCAATTTCAAGATGAGCCCCCATCCGGCATGAAGAAGGCTCTCCTTCCCCTCTTTGTCCTGTTCGGCCTCCATCCGCTGGTGGTGGCCGGGGATCGCCCCGACCCCGCGGTCTTCGACGCAATCCTGGCGGAGCGCGCGCGATTCGGCGGGTTCGACTACCGTGCGGTGACCGGTCAGGACCGAAAACGCCTCGCGGCGTATCTCGCCAACCTGGGAGATGCCGACCCCAAGACGACGGGGGAGGACGGACGAAAGGCCTTCTTCATCAACGCGTACAACGCCATGGCAATCTCGATCGTCCTCGATCACTACCCGGTCAAGAGCATCCGGGAAATCGGCGGCGCCTTCCATTCGATCCGCCGGAAGATCGGCGGCGAGTTGCTGACGCTCGACGACATCGAGAATCGGCTTCGCCAGGCAAACGACGCTCGCATCCACTTCGCGATCGTCTGCGCCTCGAGGTCCTGCCCGCCGCTGGCGGGAGCGGCATACCGGGCCGCTGGCCTCTCGGCCGCGCTGGACGCGCAGGGCCGCGCCTTCCTCAACGATGCCTCGAAGAACGTCGTCGACCGAGCACACGGGCGGCTTGCGCTCTCGCAGATCTTTCATTGGAACCGCAAGGAGTTCGAGCGAGACGGCGGTTCCCTGCTCCGATATGTCTCGAAGTTCGTGACCGACCCCGCGACCGCTTCTTGGATGGCCGGTTTTCGAAAAGAGCCGGAGTTTCTCGAGTACGACTGGGCGCTGAATCAGAGTCAGTAGTCAGTAGTCAGTAGTCAGTAGTCGGTAGTCTGTCGTCGGAAGTTAGACCGCCAACTACCAACCGACTGCAGACTACCGACCAAAAGAAAGCCCCCCTCGTGGGGGGCCCGAAGGAGGAGATCCGTGTGTCTGCCTGTATTACGGAGGCAGACCCGCGTTCGTTGAGGTTCTTTCGGGGGCGCGTCCCGGCGTGTTTCGTCTATCGTCGCGCCATGATCCGGCTGAAGTTGAAGCCCGGGCGGGAGGTCTCCGTCATGCGCCGCCACCCCTGGCTCTTCTCGGGGGCCGTGGCATCGGCAGAGGGGGACGGCAGGGATGGCCACGCCATGATCATCGACGCGGCCGGGAGGCCGGTCGCGCGCGGGGCCTACTCCCCCGGCTCACAGATCGTGGCACGGCTCTGGACCTTCGACGGGCGTGTGCCCGACGGCACGCTCTTCCGCGAGCGCTTCGCCGCGGCGCGGAAGTTGCGCCGGGAGGTCGCTACGTCCGAAACGACCGGGTATCGAGCGATCAACTCGGAAGGCGACCTTTGTCCCGGAGTCCTTCTCGATGTCTATGGTGACACGGCGGTGCTGGAGCTTCTCACGGGCGGTACGGAAACCTGGCGAGTCGACCTCGAGTCCGCGGCCCGTGAGGTCTTCGCGCTTGAGCGTCTGATCGTCCGAGAGAGCGGATCCGGCCGCGATCGTGGCCAATCCAAAATCCAAAATCCAAAATCCGAAATCGATCTGGTTCCCTTTCTCGAAAACGGCCTGCACTTTCTGGCCGACGTTTCGAGCGGCCAGAAGACCGGTTTCTTTCTGGACCAGCGGGAAAATCGCAGCCGCTTGCGCGCTTTGTCGCACGGCGGGACGGTGCTGAATCTTTTCGCCTATTCGGGCGCCTTCTCGATCGCGGCATTGGCGGGAGGGGCCTTCCGCGCCGTCGACGTGGACTCATCGGACGCCGCTCTCGAGTTGGCGAGAGAGCACCGCCGCCGGAACGGTTTCACGGTGGCGGACCAGGATTTCGTGGCCGCGGACGTCTTCAAAGACCTGCGGCAGCGTGTCGCCGCCGGGCAACAGTGGGATGCCGTCGTATGCGATCCGCCCGCTTTCGCCAAGAAGAAGGCGGATCTCGACCGGGCCGCGCGCGGCTACAAAGACATCAATCGTCTCGCGATGGCGCTCGTTTCGCCAGGCGGATGGCTTCTGACCTGTTCTTGCTCCGGCCTCGTCGGTGCGGATCTTTTTCAGAAGATCGTCTTCTCCGCGAGCCTCGATTCCGGGGTTCCTTTTGCGATCGCGGCGCGCCAGGGGGCCGGGCACGACCATCCCGTATCGCTCGACTGCCCGGAAGGGGAGTACTTGAAGGGCCTCTGGTTGCGGCGCGCCGCGTAGCGCGACTTATACTCGGTCCGGTGCGACGGATGAAGGGATCTCGTCTGCTCGTGCTGGCGATGGCCGGCACGCTGTCCGCGGCGCGCCCATTGGGCGCGGCTCCCGATACACCACCGGTGCCCTCGGTCGAGCTCCCCCCCGCCGCGTTTCATCGGGCATCGGCCCGCCGCACCCGGGTGCGGGCGGAGGATCTCGTTTTCGCGGCGCCGCGTCTTCCGTCTTCGGCCCGACACTCCCTCGGGCCGTTGAGCCCGAGGGAGAAGGCCTCGTTGCAACCCCGGGAGAGCGGTTCGGACCTGCGACGCAAGGTCCCCGCCGTCAAGGTCGGCCTGACTCGGTCCCTGCCCCAGGAGGTCGGCTTCTCGGGGGTGCCGGCAGATCTGCGACCCGGCGAGGAAAGACCCTACGCGGGGGGCCTTCTCGAGCGCGGAGCGGACGGCCGGCTGACCTGGACGGCGTCGTTTTCCTCCGCAGGCGCCGGCGGGCTCCGGATCCACTTTCGGGAGGCGTTGTGGCCGGCCGGTGGCCGGGCCTTCGTCTACGGCGCGAGCGGTGAAGCGCACGGTCCGTACTCCTTTGAGTCGGGCACGCGCCCGGAGGGCTTCTGGACCAACACCGTCTTCGGCGAGGAAATCTTTCTCGAAATCCAGTTCGGCTTCGCGTCAGAAGTCGATCTCGCGAAGGCCCGGCTCGCCATCGAGTCGCTCGTCCACCTCGAGCATCCGACTTTCGCGTCGCCGGCAGGCTCTGCCGCCTCTTCGCTGCGGCCAAAATCGCAGACCTGTTTCGTGGACGCGAGCTGCGTGACGACCGCCGAGTTCCCGTCGATTTCGGATGCCTCGAAAGCCGTCGCGCAACTGAATTTCGTCGACGTTGAGGGTGCCTTCCTCTGCTCGGGCGGGCTGATGAACTCCACCGACGGCTCCTTCGCTCCCTATCTCCTGACCGCGAATCATTGCTTCGACAACCAGCCCTCGGCCACCTCGCTCGAGGCCTTCTGGGACTACAGGACCGCCTCCTGCGGCGGGCCCTTCCCCAACGAGAGTCTCTTTCCGCGCACCCTCGGATCCACGCTGCTCGCCACGGGCACGGTGAGCGACTTCACGCTCGTCCGGCTCTCGCAGGATCCTCCGGACGGAAGCATCTTTCTCGGCTGGACGACCGACGATGTTTCGCACGCCGGCGGCACCGTGATCTACCGCTTGAGTCACCCGGACGGAAACCCGCAGTTCTACTCGCGTCACTCAATCAGCGCGATACCCACGCCGGTCTCCTGTACGGACGCCGTGCAGGGCAACTTCATCTATTCGAAGGACATCCGGGGCGGGACGGGCGAAGGCAGCTCCGGCTCGCCGGCATACCTCGGGGACTTACACGTCGTGGGGCAGGAGCTCGGCGGCTGCGGTACCAACATCAGCGACGACTGCGACGTCGTCAGCAACTCGACGGTCGACGGCGCCTTCCGCGTCACTTTTCCCGCCGTTGCCCAGTGGCTGTCCCCCTCGACACCCGGGCCCTGCACGGTAGGCCCGACGACGTTGTGCTTGAGCGGCGGCCGATTTCGCGTGGCGGTCGCTTGGGCGACGTCCTCGGGCGGGAACGGCGTCGGTACGGCCGTTCGCCTGACGGGCGACTCCGGTTACTTCTGGTTCTTCAACGCGGCCAACATCGAGCTCGTCGTGAAGGTGCTCAATGCCTGCACCGGATTCAACCGCTTCTGGGTCTTCGCCGGAGGCTTGACGAACGTCGACGTGGTGCTGAGAGTCGAGGATACCCAGACGGGCGCCGTGCGGACGTACCACAACCCGCTCGGAACGGCATTCGCGCCGCTTCAGGATACTTCGGCATTTGCGTGTCCTTGAGGCGATGCGCGATTCGAGTTACCGCCGGCCTGTGGCCGGCGTTTCCTAGTGTGCCGTCTCGGAAGTCGCGATAAGGACCATAAACGTAGGGGCGGGGCTTGTCCCCGCCCGCGGGCGGCCGCAAGGGCCGCCCCTACGACCGAGAGGCTTATCAGGACGTCGGCGACGAAACACTACTGCCATGGGTCTAACTTCGGTGGTCGGCTCGCCTGTCCGTAACGGAAGCACCGGGGCGAGAACGCCTGGCGCAGAAGGGCGGCCGAAGTCGATCCGGACTAATCTGGCAATGTGAGGCCGATTCGGCGCGTCGCGATTCTGGGCCCCGCCCCTCCTGACCGCGGCGGCATCGCGCGGGAAACCGCTCTTCTGGTCGGAACGCTGGCGCACCACGTCGAGGTTGCCTGGATAACCTTCTCCCGGCGCTATCCGCGCTGGCTCGATCCGCGCCGATTCGATGAGGCCCCGGAGCTCGCTCGCGCCCCGGCGACGCCGATGCTCGATTATCGGTCGCCGCGATCCTGGAATCGCACGGCCGAGGCCCTGGCGGCGGAGTGCCCCGAGGCGCTGATCGTCCCCTGGTGGACGGCGTTCTGGGGGCTGCCGGTTCGCACGGTACTGCGCAAACTCCGAAGGCTGTCGCCGGCGACTCGGCGCGTTCTGCTCTGCCACAACGTCCGGGATCACGAGGGAGGCGCCCTGCGGCGCTTCCTCGCGCTCGGCGCGTTTCTGTCGGCCGATGCGTTCATCGTTCACGCCGCCGGAGACCGCCGGACGCTCCAGCGCATCGCTCCGAAGCGCGAAGCGCTTCTTCTGCCTCATCCCGTGGCTCGAAGCTCCGGCTCACCATCGCGCGAGGAGGCGCGCCACCGGCTGCGGGTCGAGGGCCCACTCGTCATCTTCCTGGGCCTCGTGCGGCCGTACAAGGGGGTGGATCTCCTTCTCGACGCGGCACCCGAGATCGTTCGCCGGACCGGGGCTCGCGTCGCGGTCGTCGGAGAGGTCTTTCCGGGCGCGGAGGACCTCTCGCGGCGCGCCCGAGAGAGCTCCGTGAAGGACCGAATTCTCTGGAGGGATGCGTACGTTTCGGAAGAGGAGATGGAAGCGTGGCTTGCGGCTTGCGACGTCGTCGCGCTCCCTTATCGCTCGATCTCGGGCAGCGGTATCGCGGCGCGCGCGATCGCCGCGGGACGCCCGATGGCCGCCGCGGCCATCGGAGGTCTCCGAGAGACCGTCGAGCCCGGCGTGACCGGCGAGCTCTTCCCACCGGGCGATGCGGCAGGCCTCGCCGCTGCGATCGAGACGGTGCTCTCGCGCGGCGCGGACTTCTATGCGCGGGGACTCGCTCGCGCCGCCGAATCTGCATCGTGGCCTCGGTATGTGGAGGCCGTACTGAAGTTCGTGGCGGCTCTGTCGTAAGACGTAAGTCGTAAGACGTGAGATCGATCACGAAGTTCGGCGCCTCGCTTACGTCTCACCTCTACGTCTCACGTCGTATACTCCGCCTCCCATGAATCTGGAGCTGACCGAGGAACAGCAGCTTCTCCAGGCCTCCGTCCGCGATTTCGCCGAAGAAGTCGTGCGTCCCCGCGCGGCCGCCATCGACCAGACGGGAGAGTTCCCACGCGACGTTTTCGCCGAGGCGGGGAAACTGGGGCTCGCCGGTGTGGCCGTGCCGGTGGAATATGGCGGATCCGGGATGGATACCGTCTCGTACACGATCGTGATCGAAGAGATCTCCCGCGCGTGCGCCAACACGGGTGTCATTCTGTCGGTCAATAATTCGCTCGTATGCGACCCCATCGAGAAGTTCGGTAATGAAGAGCAGAAGCGGAAGTTCTTGATTCCGCTGGCGAAGGGGGAAAGGCTCGGCTGTTTCGCTCTCACGGAGCCCGACGCGGGCTCGGACGCCGGGAACCAGAAGACGCGCGCCGTTCGCGACGGCGAGTTCTACAGAATCACCGGGCAAAAAGTGTTCATCACATGCGGCCAGAAGGCGGATGTCTGCCTCCTCTTCGCGATGACGGACCCCGCGAAGAAGGTTCATGGCATCTCGGCGTTTCTCGTGGACGCCGATTCGTCCGGCTTCGATCGGTCCCGGCACCAGATCAAGCTCGGCGTCAACGCTTCGGGCACGGTCGAGATCTTTCTGACGGACGTGAAGGTGCCCGTCGCGGACCGCTTGGGCGGGGAGGGGGAAGGCTTCAAGATCGCCATGGCGACGCTCGACGGCGGTCGTATCGGAATCGCCGCTCAAGCGGTCGGAATCGCCCAGGAAGCCTTCGAAGCGGCGGTCACCTATGCGCGTGCCCGGAAGGCCTTTGGAAAGGCGATCGCGGATTTCCAGGCGATTCGCTTCTACCTCGCCGACATGGCGACCGACATCGAAGCCGCCCGCCTGCTCACGCGCAAGGCCGCCGCGGCGAAGGACGCGGCGAATCGGTCCGGCGGACGCTATTCGATGGAAGCGGCGGTCGCCAAGCTCTTTGCCGCGGAGATGGCCCAGCGCGTGACGACCAAAGCGTTGCAGATTCATGGCGGCTACGGCTACACGAAGGAATATCCGGTGGAGCGCAACTTTCGCGACGCGCGGATCACCGAGATCTACGAGGGAACCAGCGAGATCCACCGGCTGATCATCGCGCGCGAGATTTTCAAGGACGCCGGCCTGGCGATCGGATGAGGTTCGAAAAAAGAGCGTAGGGGCGGGGCTTGTCCCCGCCGCGGGCGGCCACGAAGGCCGCCCCTACGGGTTTTGAGGACGAACATATGGCTCAGACACGCATGTTCCGAGACCGCGTGGTCTCGATGGAACAAACCTTAGAGGGGGGCGAAAAGCACCTGCCGCTTCTGCAGCTGATCTGTCGCGAGGCCTTTCCGGACTTCTCTTTCCGGGAATCCTCACTCGATCACGAGCGGGATCTCTTCGTCATGGAGCTCGACCGCCCGAACGGCCAGAAGAAGAGAGTCTGCTGGACCCGAATGGTCCTCTTCGATGCCGAGAGGATCCCGACGCTCACGGGAGATCCCGCGTCGACGCTGCGGATGAAGATCGTCGAGTACCTGCGGGCGAGATCGAGCCGTTCCGAGATTGTCGTGACCTTTCGACACCTCGAAGATGGCTGGGTCGACTCGCCCGAGACCCGCCGCGAAGGGCGGCGCCGCCGGCGGGGAGGCCGCGGCGGTCGCGGCCCGGAGCGCAGCTCATCGGATAGGCGGCCGTCAGGCGCACCCGAGGTGCGTCCCGGAGGAGAGCCGAAGAGCCGACCCGCGGTCCATCTGGGGAGGATGCCCCCGTCCGGAGGTCCAACGGCGCCGCGGCCCGCGGAGGCCGCCGGCGAAGGCGGAGCCCTGGGGACGGGATCATCCGCCGCCAAGCGACGGCGGCGGCTCCGCCGGCGCCGGCGAGGCGGGCGGACGGGGGGCCCGGGAGGGGTCTTGCCTCCGTCTTGATCGAGACCATGGACTTCGAGCTGACCGACGACCAAAAGCGCATCCGCGACGCGGTGCGCGATTTTGCGGAGGCCGAGATTGCCCCGAGCGTGTCGCGCTGGGAGAAGGAGGGAGAGTTTCCGCGCGAGGTCCTCGCGAAACTCTCCGATCTGGGGGTCATGGGAATGATGGTGCCCGAGGAGTACGGCGGAGCGGGCACGGACGCGCTCTCCTACGTGCTCGCCGTGGAGGAGCTCGCACGCGTATGCGCCTCGACCGCGGTAATCGTCTCGGTGAACAACTCCGTCGTCTGTTATCCGATCTGGAAGTTCGGAAGCGAGGAGCAGAAGACCTCGATTCTCCGAGAGCTCGCGTCGGGGGCTGCTCTCGGCGCGTACGCGTTGACCGAGCCGCAGTCGGGGTCCGACGCCGCCAATCAGAAGACGCGCGCCGTCCGGGACGGATCGTGCTACGTCTTGAATGGAGCCAAGGTCTGGATCACCAACGCCGGCGAAGCGGCCTGGTACGTTGTGATGGCGATGACGGATCCCGGCGCGGGGACGCACGGCATCACCGCCTTTCTCGTGTCCGCAGAGGACCGTGGACTGCGCGTCGGCGCGCCGGAGGAGAAGATGGGGCTGCGCTCCTCGACGACGGCGGCGATCTTCCTCGAGGACGTTCGCATTTCCGCCGGGCGCCGCCTCGGGGCCGAGGGAGAAGGATTCCGGATCGCGATGACCACGCTCGACCATTCCCGAATCGGCATCGCCGCTCAGGGCATCGGCATCGCCCAGGCGGCTTACGAGGCGTCAACCAGCTATGCGCGGACCCGGGAAACCTTCGGCCGAAAGCTCGCCGAGCACGAGGCGATCGCTTTTCAAATCGCCGACATGCGCGTGCAGATCGAAGCGGCGCGGGTGCTGACCTACTGGGCAGCGCTCTGCTCGGAAAAGCCCGGAGTGCGCTTTTCGAAGGAATCTTCGATGGCCAAGGTCTATGCGACCGAGATGGCGAACGCGGTCGCCGCCCGGGCCGTGCAGATCTTCGGGGGTTATGGATACTCGAAGGAATACGCGGTCGAGCGCTATTACAGAGACGCCCGCGTGACGACGATCTACGAAGGGACGAGCGAGATCCAACGCCTGGTCATCTCGAAGAACGTCCTGGCCGGACGCTGAGCGATGGCGATAGACAAGGATCCGAGCCCGCCCCCGCCCCCCGGTGTCGCGAGCGAGGCGCCGGCCGCGGAGCGTGCCCCGGAGGCTCCGGTCGAGGCGGCACCGGCCGATCCCGGCCGGGCGACATCGGCCTCTTCCGCGGCCGCACCGCGTGCACGACCCGACCTCATCGATACCCGGCGGCCGGTATATCGCGAGTGCCAGGGCTACCGGCTGCGACTCGATCCGGCGGATCTGGCGCGCCTTCGAGAGCTGCCTGGCGCACGGGGCAGATCCGACGAGGAGCTCGGCGAGACCTTCTTCGACGGCCAGGCCGAACGGCTCGCCGCGTCGCTCACAGGAGACGTGCCGACGCCGGCCGAGATTCACATCGTCGTCGATCCGTATTCGCGCCAGGCGTTTCTGGCGCTGGCCAACCGGATCAGGGGGATCGTGAGTTTCTAGATTGGCGATTGGCGATTGGCGATTAGAGAAATATTAGTGAATGCTTATATATGTGCCCGTCAATCTTCAATCGCCAATCATCAATCGGCAATTATTTAGATGTCCGCCGTAATGACGATCTGCTGCGCCCGCTTCAGGTGCGCTTTCTTCTGGTGCGGATCGATCGAGACGGCGATCTCGCCGGGCGGTGTGCCCGCCGAGGACAGGACGTCGACCCATGCCTCCGCCCGAGAACGGAGGAAATCTTCGGCGACCGCGGGCTCCTCGCGCCCCTCGAAGTCGGGCAGGGCTTTGAGCTTTTCGACGTTGGGGCGGTCTAGCACGAAGGCGAAGCCTTCGCGGGCCACCCGGTATTCACGGGATCGGTTTCGGGAGTTTGTTTCCATGAACGGGAATTTTAAAGCATCGGCCGCGCCTTTTTTGCCTTGATGAGCGGGCCGGCGCGCTTTTGGCTGACGTGTGTCTTCTTCGCGGCCACCTTCCTGCTCGGCACGACCCTCTTCGCCGAGAAGATTCGCAATCACTTCGACGCGGACACGATGGGCCGCCCTCCCGGGTTCTTCGATCTCGTCGTTCTCGGGGTGCCGAGCCCGGCGCGATGGCTGATCTTGTCAGACCCGAACCCGCCGTCGGCGCCGAATCGGCTCGCGCAGGTGGAGAAGAATCGACCCGCCGACTCGATCGCAGCCGCCATCCGGCGCAACTACGCGTTTGCCGACGGCACGGTCTCGGCTTTCATCCGGCAGGGTCCGGGGCGTGCCGGTCTCCTCCTGCGCGTGGCCGCGGAGAAGGATTTCCTGGCGCTGCTCGTCGATACGGCCTCCGGCGACGCCGTGCTTTCCTCGTATCGGGGCGGCAAACCCACCGAGCTCGGCCGCGGCCATGCGACTCTCGCCCGCAATTGGGAAAAACTCTCGGTCACCGCCTCGGGTCCCCGGGTGAGCGTCTTTCTCGACGACCAGAAGCTCTTCGATGCGACGGATCCGATGCCGCTATCGGGTCGGACGGGACTGGCGACCGCCGGCCCCGGCGAGGCGTCCTTCGACGAGTTCGTTCTGGAGTTCGAACCGGGAGACGGGAAACGGTAAACGGAAGACGAAGGGACCCCTCTTTCGTCTCTCGTCTCCCGTTTTCCGTTTACCGCCCCTCGGGTGCAATCGACGCCGCAAACCGGAAGCGTCCGCCCTCGACCCGGAGAATAACGGCCGGTTTGACGGGGTTTCGGTCGGCGTCCATCGTGATCGTTCCCGTCACGCCGGGAAAGTCCTTCGTCGCGGCGAGCGCGTCTCGCACGCGCTTGCCCTCGGTGGAGCCCGCGCGGGTGATGGCGTCGGCGAGTAAGCGCATCGCGTCGTAGGAAAGCGCGGCGATCGAATCGGGCTCGGAGCCATACCGTTTCTTGTAGGACTCGACGAACCTTCTTACGGCCGGGGCCGGATCGTCGACGGAGTAATGGTTAGAGAGGTATGCCCCCTCGATGGCGGAGCCGCCGATCTCGACTAACTTCGGTGAGTCCCAGCCGTCGGCTCCCAGCAGCGTCGCTGTCAAGCCGAGTGACCGGGCCTGCCGGGCGATCAGACCCGCATCCGTGTAGTAGCCGGGGATAAACAGGACGTCGGGGCGCGATGGCCGGATCGCGGTCAGCTGAGCCGAGAAATCGCTGTCCCCCTCCGAATACTTGAGGCGGGAGACGATGCGTCCTCCCGCCGCGGCAAAGTCGTTCTGGAAGGCTTCGGAGAGGCCCACGCTGTAGTCGCTGCGCGCGTCGACGAGAACGGCGGCAGTCTGCGCTTTCAGATTCTTCCGGGCAAACGCGGCGAGCGCTCTGCCCTGGTGAGGATCGATGAAGCAGACTCGGAAGATGTAGTCCCCTTTCTTCGTCACGTCGACGTTGGTCGAGGAGGGAGAGATCATCGGAATGCCGTAGCTCTGCGCGATCGGCGCCGCCGCGAGCGAACGCGACGAGGCGTTCTCTCCGATCAGGGCGATGGCATGATCGCGGGTGATGAGCTTTGACACGACGGATGCCGCCTCTGACGGCTCGCCCCGATCGTCCTCCGAGAGTAGGACGATGGGCTTGCCGAGCACGCCTCCGGCGCCGTTCAACTCGTCGCGCGAGAGCATTGCGCCGTTGCGGCCCGAGAGGGCGAAGGTGGCCGTGGGGCCGGTCAGCGCGCCGTAGAAACCGATCTTGATGCCTTGGGCCTCGGGGTCCTTCTCGCCGCCGCATGCGATGGTGAATGTCAGCGCTCCGAAAAGGAGACCATGGCGAGAAAGCTTCACCGGGGGATTCTAGACGCAGTCGTGAGTCATGAGTCGTGAGTCATGAGGCGGTTGTAAAGTCTCGTTCGACGACTCAAGACTCACGATTCACGACGGAGGTCCTATGTCTCGAATCAGCCGAATCGGCCGGTCCCGGGCAACCGGCTCCGTCCGCGACATCTTCGAGCGAAAGATCTCGGAGCGCGGAAACATTCCGAACATGTACCGCGTCGTCGCCCACCGGCCCTGGCTTCTGACCACGATGGACGCGCACTTCGCGGCGGTCATGGGCTCGGGCACGGTTCCCGTTAGGCTCAAGGAGATGCTCGCCCTCCAGACCTCGCTCGTCAACGCGTGCCACTATTGAACGCGCTCGCACACCGTTCTGGCAGAGCGGACCGGCGCGACGAAGGAGCAGATCGCACACCTTCTCGATTTCGAGAACGGCCCCTTTTCCGAGAAGGAGAAGGCGGCGCTGCGCTTCGGGCGGGAGATGACGCGCGATGCGAACGCCGTCTCGGACGCAGTCTTCGGAGAGCTCCGCTCGCACTTCGACGAAGGCGAGATCGTCGAGATTGCATCGGTGGTCGGGCTGTTTGCGTATTTCAATCGGTTCAACGAAGCGCTCCGGATGGAGCCGACTCAGCCGAACGAGGGCGTAGAAAGCTAACTGCCGAGGCTGACAGCCGATGGCTTCGTTGATAGGCTCGCGCGACTTGAGAGAGAACATGAACCAGTCCAAGAGTTACGACCTCGCGATCATCGGCTCCGGGCCCGGAGGCTACGTGGCGGCGATTCGGGCCGCGCAGCTCGGGCTCTCGGTCCTCATCGTCGAGAAGGAGCCGCGCCTGGGGGGTGTGTGCACCCTCTGGGGATGCATTCCGACCAAGGCTCTCCTCCACACGGCCGACCTCCTGGAAGAGGCGCGGCACGGCTCCGAGATCGGTGTGGCCTCGCGCGAGGTCCGCCTCGACATGCCCGCGGCCATGAAGCACAAGGAGAAGGTCGTCCGGCAGAGCACGAATGGTGTTTCCTATCTGATGAAGAAGAACCGCGTCGACGTCGTCAACGGCTTCGGCAGGTTGGCCGGGCCAGGGCGCATCTCGGTGGTGGGAAAAGACGGCGCCGAGACCGCGTACTCGGCGAAAAACGTCATCATCGCGACGGGCTCCGCCCCGCGCTCGCTGCCCGGGATGGAGATCGACGACAAGGCGATCCTCTCCTCCACCTCGATACTAGAGCTGACGGAGGTACCGAAGTCACTTCTCGTGATTGGCTCGGGCGCCGTGGGCGTCGAGTTCGCGTCGATGTACGCGCGCTTCGGCTCCCGGGTGACGATCATCGAGGTCCTGCCTCGAATCGTCCCGCTCGAGGACGAGGAGATATCGCGCGAGCTCGCGGCCTCTTTCAAGCGGCAGGGGATTGCCATCTATCCCGACACGCGCGTCGAGCGGCTCACCCGGAGCGAGACCGGCGTGGAGCTGATCGCGCGCTCCCCCGGCGACAAGACGGAGACCTTCCGCGCCGAGAAGGTCCTGATGGCGGTGGGCCGACGGGCTCTCTCCGACGGGATTGGCCTCGAGGCCATGGGGATCGCGACCGAGAAGGGCTTCATCACGACGGACGGCTTCATGCGAACCAACGTGCCGGGCGTTTATGCGATCGGCGACGTCGTGCCGACCCAGGCTCTCGCCCACGTGGCTCAGGCCGAAGGGATCGTCGCCGTGGAGCACATGGCTGGCAAGCCGGCTCGGCCGCTCAACTACGACCAGGTGCCCGGCTGCACCTACTGCTCACCGGAAGTCGGCTCGATCGGGCTGACCGAAGCGACGGCGCGCGAGCGCGGGTACGACGTGGCGGTGGGAAAGTTTCCCTTCTCGGCGATCGGGAAGGCACGCATCATCAACCAGGCGGGCGGCTTCGTGAAGATCGTGGCGGAAAAGAAGTACGACGAAGTTCTGGGCGTCCACATCGTCGGTCCGGCGGCCACCGAGCTGATCGCGGAGGCGGGTGCAGCGCTCAAGCTCGAGGCGACCTCGGAGGAGCTGGTCCGTACCATTCACGCACATCCGACGCTCTCCGAGGCGATCCATGAGGCGTCGGAGGCCGTCGGCGGGCACGCCATCCACATTTGAAAAAGTTTCAGGTTCCAAGTTTCAGGTTTCAAGCACTCGCCCGGAACCTGGAACCTGGAACCTGGAACTCTTCTATCTCGGCGGCATCGTCGGCGGATTGCCGCCGGTGTTGGCGACGGGGTTCGTTGGCGGCGCTCCGGGCGCGGACTGGCTGGCATTGCCTGGCGGGGCGGCGAAGGTTCGGCCCACGCGATAGTCGTTGAGCGAGTTGGGCATTCCCTGCGTGATGCCCGGGACGACGTTGGCGTAGAAGCCCTTGCCCAGCTCGGGGCCGCCCCGAGAGCCGGCCACCGCGCTGACGTTGGTGGGTCCCGCCTGAGCACTCCCTCCCTGCATCGCGAGGTTGCCGATCGAGATGACCCTCTCCGCGGGATTCGTGGCCGTGGCGGTCTGTGCCGAGATTTTCGTGACGTTCTTCACGTCCGACTTCCGCATGCTGATCAGCGTTCCGTCGGGATACTTGTGAAAGAGGATCGTCGTTCCCTTCGACGTCGGGGCGTCTCGGGAAATGATCTTCCCCGTGGGAACAAGATCGATCTGATAAAAGGTTTCTTCGGCTCGAGCTGCGAAGGCGCAGGCGAGCAGAACCGCGCCGAGGACAAGGCGGTTCGACATAACCCACCTCCTCGGTCAGCGTATCACGCCATCGATGGATGGGATTCGGGGAAACCCTTTTTCGTATGAAGAAGATAGAGAAACGAGGACGCGATTAGAATGACGGACTCGAACTTGAAGATCATGAACCAGGAGCCACAGCGGCCGCACGACTTATCCGCCCTGCGCATCCGCCGCGAGCCGGAAAGGCGGGGGGGTTCCCGGGGTTGGCTTTTCCTGGGAGCCGTCCTGGTCGTGGCGGCCGGACTCGGCGCGTATCTCCTGGCGGGCCGGTCTCTGCGGCCCCGGAAAGTCGAAGCCGTGACGGCGTCCGTCGTGACTCAGGGTCAGGCGACGACGCTCCTTTCGGCGACCGGATACGTCGAGGCCGAGCGCAAGGCCGATCTTTCACCGAAGATCACCTCCCGCATCACGGAGTTGAACGTCACCGAAGGAACGCGCGTCAAGAAAGGGGACATCATCGCCCGCCTCGACTCCACCGACCTCGACGCGCAGCTGGCGGAGGCCAAGGCCAACTGGACCAACGCCCAGGCGGAGCTGACGCGGCAGAGGGCCCTCTTCGAGCAGGGCCTCGCTCCCAAGTCCTCGCTGGATTCCGCCGTCGCCGCGGAGGCGGCCACGCGCGCGAAGGTGAGGTACGTCGAGGCGCTGCTGGACTACACGATCATTCGCGCGCCGTTTGCCGGAGTCATCACGGCGAAGAGGGCCTTCGTCGGCGAGGCGGTGTCCCCCTTCGGATCCTCCCCCTCGGGAGGAGGGTCAGGGGGAGCGATCGCCACGATCGTGGAGTTCTCGTCGCTCTACGTCGGAGCCGACGTCAACGAGGCGAATCTCTCGAAGCTCTCAAAGGAGCAACCCGCCGAAATCGCGCTCGACGCGGTGCCGGATAAGGTCTACCACGGGCGCCTGCGCCAGATCGTGCCGGCGGCGGACCGCCAGAAAGCGACGGTGAGGGTCAAGGTCGCCTTCCTCGACGCGGACGACCGCGTGCTGCCGGATCTCTCCGCGCGAGTGTCCTTCACATCCGAGCCGACGCAAGGCAGGGATACGCGCTCGCGGATCCTGATTCCGAAAACCGCGCTGGCGACGGAGGCCGGCAGGACGGGAGTCTTCCGGATCGTGGAGGGCAGAGCGAAGTTCACGCCGGTGGCGGCGGGCGGGGAAGTTCAGGGTCAGGTCGAGATCACGCAAGGTCTGCAGGGGGGCGAGAAGTTGATTTCGCTCGCGGGAGGAGTGCAGGTGCGGGAGGGAGAGAAGGTGAAAGTCGAGGGGGGGAAGGACTAGGAGATTGCCGATTGCCGGTTGGGAGACGAGGTCGCAAAAATCGACAATCGACAATCGAAAATCGACAATTCTGAATGGAGACGAAATGGCGCAAGCAGCTAGCGAACCCCTGATTCGCATCGACCACGTCGAAAAGGTCTACCACCGGGACGCGATCGAGATCCCGGTCCTCCAGGACGTGCACCTCGACATCCCTGCGGGAGAGTACGTGGCCCTGATGGGACCCTCGGGCTCGGGCAAGACGACGCTCTTGAACTTGATTGCGGGCATCGACAAGCCGACGAACGGCCGGATCGTGGTCGGCGGCCGCGACATCGCGACGCTCTCGCAGACGGAGCTGGCCGCCTGGCGCTCCCACACGATCGGCTTCATCTTCCAGCTTTACAACCTGCTGCCGGTGCTGACCGCCTTCGAGAACGTGGAGCTGCCGCTGCTGCTGACGAACCTGAAGAAGGCGGAGCGGCGCAAGCACGTCGAGACCGCGCTGTCGATCGTGGGCCTGGCCGATCGAATGGACCATTACCCCCGTCAGCTCTCGGGCGGGCAGGAACAGCGCGTGGCCATCGCGCGGGCGATCGTGTCGGATCCCACGATCCTGGTCGCCGACGAGCCCACGGGAGACCTCGATGCGAAGTCGGGCGGCGAAATCCTGGACCTGCTCCGACGCCTCAACGAGGAGTTCCGAAAGACGATCGTCATGGTCACCCACGATCCGAGGGCCGCGTCGCGCGCCCACCGGATGATTCATCTCGACAAAGGCGTCCTCCATGCCGACGAGCGGACCGAGACAGGTTCGATGAGGCCGGTATGAAGTACTTCCGTCTGGTCTGGCGCAACGTCTTCCGAAAGAAGCTCCGCACGTTCTTGACCACGAGCTCGATCGTGCTCGTGCTCGTTCTGATCGTGGTCTTGACTTCGCTTCTGCAGGCCATGGAGGCCGATCCTTCCGGCGGGAGGGGTGCCAATCGCCTCGTCGTCCAGCACGCGACCGGACTCGGCAACTTCCTGCCGCTCTCGCAGCGCCAGCGGATCGAGCAGATTCCCGGCGTCGTGGCCGTGTCGCCGGAGACCTGGTTCGGTGGAGTCTACAAGGACGACCGCCCCGAGAATTGGATCGGCCAGCTGTCGGCGGACCCGGATATCTACTTCGACAAGATCTTCGACGACGCGACGATCGACCCCAAGGTCAATGCCGAGTGGAAGGCGACCCGCAGCGGCTTCGTGGCCGGTCAGAAGCTAGCCGACAAGTTCAAATGGCGTAAGGGGGACCACATCGTCTTGCGCGGGACATACATCCCGATCAACCTCGACCTCGTCTACGTCGGGCCCTTCAACGCTGGCGACGAGTCGAACATCTTCTTCCACAACGAATACCTGAACCAATCGACGTGGTTCGGCGCGAACAAGGTCACGGGTCTCTACTACCTGAAGGTCGCGACGGCCGAGGACGTGCCGCGCGTGGCGGCGGCGATCGACAAGATGTTCGAGAACAGCGACGCGCCGACGAAGACGCTGACCGAGAAGCAATTCCAGCTCCAGTTCATGGAGATGATGGGCAACGTCAAGCTCCTCATTCACGGTATCTCGCTGATCATCCTGTTTGCCGTGACGCTCATCGTGGCGAACACCGTCGCGATGTCGGCGCGGGAGCGGGTCACCGAGATCGCGGTGATGCGCACGCTCGGCTTCCGCCGGACACACATCCTCTCCTTCATCCTCTCGGAGTCGGTCCTGATGTCGCTCTTGGGCGGCGTTCTCGGCGTGCTGCTCGCCAAGTTCGTTCTGATCCCGCTGCTCGTCGCGCTCGGCTCGAAGACATCGATCTCGGCCTGGCTCTACAACTTCCGCGTCACGCCTCCGACGCTCATGCTGGCGTTCCTTGTGTCTGTCGCCGTCGGAATCCTCGCGGGATTCGTCCCAGCGATCCGCTCCTCGCGGATCCGGATCGTGGACGGGCTGCGGCAGGTGGTGTGACGTGGCGATTCCGCTCAAATACAACTTCCGCAACCTCCTCGTTCGAAAGGTCTCGACGGGGATGACCGTCTTCGTCATTGGTCTCGTCGTCGCGGTCTTCCTGTGCGTTCTGGCGCTCGTGCAGGGGGTGACCCGCACGTTGTCGGTCACCGCGTCCACGCGCAACGTGCTGACGATGCGGGTGGGCTCCCAGGCCGAGATGCAGAGCGTCATCACGCGCGACCAGGCGGACCAGATCCAGGCTCTGCCCGGCATCGAGCGCAGTCCCACGGGCCAGCCCTACGTCTCGGCGGAGCTGATCACGCTGATCAACGTGCCGCGCGAGGACGGGAAGACGAACTCGAACGTCCAGGTCCGAGGCATGGCCCCGGTCGGCGTCGAGATGCGCCCGACCGTCAAGGTCGTGGACGGCCGGATGTTCCGCCCGGGCACCAACGAGGCGATCGTCTCCCGGAAACTGTCTCGGCGCTTCGCGAGCCTGAAGCTCGGCGACACGCTGAAGACCGGCAGTTTCCGATGGGTCGTGGTCGGCCTCTTCGATGCGTCGGGAAGCGCTTACGAGTCGGAGATCTGGACGGATGTGCGGGACCTCCAACAGCAGACCAAGCGCGACATCTACTCCTCCGTCTTCGTGCGCACGAGCGACGCCGAGGCGGCGAACCGCTACATCGAGACGGTCAAGGGGGATCAGCGCCTCAAGCTCGAGGGCAAGACCGAGCGCAAGTACTACGACGAGCAGATGATCACAGGCGACCCGATCAAGGCGCTGGCCTTCATCGTGGGACTCTTTACGGCGATCGGCGCCTCCTTCGGCGCCATGAACACCATGTACGCGCAGGTCTCGGCGCGCACCCGTGAGATCGGCACGCTCCGCGCGATCGGGTTCTCGCGCCGGTCGATCCTGCTCTCCTTCGTCCTGGAGTCGCTGATGCTGTGCCTGGTGGGAGGGCTACTGGGCGTCCTCTTCACCCAGGCGGTCTTCAGCACGTTCTTGACGAAGCCGACGGGAACGATGAACTTCCGGACGTTCTCCGAGGTCCTCTTCAACTTCCGGATGACCCCGCCTCTGATCCTGGGCGGCATCGCGTTCTCCCTCGCGATGGGTCTATTCGGCGGATTCTTTCCCGCGGCACGCGCGGCGCGGCTGAAGATCACCGCGGCGTTGCGAGAGGTCTGAGGGTCTCAGCGCTCCGCCGAAGCGGCGCTCACGACGTGCACGCGCTTGCCGACGCCGAGCATCGCCCCGCCGTCGAGGCGGAATCGGCCGCCATTGACGATGCGAAGATCGAGAGACCCGAACCGCATCGGGTTTGTGGTCTGTCGTTTGTGGTTCGTGGTTTTCAACCCTAAACGACAGACGAGGGACTACGAACTTCTTCTATGCGCCTGCACTTCTACGGTACCAAGGGCTACGTCGAGGAGTCATCGCGCGCGCATGCCGGACACTCGGCGTTCGTGCTGGAGCAGGACGGCTTCCGCCTTCTTTGCGACTTCGGTCAGAACCTGAAGGGAATGCTGCCGAAGATCCGGCCGAATGCGATCTTCGTATCGCACGCGCACCCGGATCACGGCTGGGGGCTCGAGGAGGGGACCGCCGCGCCGGTCCACGCCTCGGCCATCACGCATGAGCTCCTCGAAAAGCTTCCGATCGAGAACCGCGTGGTCCTCGCGCCGGGGAAGGCAGCGCGCATCGGCCCGTTTCGGTTGACGGCGTTCCCCGTGGCTCATTCGGTTCGCTGCCCCGGTATTGCGGCGCGCATCGCGGTGAAGGGCTTCACGGTCGTCTACTCCGGAGACATCATCAGTTTCGAGGAGCCCGAGAGAGCGCTCGCGGGGGCGGATCTTTACATCGGGGACGGGTCGACCTTGACCGGCTCGCTCGTCCGGCGTCATCCGAGCGGAAAACTCATGGGACACACGACGGTGCGGGCGCAGCTGGGCTGGCTCGCGCGACACGGCGTGCCGCGAGCGATCTTTTCCCACTTTGGCAAGGGTCCGATCGAGATGGGGGAGGAGGCCCTGCGAACAGCCTTATCCGAGCTGGCCGAGGCCAACCCGCCGGGATGCGACGTCATCGCTGCCCGCGACGGGTTGAAGCTGGAGATCGGACCCTAGCAGGATGCTGGAAAATGGATGCGGGCGTCGCGTCGGACTTTTTGCTTGTCGCGACGCGTAGAGCAATCGTCTGTAGCTTCTCTTCTCCTTCGTCGCGCGTCGCGGGCAAAAAGCCCTCCGCCGCAGACGGTTGCGGCGGCGCGGGGCCGTCTGCGGCGTTGCCGCTCCTCGCCGATGCATTCAGCATCGCCATCGTCGCGTCGCCTTGCATCCGACCCCACGGCGCTCGTAACGCCGCACCACACCCTTTTTCAGCACCCTGCTAGCGGTTCTGGATTCTCGACCGGGTGTGCGCCGGAAGAGCCGGACCGGTGGCCGCCACGGGAGTCTCCCGCGGCGCATGCACCGGTGCGGCTTCGAGCGCCGCCCTGCGGGCCTCGCGGGAGCGCTTGATGAAGGCCAGAAGACCTCCGGCCATGATCACGTAGAACCCTCCCCAGACCAGAGCGATCAGGGGCTTGCGAGTCACGTCGACGGACAGCGACTCGACGGTGGCGGCCTGGAACTCGTCGGCCGGATTCTTCGAGACGCCGCGGAGGCGAACGACCACGGATCCATCGTTGGGAGATACGGCGAGCACGCTCATCTTCGCGTCGGCATAGCCGGGAATCGACATCTCCTCCGCGTCCGCCAGGCGAGTGTCCATGTGGAAGACGTAGCGGAGTGTCACGTCGTGCTTCGAGCCATCGGGCGGCGTGATCGTGAGATCCGTCAGGACCAGAATCTTCTGCTCTCCCCGCATCATGGCCGACCGGTCGGCGTTGAAATCGCGAAAGGTGAATCCGGTGCCGTCGATGTTCGTCGTCGTGCCCTTCTTCAGCTGCACGTCCCGGCCGACGACCTGCGGCTGGCCGGGATCGTACTGCTGCGGCGCGATGTAGAGGTCCATGGCGGGCGAGCTCCTGATCGACGGGTTCGCCATGAGCTGGCCCGTGCGGCTGTTGACGTACATCTTTGGGTAGACGTAGAAGCTCTTGCCCTTCGCCGTCTTGACTAAGACCTCCATCGCCTGCTTGCGGTCGGCGGCGCCGGGGACGACGCGCAGGAACGTGAGCGTGGCGTCGCCGGCCTTATGGGGCACGCCGACGGGTAGTGTCAAGCGCTGTGAGCGCGCATACGCGCCCGAAACGACGATGCCTGCAAACATGATCCCGACGCCCACGTGTGCCAGATATCCGCCCGCACCGGCGAATTTGCCATTACGCGCCTTGCGGACCACCGCCCGCAGATTCATGTCGGCCGCGAAGAAGGCCACGAAGAGCAGGATGATCGTCTCGGGCCTGCGCGCTCCGACGGCGAGCGCCGCGAGCGTCAGAACTGCCGCGACGGCGAGCGAACGGCGCGCGCTCTTGAGAAACGCTCGCGGCTCTTCCCCCTTCCATGACACGAACGGAACGAGCCCCGCGAGCAAGAGAAGCA
The DNA here is from genome assembly GCA_036505535.1 of Thermoanaerobaculia bacterium. GTDB lineage: Bacteria > Acidobacteriota > Thermoanaerobaculia > UBA5066 > Gp7-AA6 > DAHUXD01. The sequence goes on from DASXTI010000163.1 coordinate 30,200, forward strand.
GGAGTCCCGCCGGCGACGTCGTCTTCTGATAGAAAGCCGTCTGGACCTGCGACGGATTCCCGGTCAGCCGCGTCAGGAGCGGCGCGGACGTCCCGAGCAGAATCACGCCGCCGAGCGCGCAGAAGACCGCGATGCCCAGAATGAAGAGCACGCTGCGCGACAGCAGCGGCGCTTCCTCCTCCGCGGTCACCGGAACGGCGCGCCATCTCCAGCCGATCAGCACGGCCGAAAGCAGAATGAACGTGCCCAGGATCGCTACGAGCCATCCCGTGATCCCGAGATCGATGAAAGAGTGAACCGAAAAGTCCGCCAGCACACCCGAGCGCGTCAGGAAGGTGCCGTAGAGGATAGTGGCGTACGCCGAGCAGGCGAGGATCAGATTGATCTTCCGGTGCCTCTTGCGGGACTTCTGCAGGAACATCCCGTGCACAAGCGCGGCCGTGAAAAGCCAGGGAACCAGGCTCGTGTTTTCGACGGGATCCCACCCCCAGTAACCGCCCCAACCGAGCGTCTTGTACGCCCAGTACCCACCCATCAGGATCGCGGCGCCGAGCGCCAGGAAAGTCAGCAACGCCCATGGGAGAGCGCGCGTCACCCAGCCGTCCCAACGCTTCTTCCAGAGCGCGGCGATGGCGAACGCAAACGGGACCGACAGCGAGGCAAAGCCAATGAACATCACCGGCGGATGGATGACCATCCACGGATCCTGAAGCAGAGGATTCAATCCCACCCCGTCCGCCGGTGCCGGCGGCGGCAGCAGCCGGAAGGGGCTCTGTTTGCAGATGATCGCGATCAAGCCGAGGAAGGTCGAAAGGTAGACGACCATCACCGGCGCTTCCTGCTCCTTCGCGCTTCGCCAGACCAGAAGACCGATCAGGGAGCCCCAGAAACACCAGAGGAGAAAGGAACCCTCCTGACCGGCCCAGAACGTCGAGATGAGGAAGTGCAGAGGCAGATCCGCGCTCGAATAGGAGTTTACGTAGGCGACGTCGAAGCGGTGCTGCAGGATGAGAACCATCAGAATCGCCGACGCCGCGGCGAGGCACGCGGCGAAAGCGGCGTAGGTCGTTCGCGCGAGGGGGAGCAAGTCTTTCCGCCCGCGATCGACGCGGAGGTAGGTGACGGCGGAAGCCAGGCCCGCGAAGAGGGCCCCCCAGAGGGCCGCTACCCCCGGCCAGAAGTGCATCAGGACGACTTGGCCGGAGCAGGCGCCGAGGAGTACGCCTTCTCGACCTCGGCCCCTTGATACTTGGAAGGACACTTGACGAGAAGCTTCTCGGCCTGGATCCGTCCCTCCCGGTAGCGGCCGATCGCGACGATGGAGATCGCGTCCTTGAAGTTGCCCGGCCGGATGCCTCGGTAGACGACCGGCATCCGCCGCCCGCTCGCATCGAGCAGGTCGAAGGAGAGCTCCTCGCGAGCCGTGTCGTATCTGTCGCTGGTCTTGTCCAGGCTTCCCATTACCTGAACGACGCCCCGGGCTTTTTTCGCCTCGTCGAAGGTGAGATAAGGCGTCAGCGTCTTCTGGAAAGCAGTCAGCCCAAATCCGACGAAAGCGAGAGTGAGCGCCGCGGCGATCCAATAAGCCCTCTTCATCGGTCTTGCTCCTTGCCCGTTATCCGTCGGTCGAGCCGCCAGAGGTAGAAAAAGAGTCCCACCCAGACGACGACGTTGACGGCCGCCAGATACCCGAGGCTGCTCACCCTGTCAGTCTCTCCCTTCTCCGCCGCCGGATCAACTGTCGCCGGTTACAGGGTTGCAGCGGCTCCGGCCAGAACGCAGCCAGCGCCGGAGAATTTCCACCGGCGCGGCTAACGTCCTTGACCGAGAGAACCGGGACTCATAGGCTCTCTGCCACCCGGAAGACGCAGGGAGGGTTGGCCATGAGGCAGCGCCGCGTTCTTGCACTCGTGCTCGTCTCGTTCTTTCCGGTCTCTCTCGGCGCCCAGACCTTCAACCTTCGCGACCTGCTGACGGAGGGCCTCCGCGAGGGCATCACGCTGGCGCCGCCGCCTCCGGCGTCCGGCTCTCCAAGCCACGAGGCGCACTTCATCGGAACCGACTCGCCGCAGTTCCTGGCCCTACAGCAGTTCAACGGCCAGATCGCCAACCAGCTCTCCTCCTTCCCTTTGGCCTCGTCGGCCGGCGGCTTCACGTACACCTTCGATCCCTCCCTGGGGGTCTTCGTGCGCTCGTCCGACAGCTTCGGCCCGATCTACGCAGAACGAGCGGACACGATCGGCAGGGGACGCTTCAATTTGGGCCTCAACTTCAGTCATTACACGTTCGACGAGATCAACGACCTCTCGCTCCGCGACGGCGATCTGCGCCTGGTGTTCACACACAAGGATGTCAACAACGACGGATCGAACCTCCAGCCTTTCGTGGAAGGGGACGTCATCACGGCTCAGCTATTTTTGAAGATCCAGGCCGACATCACGGCATTCGTGTTGAGCTACGGCGTGACCGACCGTCTGGACGTCGGGCTGGCAATCCCGCTCGTGAAGGTCTCCATTGACGCGCAGACGAACGCCACGATCGACCGACTCGCGACCGGCACCGTCGCGCCCCAAATTCACCGGTTCTTAAACGGCGGAGACACCGAGACTTTCCGGCAGTCCGGAAGCGCATCCGGCGTGGGCGACGCGGTCCTCCGGGCCAAGTACCGACTGAGCTCCGGAACGCGGCTGGGATTCGCGCTCGGAACGGATGTGAGGCTTCCGACGGGAGACGAGCGGGACCTGCTCGGCACCGGGGCAACGGGGATCAAGGCGTTCCTGATCGGATCCGCACACCTGGGAGCGTTCTCCCCCCACGTCAACGGGGGCTATACCTGGCTGGTCCATCCGTCCGGAGGCAAGCACCTTCCCGATGAGATCTCCTACACGGGAGGGTTCGACTGGGCGATGAGCCCCCGGCTCACTTTCATGGTGGACGTGATCGGCAGGACGTTCCGGAACGCCGAGATCGTACGGGTCGAGAACGCGACGTTCGTAGCGAACACGAACCCCGATCCGACGACGCCACCCACAATCGCCTCGGCCGTCCTTCCGCGATTGATCGCGACGCGCGGCGACCTCAACACTCTGCTCGGATCGGTCGGATTCAAGGTCAATCCGGTCGGAAACCTCCTGCTGACGGTCAACGGCCTGTTCTCGATCAGCAAGAAAGGGCTGCGGGACGACTTCACGCCACTCGTCGGACTCGACTACAGCTTCTAGAAGACAATTGCCGATTGGCGATTGACGATTGAAGATTGTGATGAGTCCTCGATCGGCAATCGGCAATCATCAATCTCTTTACTTCAGGCTCGTGATCACCCATCCTTCCCCTCTCTTCTCGAGGCGCATCACACGCTCGGAGTCCATGCGCTGTTCGCTCCCCGCCCGCGGGACGGCCGCCCTCTTCTCGTACCCATAGACCTCCGCGCGCGTTCCGCCGGGGTCGATCTGGATGCGGCGCACTTCGAACTGTACGGACTGCGAGCGGAAGCTCTCGAAGGCCTGTTGGATCCTCCCCCGGTCCGCCGAGGGGAATATCCGGGAGTAGAGATCGGCGTCGAGGGAGCTCTGCGCCTGCTCGTACCGATGCACCGTCTCGCGGATCTTCTCCTGGTCGGACGCCGGTCGCACCGGAGGGGCGGCGGCCGTGGCGGCCGCTGGCAAGGTTTGACTTTCCGGCGACGGTGCCTGCGCCGGCACGGCGGCGGCCCTCGCTGGCTCCGGACGCGGCGTGGGCCCCGGACCGCCTGCGATCAACGGAGCCGGCGTCGCGCTGGGAGCCGGTGCTTTTCGGGCCGAGGTCTCCGATTGAGCATAGAGCCGGGCCGCCAGGCCGAAGGCTGCCGCTGCGGCGGCGTCCTCGCCGTGCGCCGCGAGCCTTCGCGCCTCCGTCTCCTCGATTCGCGCGCGCCCGTACGCTTCGGCCGCAAGCCGCGGAGCACCTGCCCGCTCGGAAGCCTTCCGGGCGCTCGAGGCCTGCGCGCGGGCCGCGTCGACCGCCTCCCGCAGCCTCGCGTTCTCGACCGCTGGAAAAGTCAGTGGAGCGGTCGGCGCTGGTTCGGTTGTGGGCGGAGCGGTCGGCTCCGGCCGGGGTGTGGCCGTGGTCTCGGAACGGGATGCCGGCGATTCGCTCGGCGCCGGCTGGGGCACGGCGGCGACCCTCCGGGCCTCCGAGGGGAGGGTCCATGGATGCCAGAGCAGTAGCAACGCGGCGGCCGCGAGCAGGGGCGCGACGATCCACAGGGCCCTGACGCGGCGGCGCGAAAGGGGATCGAGAGCGCGAAGCATGGGCGAAACCGTCGCCTCCTCCGACCGCGTGGCGGTGGTGTGAGGCCCGAACTGCTGGTCGAGCCGGTCCTGCGCGCTCGGCGTCACGCTCTTGCCGGTGACGAGCTCGACACGCGGGAGCGTCGAAAGGATCTCGCCGGTGTGCCGCAGATCCTCGGGACGGCTGTGGCGCTTCCGAATGGACAGGATCTCTAAGTCGAATTCTTCCGCGGAGGGATAGCGGTCCTCGCGCCTCTTTTCGAGAGCCTTCAGGATCACGCCGCGCAGCTCCGGTGGAACGTTCCCCTCTGGGTCGGATTCGGAGAAGGGAAGGGGAGGATTGAACACGTGTCCGCGGAGCATCTCGGCAGGTGACTCTCCCGAGAACGGGCGAACGCCGGTCAGCAGTTCGTAGAGGACCACGCCCAGGCTGTAGAGGTCGCTTCGACCGTCGAGCTTTTCCCCTGCGTGCAGTGATCCGTACTGCTCGGGTGAGGCGTATCGCAGCTTGCCGAGGAAGACGCCGGTGGCGGTCATCCCCGTCAGCCGATCGGCCGTCTTGGCGATGCCGAGGTCGATCAGCTTGATGAGCGGGTGCTCCTCTTCGTCCCTCGTCAACATCAGATTGTCCGGGGCCACGTCCCGGTGAATGACGTTCTTGCGGTGGAGGTATGCCAGCGCGAGGAGGGCCTGGTGCGCAATCTCCAGCGTGAGCGGAAGGCTCGGGCGGCCCCGCAGGGCCAGAAGCTCGGAGAGGTTGATGCCTTCGATGAACTCCATGACGAGATAAGCGGTGCCGTCCTCGTCGAGCGCGAAGTCGTAAATGGCGCAGATGTTCGGATGCTTCAAGCGGGTGGCCGTCTTGGCCTCCTCGAGGAAGCGGCGCTTCAGATCCGGGTCCGCGGCGACATGGGCCCGCATCACCTTGATGACGCGGACCTCCTCGAGGAGGCGATGGCGGACGCGGTAAATGGTACCCATGCCGCCCTCGCGGATCTTGTTGAGGATTTCGTATTTCCCCTCGAGGAGAGTGTCGGGCTGAGCCAAGGTCCGAGGCCTCCAATACGAAGCCCGGATTGTAGACCCGAACTCACGAGGTCTAGCACGAGCAGCGCCGCGTCCCGCGAGAGTCTTCGGCCGCTCCTGGCGCCAAGGAAATCGCCTGGCGTATCACGCCATTTTGGTCTTGACACGTCGAGCCCCAGGGCATACTTCTAGCCTCCGAGGGAGCGCAGCCGGACGCATCGAGTTCGCAGAAGCCGCTGTCTCTAACCGATGGAGATGCGAGCGAAGCGAGGACCGCTCATTGCGAAGGAGGAGAAATGAGGAGAAAGAAGAGTTTCCGGTTCATCGTCGCGTCCACCGCCATGCTTCCCATCGTTGCTGCAGCGATCGTTCTCGTAGCAACACCGGCGTCGCGCCGCCATCGCGCCCGAAATGCGGGCGCGCTCGTGCTGAAAAAAAAGGGCTCCGAGCGGATCGCGCCGGGCAGCAACGCCAAAACGGTGATCGGGCCGAACGAGGACCGCGGGGCAGACTCCTCGCCCGACATCGAGGCGTACCTCCAGCGGGCTTATCCCGCCGACGAGGTGCCAATGGAGGCGACGATCACCGCACAGAACGTGTGGGCGACGCTGTCGGCCGCCGCGCACTCGCCGGGAACATGGCAGCTGATCGGTCCCAGTAAAGCAACGTATCCGGCGGTCCTGAACGTCCTCGGCGACGGAGCCCAATACGTCACCGCCGGACGAGTCACGGCGATGGCGATCGGACCGACCTGCACTTCGTCGAGTTGCCGGGTCTACGTCGCGGCGGCAGGAGGCGGCATCTGGCGGACCAAGAAGGGGCTCTCGGGCAGCCCGAACTGGGAGTTCGTCTCCGGCAGCTTCGCCACCAACGCGATCGGATCGCTGATCATCGACCCGACCGATGCGTCCGGCAACACGCTTTACGCGGGGACCGGCGAGCCGAACGTCTCGGCCGACTCCGAAGCCGGCATGGGCATCTACAGGTCGACCGACGGCGGCGACACCTGGACGCTTCTTCCCGGAAGCTCGCAGTTTCAGGGCCGCGCGGTCGCCAGCATCGCCATCCAGCCCGGCGGGTCGATTCTCGCCGGGATCGCGCGCGCCGTTCGGGGCATCAGCTCGGTTCTAACGGGCGGCGTAGTCTCGAACAATCCGCCGTTTACCCCCTTCGGCGTCTACCAGTCGGCGGACGGCGGGGCGACGTTCACGAACATCTTCCCGGCTGTCCCTGGGCTGACGCTGCGCGGCGTCAACGAGGTCGGGGTCGACCCGAACGACGCGACCGGCAACACGCTCTATGCTTCGCTTCTCGGCAACGGCGTCTGGCGCACGGTCGACGGCGGGGCGAACTGGACACAGATCCAGCCTCCCCTGTCTGCGGCCAACTTCGACCGTTCGGAGTTTGCGCTGACGAAGATCGCCGGCGGCAAGACACGCATGTACCTCGGCCAGGGCAGTCAGAATCCCCCGTTCCCGGCCGCACGCCTCTTCCGCACGGACGACGCCGCAGAGGCGGCGCCCGTCTTCATCGATATGACGACGGCCCAGAACATCAACTACTGCACGGGACAGTGCTGGTACGACAACGTCGTGTACACGCCCAAGGGTCATCCGGACGTCGTCTACCTGCTCGGCTCGTTCGACTACAACCAGAAGTTTGCCGGCCAGTCGAACGCGCGCGGCGTGCTGCTGTCGACCGACGGCGGCGCGACCTGGAGCGACCTGACGCAGGATGGCGATCCGAATCACGCCGAGTCTACCCATCCCGACCAGCACGCGATCGTCGTGAGCCCAAACAACCCATACCAATACTGGGAGGGATCCGACGGCGGCGTCGTGCGCTCTGACGGTGGCTTCGCCGATGTGAGCTACAAGTGCGCCCAGCGGGGACTCACCGGAGCCGACCTATCGTATTGCCAGAGTCTCCTTTGGCGGGTGCCGAACCAGCTTGCGAGCCTCAACAAGGACTTCTCCACGTTGCAGTATCAGAGCCTTTCCGTCAGCGCGCAGCGTCCGCAAAACAATGCGCAGGGGGGCACACAAGACAATGGCACGTTCCAGTACACGGGCTCGCCCAACGTCTGGTATCAGGAGATGTACGGCGACGGTGGCCAGTCCGGTTTCAGCGCGGCGGATGACTCGCTGCGCTTCAACACCTTCACGGGCCAGGCGAACGATGTGAACTTCCGCAACGGCGACCCGACGAAGTGGGTCGTTGCCACGGGCCCGATCGTCTCGAGCCCGGAGGCGTCCTACTTCTATCCGCCGGTGACGGCGGATCCCAACGCCGCCAACGGGGGCACGATCTTCCAGGGCTCATTCAGCGTCTGGAGGACGCAGGACTGGGGTGGCGACCGGGATTACCTCGAAGCGAACTGCCCCGAGTTCACGACGTCGGCGGCCAATCCGGCCTGCGGCGACTTCGTGCCGATCGGGCCGCCCGGCGCAACCGACCTAACCTTCATCGCGTACGGTTTTGATCGATTGTTCGGCGCCGTCGCCGCGATCGAGCGCGCTCCGGGCAATACCGGCACGGTCTGGGCCGCGACCGGCACCGGCCGGGTCTTCATCTCGGACAACGCCGACGCGGCGGCGAGCTCGGTGATCTGGACGCGGATCGACACGACGGCGGCGAACGATCCGGGCCGCTTCATAAGCTCGATCTCCGTCGACCCGGCCAATCCGCACCACGCGTGGATCTCATACTCAGGTTACGACTTCAACACGCCGGGTTTCCCGGGCCATGTGTTCGACGTTACCTGGGACGGGGTCGCCGCGACGTGGACCGACTTGAGCTACAACCTCGCTGACCTTCCGATTACCGATCTCGTCCGCGATGATCTGACCGGCGATCTCTACGCGGCCAGCGACTTTGGCGTCATGCGCCTCGCGAACGGCTCGACGACATGGACGGTTGCGGGGACGGGTCTGCCGGCGGTCGAGGTGCCGGGACTGACGATCGTGCCGAGCGCGCGTCTGCTCTACGCCGCAACGCACGGACGCAGCGCCTGGGTGCTGCAGTTGCCGTAGGACATTTCATCGTCATGAGGGCCGCCGGGAGGCGGCCCTCACTTTCTCTTCGCCCGCCCGCGTTAGCCGGGCTGCTCGGGCTTCGAGCGAGAGCATCCAGAAGAAAAGACCAGAGAAGCCCGCGAGCGCGGCGAAGAAGACGGTTTTAGTCGGTGTGTCCATGAGAATCTTGCCCTGCGGGTTGATGACGGTCTGTGGATGAAGGGAAGCCGTGATGCGCGGCGCCACGAAAACGAGAAACGGCATTAGAACGGCGGCGAACAGGGCGTAGGCGGCGGCGATGCGGGCACGCCGCTCGGGGTCATCGATGGCCGAACGGAGGAAGAGATACGCCGCGTAGAGGAAGACCAGCAGAAGATAGGAAGACTCCCTGGGATCCCAGTTCCACCAGGAGCCCCACATGATGTTCGCGAAGAGAGACCCCGTGATCAGCGTCAGGACGGCGAAGAGCAGGCCCAGCCGGACGGCCGCGGCGGCGATGTCGTCGTGCCAGGGGTTGCGCCGCGCCAGATACGCCAGCGAGTACGCGGCGGCGGCGAGGAAGGCCAGCGAGGCCGTCCACGCACAGGGCACGTGGAAGAAGACGATGCGCGAGGACTCACCGATGAAGCCCTGCGACGGCTGGGGCCAAAGGAAGGCAGCGGCGATGACGGCCGACATGTAAGGGAGGAGGAGGAGCTTGAGGAACTTCACGTCGAATGAGTCTCCGCGGGCCGTAAGAATTGCCGATTGCCGATTGAAGATTGAAGATTGGAGCGCATCGAGAAAGAGTCTCCCTGATTCGTGTCAATCGGCAATCGACAATCGACAATCGACAATCGGCAATTCCCTTCATTCCTCCCACGCCGCCCCGGCCAACATGTATGCCGCCCCCGTGGCGGCGCCGTCGTAGGCGATCATGACCCGAACGGGGTTCCAGGGAAAACCGCCGCGGGTCGCCTCCAGGGTCGCGGCGATTGCCGCCAGCAGGAGCGGCACGATCAGCGGAAAAGCGATGAGGACGAAGAGAACGCTGCGCTGGCCGGCACGGGCCACCAGCGCCGAGAGGAACGTCGACACGACGGCAAGGCCGTACCCGCCGGCAAGAACCGTCGCCGCGATCGCGACGGGCGAGCCGACCTTCCAGTCGAGAAGGATGACGAAGCCGGGAATCGTAATCGCGGCCATGGCCAGAAAGAGGAGAAGGTTAAAGAGGGCCTTTCCCGCGACGACGATCGTCGCCGGAAGCGTCTTGCGTAGCGCGAGCGCCGTGCCCGTCTCCTCCTCCTGAACGAATGCGCGCGGCAGGCCCGTCGCGGCCGCGAAAAATAGGATGATCCAGAGAAGAGCCGCTTGCAGAGCCGGTCTCTCCTCCTCGGGAAGCCCGAATGGCCCGATCGCGAAGGAGACGAGAGCCAGGGCTGTGGCCGAGAAGAAGAAGACGGCGACGATCGCGATGCGTCGGCGGAGCTCCTGCGTGGCGTCCTTGGCGCAGATCGTCCAGACGCGGCCGAAGAGACCGGGGCCGGAAGACGAAAGATGGGAGACGGAAGACGATCGGGGACTCTGAGCAGCCATCTTCGTCTACCGTCTACCGTCTACCATCTACCGTCTCCCGAGCTCGATCCGCTGCTCCGGCTGGGCAAAGTCCCGCTCGTCGTTCGACGCGAGGACGACCGCGCCGCGTCGCCGCGCCTGCGCCACGGTCCGATGAACCATCTCTCTGCCTTCCAGGTCGAGCCCGGCCATCGGTTCGTCCAAGAGAAGCAGCGGCGGGTCAAAGAGGAGGGCGAAGGCGATGCGGAGGCGCTGCGCCATGCCGCTGGAGAACTCTTCGACGCGGCGCCCCGCCGCGTCCTCGCCGAGGCCGACGGAAGACAGCCGGCCTCGGATTTCCTCGCCCGAGGCGTCGCGGCCAGCCGAGCGGCGGAAGAAGAGGAGATTCTCCTCCGCGGTCAGCTCGCCGTAGAAGGCCAAGTCGGGACTGCTCCAGCCGACGGCCAGACGCCGTTCGGAATTCGTGAGCGGAATCCCGCCCCGAAGGATTCGTACTCGGCCGGCCGACGGCCGCAGGAGTCCGGCGAGGATCTTCAACAGTGTCGTCTTGCCGCTGCCGTTTCGGCCGGTGACCGCGGTCAAGCCCTGCTCGACGCGGAAACCGATGCCCGAGAAGACCGGAGGACCCGAAAACGACTTGTCAAGATCTTCCGCTTCCAGCGAGATGATCGGCACGGCGTCTCGTCACGATACCACCGGGCGCGCGCTTGAAAACGCGGCGGAGGCTTCGATATGATCCTCGCGCTTTCGACGGCGCCTTCATGGAAGTGCGCCGGGCTCGGAGAGCGTCAGAAGAAATGAATTCACGAAGGAGTCCTTCGATGTTGAAGCGCGCCCTTTTTCTGCTCCTGACGGCCGCAGTCTCCCTCTCGTTTGCGGCCTGTGGAGGGCGGAAGGACGAGGATGCACTGATGGAGGAGGAGGGAGCCAAGACCGCCGTTACGGGCACCGGCACGACGGCCGCGGCCCCCGCGACGGCCGCCCCCGCCGCCGCCCCGGCCGCCGGCGGCGCCACTGTGACGGGTAAGGTGAATTTCGAGGGAACCGCGCCCGCGATGGCCGCGATCAAGATGGACGCCGACGCCTATTGCAAGGCCGAGCACAAGGAGCCCGTCTACGAGCAGGAGGTCGTCGTCAACTCCAACAAGACGCTGCAGTGGGTGCTCGTCTACGTGAAGGAAGGGGTCTCCGGCAGCTACCCGGCGCCGACCACGCCAGTCACGCTCGACCAGCACGGCTGCCAATATCGGCCGCACGTCTTCGGGATTCAGGCCGGTCAGCCTTTGAAGATCTTGAACAGCGATGGCACGCTCCACAACATCCACGCCCTGCCCAAGAAGAACGCCGAGTTCAACATCGGTCAGCCCTTCAAGGGGATGGAGACGCTGAAGAAGTTCGACAACACGGAGGTCCCGCTGCGCTTCAAGTGCGACGTCCACAAGTGGATGGGCGCCTACACGGGGGTCTTCAACCATCCCTTCTTCGCGACGACCAACGAGCAGGGAACCTTCGAGATCAAGAACCTTCCGCCGGGCAATTACGTCATCGAGGCGTGGCACGAGAAGTACGGCGCACAGACGCAGAACGTCACGGTCAGCGGCAGCGAGTCGAAAACCGTCGACTTCACCTTCAAGGGATAGTCCGGTAATCTAGACCTTGTGAAGGACAGACTCGGGTTTCCGCGCGCCGCCCGGTTTCTCCGGTTGGCGCTCTTCTTTTTCGGAGCGGCGTCGCTGCCGGGCGCCGCGGCGGCACTGCCGTTCTGGCTGACGCTTCCCGAGCAGGCCTCGACTTATGCGGGAGAGATCGACGGGATGTTTCACCTCATCATGTGGATCACCGGGATCATCTTCGTCATCGTCGAGGCGTTGCTTCTCTTCTTCGTGCTCCGGTACCGGCACCGCGAGGGGCGCGTCGCGAAGTACACGCACGGCAACAACCGGGTCGAGGTGATCTGGACGATCGTTCCGGCATTGATCTGCGTCCTCCTTGCCCTGCTTTCTCGCCGGATGTGGACGGAGATCAAGGAGAACATGCCGCACGATGCCACGGAGATCCACGTACAAGGCGAGCAGTTCGCCTGGAACATCCGCTACCCCGGCGCCGACGGGAAGTTCGACACGCCCGACGACATCCTGACCTTAAACCAGCTGCATTTTCCGGTCGGCAAACCGGTGGTCGTCACGCTGAGCTCCAAGGACGTGATTCACTCCTTCTTCCTGCCGGAGTTCCGGGTAAAGCAGGACCTCGTGCCCGGGATGAAGACACGCGTCTGGTTCGAGGCGAATCGAGTGGGGCATTGGGAGATCGCCTGCGCCGAGCTGTGCGGACTCGGCCACTACCGGATGAAGGGCTTCGTCACCGTCGACACGCCGGAAGACTTTCAGAAATGGCTCGCCGAGCAGGCTGCGGCGCTCGCGGCGGAGCAAAAGCAAGCCTCGACGGCCGCCCCGGCCCCAGCCGAGGTTCCGGCAGCCTTGCCTCCCGAGTCGAAGGGGGGAAGTTCGTGAGCACGGTCGCCCTACCTCGCGAGGTCCCGCACGTCGAGGTCCACCCCGCGCCCACCTCCTTCTGGCGCAAGTACATCTTCTCGGTAGACCACAAGATGATCGGGAGGCAGTACCTCTTCTACGCCCTCTTCATGCTGATCATCGGGGGGCTGCTCGCGATGCTGGTGCGCTGGCAGCTCGCGTGGCCGGGGCGGCCGATCGCCTTCATGGGGAAGATCGCGCCGGAAGGCATGCCCGGCGGTCAGATGCTTCCGGAGTTCTACAACTCCCTCTTCACGATGCACGCGACGATCATGATCTTCTTCGCGATCATGCCGATCTTAATCGGCGCGTTCGGCAACTTCGTCATTCCGATCCAGATTGGCGCGCGGGACATGGCCTTCCCGAGGCTCAACTTGATGTCCTTCTGGGTGGCGGTGCCGGCGGCGGTCTTGATCATCTGGTCCTTCTTCGTGACGGGAGGCGCGGCGCAGGCGGGCTGGACCTCCTACGCGCCTCTCTCGGCGATTCAGCCGAGGGGACAGACCCTCTGGCTGCTGTCGCTCCTCGTGCTGGGACTCTCCTCGCTTCTGACGGCGGTCAACTTCATTACGACGGTCATCAACATGCGGGCGCCCGGAATGACCTTCTTCCGCATGCCGCTGACCTGCTGGGCCCTCTTCATCACTGCGATCCTCTTGCTTCTGGCGCTGCCGGTGCTGTCGGCCGCACTGATCATGCTTCTGTTCGACCGGGTTCTCGGCACGACCTTCTTCCTGCCGGCGGGAATGGTCGTCAGCGGCCAGCCCTGGCCCAATGCCGGCGGCGGACAAGTCTTGCTCTGGCAGCATCTCTTCTGGTTCTTCGGCCACCCCGAGGTGTACATCATGATCCTGCCCGCCATGGGCATCACCTCCGAGGTCCTCCCCGTCTTCGCGCGCAAGCCGATCTTCGGCTACCGCGCAATGGCCTACTCGATCATGGGAATCGCGGGACTGGGATTCATCGTCTGGGGCCACCACATGTTCCAGAGCGGTATGAATCCAATTCTCGGCACGAGCTTCATGATCTCGACGATGGTCATCGCGGTCCCCTCCGCGATCAAGACGTTCAACTGGCTCGGGACGGTGTGGGGAGGCGACGTCCACCTCACCACGCCGATGCTGAACGCCCTCTCGTTCGTCTCGATGTTCATTATCGGCGGGCTCTCGGGCATCTTCATGGCTTCGACCCCCGTGGACATCTTCATCCACGACACGTACTTCATCGTCGGGCACATCCACTACGTGCTCTTCGGCGGCTCGCTCTTCGGGGCGTTCGCGGGTCTCTACTTCTGGTACCCGAAGATGTTCGGTCGGATGATGAACGAGACCTGGGGAAGGATTCATTGGGCGATCACCTTCATCACCTTCAACTGCGTCTTCTTTCCCATGCACTTTCTGGGAATGCGCGGCATGCAGCGGCGCATCTATGACTACACGCAGTACACGCACTTGAAGGGCCTGCAGCCGATGAACCAGTTCATGACGATTTCCCTCTTCGTCCTCGGTGCCGGGCAGATCATTCTCATCGTGAATTTCTTCCTGTCGATGCGGCGGGGAAAGGTCGCGGGGGCCAATCCGTGGCATGCGAACACCCTCGAGTGGCAAACCTCTTCGCCTCCGCCCCACGAGAACTTCACCCATGGGATACCGACCATCTACCGCGGACCCTACGAGTACAGCGCTCCCGGTTACGCGTCCGACTACTGGCCGCAGAGCGAGCCGCCGGCAGGCCCGGCTCCGATCAAAGCCCATGGCTGAAGCCTCTTCTTTTCCGGCGGCCGGAGCGCCCGTCCGTCTCGGCCTCCACCGCTTCGCGGTCGCAACGGCCGCGGCGACCTTGTGCCTGATCGTCGCAGGAGGCCTGGTGACCTCGACCGAGTCGGGTCTCTCGGTTCCCGACTGGCCGACGACCTACGGCCAGAACCCATTCACTTTTCCGGTGGCGAAGTGGGTCGGCGGCATCCGATTCGAGCACATCCATCGGCTGATCGCCTCCACGGTCGGATTGCTGACGATCGTCCTGGCGATCTGGCTCGCCCGCCGCGAGCCCCGGCGATGGGTCCGGAGATTGGGGTACGCGGCGGTTTCGGCGATCCTCGCCCAGGGAGTTCTCGGAGGCCTGACTGTCCTTCTTCTTCTTCCCACGGCCATCTCGGTGGCGCACGCCTGCCTGGCGCAGACGTTCTTCTGCCTCACGGTGACGATCGCGGTCGTGACCTCTCCGCGATGGAAGCAGAGATTCGCCGTTCCCCGGCGGATCCCGTTTGCGGCGAACGGCGTGGCGAGGACGGCCGCGGCGACCGCGGCGATGCTCTTTCTTCAGCTTCTGATCGGCGCCGTCATGCGGCACACGAAAGCCGGGCTCGCCATCCCCGATTTTCCGCTCGCACTCGGGAGGGTCATTCCTCCACTGGATACCTTTGCCGTGACGATCCACTTTGCGCACCGGATCGGAGCGGTTGCCGTGGCCGTCCTCGTCGCCGCCTGCGTCGTCGCGGCCTGGCGCTCGAACCGTTCGGGGTTGAAGAAGAGCTCATTGTGGCTGGCCGGCCTGGCCATCCTGCAGATCGCGCTGGGGGCCTTCACGGTCGTCACGCGCAAGTCCGTCCCCGTTACGACCGCGCACGTCGCGGCCGGGGCGGTCCTCCTCGGATCGACGCTCGCGCTCTGTCTCTGGTCGCTTGCGGCGGAGTGCCTCCGGAACAACGTCGTGCCGATTCGCGGAGCGGCGTTGGCCGGAAAGGCATCCGGATGGAAGTAGTCCCGGTCGCAACGCTTGCGATCGCGCCGTCGCGCGCCGCCGACTTCGTCGAGCTGACGAAGCCGCGGATCACGATGCTCGTCCTCGTGACGGCGGCGGTCGGCTACGTTCTGGGGGAGCGGGGCGCCTTCGATGCCGTGGGCTTCCTTCTCCTCATGGCCGGCACGGGACTTCTGTGCGGCGGCGCGTCGGCGCTCAACCAGTATCTCGAGCGCGACGCGGACGCGCGGATGCGCCGCACCAGCCGACGGCCCATCCCCGCCGGCCGGATCGTACCGGCGGAGGCATTCGCCTTCGGGATCGCGCTGTCGGCCGCCGGCTTGCTGTCGCTCACGATGGTCAACATTCTGACCGCTGCTTTGGGAGCCTTCTCGCTTCTCTCCTACTTGCTCGCCTACACGCCTCTGAAGCGCGTGACGTCGCTCTCGACGGTCGTGGGCGCGGTGCCGGGCGCGCTTCCGCCGCTGATGGGTTGGGCGGCGGCGCAGGGGAGCCTCGGCTTGCCCGGATGGGGTCTCTTCGCGATCCTCTTTCTCTGGCAGCTTCCGCACTTTCTCGCCATCGGCTGGCTCTACCGGGAGGACTATGCCCGCGGCGGCTTCCCAATGCTTGCGGTGACGGACCAGGACGGCTCCTCGACCGGCCGTCAGATGGTTCTCTATACGACGGCCCTCCTGCCGGTAACGCTGGCGGCCGGCGTGTTGGCATCGGCGGGCAGGGGATACCTCTGGGGCGCCGTCGCACTCGGCACCGCGTTTCTGGGCTGTGCCCTGGTCTATGCGTGGACCCGTTCCGATCGAGCGGCGCGGCGGCTTTTCCTCGTATCGGTCCTCTACTTGCCCGTTCTGCTCGGGCTCATGGTGTTCGACCGATGAGCATGGCGACTTCGTCGAATCGCCGCATGCTCTGGCTCCTGATCCTTTTCGGGGCCTCGCTCTTTTTCGGGTCGATTCTCTTCATCCTCTCGCGGGCGCACTGATGTCGACCCAAGAACATTCGATTCCGAACTACCTGGCCATCTTCTGGTGGCTCCTCGGCCTCACGATCGTGGAGGTCGGCTGGGCGCTGCTGCCGCACCATTCCAGGCTCGTGCTCGCGGGCGGCATCGTGCTGATGGCCGTGATCAAGGCCGTTCTGGTGGCTCTGTT
>DASXTI010000164.1:0-8082 GCA_036505535.1 Thermoanaerobaculia bacterium
TCAGCTCCAACGGGAAGCCACCAGCCGACGAACGCGCGAAAGCTAAGACGAGCTCCGCTGATAAGGAGGGAACCAGACGAAAGACTCTAACTACGATCGATCCGGAGGCTTGACAGCGGAAGCGTCATAGAAGGCCGCGCCTTTCTCAACATAGCTAACAAATGCTACGCCTATCAGCGCTGCAGCTAGAAAGTCGCCGGCTGCCGAAAGACCCATCGCGTCAGAGTGGCCTTTGTGAAGAAGGTCATTGCGGCATTTGCGGAGCTCATGAAGCTTCTGCCAGACGATCGAGGGTGGCCTTGCCACGCCAAGTTCCTCGCACAGCGAGGGTAAGAGCTCCATCATCTGATACGCGGACAGCTTGCCTTCCAGAACGGTCTTGATCGCTTCGCTTCTACAGAAACGGTCAAGATGCCTACTGATGAAAGTAAACAAGGCAATTTCGAAGGCTGAGAAAGCTTCGACCACGCAGCCATCCACGTCCTTCATGGCTAGGTCCCGAACAGCGTTTACGATCCGGCCTGCTGCTTGGGAGTCCTCGGTCTTCTGGAACCAACAGACAACCCCATGAGCCGGCCCCGGATCCATGGCGGCACCCTCGATCGGGATGCAATAAAGCGTCTGGCGGGCCGGATCCCTGGCTAGCTCATTTGTGTGCAGCTGGATGGGCCGCGGGATGGCCCGCGCGTCGTTCATCTGATATGCGGAATGCAACAGCACCGCGCTCACCGGAACGCCGTACTTCGTCAGATCGACAGTAACGACATGGCCGGGCTGCATTTCGAGCTCTACGAATGTAAGGTGTGCTCCAAGGAACTGCAGAGCCCACTCAGGCGGGAAGTCATCGGCGACCTGCGACTTGGCGGCATCCCACAGGTCGATTCGCGCGTGACAGTCAGGGCAATTCACTGCACCATCGCGAAAGTAGGACGGTGCCGAAATCTCTAACGGCGGGAATGCCCGACGACACTTGGGGCAAACGCCAAACCAGCTGTCTCCCTCGCTCAGTGTCGCGCTCGATCTAACTTCGACTTTGAGCGCCATCTCAGCCTCTGGATGCGTGGCCTAACGGCTTGCGGCTCAGCGGCGCCCGCAAGGGCGTCCGCTGCAGCCGCGGGTTAGGCCGCACTACCTATACCTCCCGGAAGCGTCGCTGGGCGCCGGTCACCAAACGCAAGTGGCGGGACGACTATTTGATCTTGCCTCTATTCGGATCGTCTTCCGGGTTCACAAAATTGATGACGAAGGGTGCTTCTCCAAAGACCTCAATCACATTTCCAGCTTTGTGAAGGCCAAAATGCCGAAACCCCGCAGGCATCAGAGAGTGGCTCCCCACCTTCAGCTCCTTTAGCTTGGTGGCGTCGAACTGATCGCCATGCGCCATCCAGAAGGACCCCTCCAGTACCGTGACGTGTTCGTCGGTCACATGCCAGTGCGGCGGCACATTGAGGTCGCCTTTGGTACGGATACGGATCACGTACACACCGCCTTTCGCGTCCGGATTGCCGGCGACCACGGCTATCTCCGAGCCGGGTAGAAGCGGTCTCCAGACGAGTTGATCTGGCGTGACTATGACGTGGCTGGGTTTGGCGGCGGTAGGACTGGCGCCCTGAGCAAGAGCAAAGGCCGGAATCAGCAAGACGGAAACAGATAAGAGCCGTATCCTCACTCTCTTGATCAGAGCCCTCCCTGCCCACCGTGGTGCCGACGCCTGAGATAAGGCCGCGGTTCGCGAAAGGTGGGGTTGAATTGGTTGCTTGGCGTAAGTTACATATGCATGCGTCATCGTTCCCTCCCTCTCATTGGGCTCGGATCATAGCTGATGCTGGCTTACCGCTCTTCGGCGGCCTAACTTGGACTTAGACGGCCCATGTGAAACTTCCAAACGCAGCATTGGACGTTTCCTATTCATCCTGCCTCGGAATCTCCACAGGCATACGTAGCTGGTTCAAGAGAGCGTCTTCATGACTCCGTGCATCGTCGAGCGCCGGAAGTTGGGCTGCAAACAGCACCGCCTAAAAATCGGCGAACCCGTAAGAATCGGCATTCCAGGCTCATGAACCCGTGGTGACGAAAAAGCAGATGTTACATCCTCCGGCCGGTGGCCGATCCGCGAGACTACCCAACCTCGTTCGCCAGGATCGCGTAGCGAATCCCCTCACCGTGAGCCTGAGCGTCGAGGAAACGGGGAAGGTCCGAGAGCGCTCCGCTCGCCGTGATCAGAGGACGCGGATCGATCTCGCCGGAGGCGAGGAGTTCCAGCGCGGCTCGGGCCTCGGTCGGCGTGTAGTGAAACGAGCCGATGAGCGAGATCTCGGCGTAGTGCAGCCGGGCGGCGTCGAAGGACACGCTCGCACCCGGCGCGCAGCCGCCGAAGAAAACGACCTGGCCGCCCGGGCGAACGACTTCCGGAAGCATCTCCCAGACGCTCGCCTCCCCGGTGCAATCCACGGCGATGTCGGGCGGAATACCCCCTTCCGCGACGAGCCCCTCCGGCCCCTGCCGTGTCAGATCGACGAAGCGGGCGCCGAACCGCGAAGCGAGCGCCGCCCGCTCGGGACGGCGGCCGGCCAACAGAATCTCGAGGCCGTGCCTCCGGGCCACGGCGGCCCAGAGGAAGGCGAGAGCGCCCGCGCCATAGACGAGAAGCATTCCCGACGGAGCACGCAGACGATTCCAGCCATGGAGGACGGAGGCCAGCGGATCGAGAAATGCCGCGACTTCGTCCTCGAGCCCGTCGGGGACGCGGTGCAGGTTGGAGGCGACGACTCCCGCCGGAACCCGCACGAATTCCGCGAAGGCGCCCCACGTCCGATCGGCGTGTCCCGCGGCGCAGAGGTTGGCGCGGCCCGAGTGACACTCGGCACAGCGCCCGCACGGCCCGGAGATCCCGGGCACGACGCGATCGCCCTTCCTCCACCCGCTCACGCCGGCTCCGATCCGGATCACCTCGCCGCAGAGCTCGTGCCCCATCGTGACCGGCAGAGGAATACGGGGATGACCGCGGGAAAGAAGCTTCAGATCCGTCCCGCAGGTCAAGGCCGCGCGCATACGGAGGACCACTTCGCCGGGGCCGGCGGCGGGAGATTCGAGCTCCCGTTGCTCGAAATGTCCGATGCCGGTCTGGACGAAGGCGATCATGGGAATTGGTGATTGGAGATTTGCGATTCGTGAACGGGGCTCGGCAACGAGCGGAAGGGGCTTCTCCACCCTGATCACAAATCACCAATCACAAATCACAAATTCCTCACGATTTTCTCGCTCCCACGAACCGGGCAAGATCCGGCAGGACTCCCCCTCTCCCGGGCAGCTTCGACGCGGTCGCCACCGCCTCCTCGACGTTCTCAGCCAGAAGATCCCGCGACCTCTGGACTCCCCAGACGCCCGGAAACGTGGCTTTGCCGGCGGCGGCATCTTTGTGGGACGCCTTGCCGAGTGTGGCGGCATCGGATTCGATGTCGAGGAGGTCGTCCTTGATCTGAAAAGCGAGTCCGATCTTGCGGCCGTAGAGATCGAGCAGAGAAATCGACTCCTCCCCGGCGCCCGCCAGGATCGCCCCGGCCGAGAGCGACGCCCGGATCAGCCGTCCCGTTTTGCTCTCGTGGATTCGGGACACGAGATCCGCCGAGGGGGACGACTCCCTCTCGGCCTCGAGATCGGCAACCTGACCGCCGATCATGCCCTGCGTTCCGATCGCGTCGACGACGACTCGCAGCACGCGTACCTTGGCCGGCGTAAAACGCTCCTCCTGCGGGTAGAGGGCGAACATGCCGAGCCCGTGCGTCAAGAGGGCGTCGCCGGCCAGAATCGCCGTCGCCTCGCCGAAGACGACATGGCAGGTCGGAACGCCGCGCCGCAGGTCGTCGTTGTCGAGGGCGGGCAGATCGTCGTGGATGAGCGAGTACGTGTGGATCATCTCGAGGCCGCAGGCCGCCTCCAGAATCTCCTCCGTTCTCGCGCCGAAGACTTCCGCCGCCGCCAGGCAGAGGATCGGGCGCAGCCGCTTTCCTCCGGCGAAGACCGAGTGGCGCAGCGCCCGGTGCAGCGTCGCCGGCCAGATCGTCTCGCCGGGCAGGAGCCGGTCCAGCGCGCGGTCGATCTCCTGGCGGCGCGCTGCGAGATAGTCGGCGACGCCGCGCGAGGCGATCTCAGTGCCGCTCGTCATCGTCTTCCGCGGTAGACCGTTCGGGGTCGAACGGCGCGGTCTTCCACTCTTCCGTCGACTCCTTGATCACGATCTCGACGGCCTTCGTGACTTCCGAAAGCTTGCCGTCGCAGAAGCGCGCGAGCTCCATGCCTTCCTGGAAGAGCGCGAACTGCTTCTCCAGTCCCCGGTCTTCTCCCTCGAGCTCGGCCACGATCGCCTCGAGTCGGGCCATCGCTTCCTCGAAGCTGCGCTCCTTCCTCGGACTCACGGCTTTTCCCCCTCCTGCCGAAAGAGCGGACCGTTGTCCGCCCTGCGCCCCCCATCCCGAACGACGGCGCCGAGCTCCCCTTCGTGCAGCCGGACGCGAATGCGCTCTCCGATCGTCACGCTCGAAGCGGCAAGGATCGGCGCGGTCGAGCCGTCGCGGTACGCCACCGCGTAGCCGCGCGCGAGCACCGCCAGGGGGCTCAAGACATCCAGCTTGCGAGAGAGCTCCTGGAGATGGGCGCGGAGCCGCTCGAGCCGCCGGCCCGTCCGCTCCCCGAGGAGGGAACGGGCGTTGATGATCGCCGCGCGGCGACGCCGAATCTCGGCGACGCGCGGAAAGTCGGCGAGAACCCGGCGCGCCGCCGCCACGCGTGTGGCGTACTCCGTCGGACGCCGCTCCAGGCAGGTCACGAGAGCGTCCCGGCTCTGGACGATGGAATCCTTCCATTCGCGCAGCCGGCGGGGAAGACCGACGAGCCCGTCCGACCGCGCGAGACTCGAAAGCCGTGCCCGCTCGAGCCCCAGACGGGACTGCATCCCGCGAAACATTTGCCGCCGTCCCGCGGAGAGGCGCCGCACGATTTCGTCCTTTCGGTCGATGACGAGCTCCGCCGCCGCCGACGGCGTCGGCGCCCTCAGGTCGGCCACCAGATCGGCGATCGTCACGTCGGTCTCGTGACCCACGCCGCAGATCGTCGGGATCCGGGAAGCGGCGAGCGCTCGCGCCAGCGTCTCGTTGTTGAAGACGGCCAGATCCTCCGGGGAGCCGCCGCCTCGGGCCAGAATGAGCACATCGAAGCCGCCCCGCCGGTTCAAATGGCGGATCGCGCCGACGATCTCCGGGGCGGCGACCTCTCCCTGGACACGGACCGGATAAATCGTGATCGCGAGGCCTTCGAACCGGCGCGATAGGACGTGGAGGATGTCGCGGATGACCGCGCCGGTCGGCGAGGTGACGATCGCAATTCGTCGGGGAAGGCGCGGAATGGCGCGTTTGCGGACGGGATCGAAGAGGCCTTCGGCTTCGAGCTTCGCCTTGAGCTGCTCGAACGCGAGCTGAAGCGCGCCGCGGCCGACCGGCTCGACTGAAACGGCCTTGATCTGGAACTTGCCCTGGGGCGCATAGAGATCGAGCGAGCCCCGCACGACGACTTCCAGACCCGGCTCCATCCGAAACGGAATGCGGCGGAGATCCGACGCGAAGATGATCGCCGGGAGGCAGCCCGTTTTGTCCTTCAGCGAAAAGTAGCCGTGGCCGTTGCGCTGATCGAACCGGCCGATCTCGCCGACCACGGCGATGTCGCGCCAGCTGGTGCGCAGTACCGTCGTCACCTCGGCCAAGAGCTCCGAGACCGTATAGGGCCGGGGCGGCGCAACCGTCGGCACGGGTCGGGGGAACATCAGCGCAATTCTAATCGCCGGCCGCTTCCGCCGCTCTCGAAAAGGGGACGGCGAAAACCAGCAGGGTCGCCATCTCGACTTCGGTGTCGCCGAAGTTGTACTCGAACAGGCCGGCGAAAGTCAGCGCTGTTCCGGCCAGCAGCGCCCCCGCCCAGAGGGCCGCGCGCGGCGGTCTCCGCTCGCGCCGCAGCAAATGGATCGTGCGCGCGAAGAAGAGCACGAGGAGAGCAAGGTACGCCGCGGCGGCGAAGACGCCATGGGCCGCCGCGATCTGGAGCACGTTGTTGTGGAGGTGCGGCACGCGCCAGCGGGGGGCGTCCGGATCGCGGTAGAGCGGGTAGTAGGGCTCCACCATGTCCGGCCCAAGGCCGAAGAGGGGATGGTCCCGGACGATTCGCAGTCCGGCGCGCGCCATCGCGATGCGGTCCCGGTTCGTTCGATCGGCCAGATCCGTGATCGACCGCATTCGTTCCCGGATCTCTGCCGGAGCGAGCAGAAATACGGCTACGAGCACGGGCAGCAGGACCAGAAGTCCTCGAGGCCTGCGGATCGCCAGGAAGAGCATGAGCGCGGCCAGAATACCGACGTAGGCTCCGCGCGTGTAAGTCAACAGCACGGCGGAGAAGGGAATCGCGAAGAGCAGCCCCGCGCGCCGCCATCCCCCCTTCTCTTCCAGGAGAAATCCGAGCAGGAGGCAGCCGCCGATCATCGTCAACCCGGAGAAGGTCATGTAGTGCGAGAGCGTGCCGCGGATTCGGTTGTCCAGCTCGTTGCCCCCGTGCAGGAATTGCCAGATCCCCAGAATCGCGAGGAGGACGGCGCTTCCCGCGAGCGAGAGGAAGAGGGAGCGCGCCCGGCTCTCCCCATCGACGAGATCCATCGCGATCGGCACGAGCGCGAGCAACGAAAGTCCGGGCAGGTGGCGCGCGCTGACTGAGAGATCCCTCGAAAACAGGGCCGAAAGAATCGTGAAGATCGCAATCAGAGCGAGAAGGAAGGCAATGGGAGCGCGCAGGCTCCGAGGGAACCGCCGTTCCCGATGGAGCTCCGCGGCCCAGGCGGCCGCCAGAAGGCCGAAGACCACGTAGGCGAGAGAGATAAACGGCGTGAGGAAGGCGAAGAGAAGGAGGAGGAGAAATGGAAGCCTGCGAGGAGCCACTCCGCGGCTATCGTTCAGCGCGCCTCCGAGCCGGGAAGGGCCTCATCGATCAGCATCACGGGGATGTCGGAAACGATCGGATAGACGAGGTCGGCCTGTCGCGAGTAGAGACCCTGCGTCACGACGGGTTCTTCGTCGCGGAACTTTTCCCGGTACTTCTCGACGAGCGCCTTGCGCGTCGCCTCCTTCAGTTCGACGAGCTCGAGCGGTCCCTTCGTCTTCGGGCAGACCAGAATCGCAAGAAGCTCCGGATCGACGGCCATGAAGGACTCCCTCCGAGCCCGGAGTATACCGGTGGCAGACTACGCGCGTGAGGATTCTCAACATCGTCGCCGGCGCGAAATGGACCGGCGTAGCGGCCGTCGTCTTGGACTGGACTCGGGCGCTCACCGAGGCCGGCATCGAGGCCCAGTTCGCCTTCGTCGGCAGCAGCCCGCTCGCGGAGCGCGTCCTTCCCGCCGGCTGGGCGAGACCTCTCTTGACCCGGAACCGTGGACCCGCCGGCATCTTGCACGACGTTCGAATACTTCGCGAAACCGTCGAGCGGGAGCGGTTCGATATCCTCCACGTCCATCTTTCGCACGACCACTATCTGGCCGTAGCCTCGCGGACGGGTGCGCGGCTTGCCCGCACGATCCACCACCGAAAACAGGTTCGGCGCGACCCGCTTTCCCGGGCCCTCTTCCGACGCACCGACGCGTTCGCCTTTGCCAATCGAAGCATTGCGGAGGAGTTCGGCGCGGAAGGACCGGTGCACTCTCCCGTCGTCGACACCGGCGCCTTCGTCCCGGGCGTAAAACCGGAGGATCTTCTCGACCGACTCGGCCTCCGCGGCGCCGCCTGCGTCCTCGGCACGGTCGCCAAGATCTCCAGGGGCCGGGGGCATGAGCAGGCTATGGACGCCGTCGCGCCGCTCGGCGATCGGTCGGTCCTGCTGCATGTCGGCGCAGGGGAGCACCGACCCGCGCTCGAGGCTCGGGCCGCCGCCATGGGAGCCGCGCAGCGCAACATCTGGGCCGGATACCAGGTCGAGGCGCTTCCCCTCTTCTACCGCGCGATGGACGTCTTCGTCTTCACGGCATCGGGCTCGCAGCAGGGCCAGCGCGCC
>DASXTI010000165.1:0-11266 GCA_036505535.1 Thermoanaerobaculia bacterium
CCGCTCGCCTGCTCGGGCGACATGTAGCCGACCGTCCCCATGACCGTGCCTGGCTGTGTCTCCTGATGAACCATCGTCGGCATGCCGGAGACTTGTTCCTGCGGCGCAGCGAAGAGCTTGGCGAGCCCGAAGTCGAGCAGCTTGACGAAGCCATCCTTGGACACCATGACGTTCTCGGGCTTCAAGTCCCGGTGGACGATTCCGGCACCGTGCGCCTTCGCAAGCCCCTCGGCGATCTGCACGCCGATATCGAGTAGCTTCTTCGTCGGGAGAGGCCCCACTGCAAGCAGCTCGCGCAGGCTCGCGCCGTCCACGAACTCCATCGCGATGTAGGAAGTCGAATTCGCGGAGCCGATCTCATGGATCGTGATGATGTTGGGGTGATTGAGGGCCGAGGCGGATCGCGCCTCCTGCTCGAAGCGGCGTAGGCGGTCGGCATCTTGCGAGAAAGACGCCGGTAGGACCTTCACCGCCACCTCGCGCCCGAGGCGCGGATCCCTCGCGCGGTAGACCTCCCCCATCCCGCCCGCGCCCAGAGGCGCGAGGATCTCGTAAGGCCCGAGACGTGTGCCCGCGGAAAGTGTCATTGAAGGGCGAGTGGATTCTATATTCCGACCGGCGTCACTTGAGCCCCTCGACGACGTAGAGGTTCGAAAGAATACGCGCGTAGCTGTAGACGTAGGAGCTGCCGTCAGGAGTCGGGCAGACCACCACGATGTCAGTGACCCCCGCCGAGTCGGCGGGCATCAACTCCCTCCAGAGTTGCTTGCGACCCGTCGCGACGTCGACTTGGTAGACCCTGGCGGGCAGCTCTCCGCGCTGATAGACGTAGAGGGACCGTCGGTCGGCGCTCCACCGGATCGGGATGTCGAGCCCCGACAGGCCGGCGAGAGCCGTCGGCTCGCCCCCCTGGAGAGGATAGAGGTAGATCCTCCGGTCCGGACCGCTTGCGGCGAAGAACTTGCCATCGGGCGAGATCGTCCACCGGAAACTCCTGTAACCCTCAGGCGTCAGCGCGCGCGGCCGCCCGCCGGCGAGGTCCTGCACGTACACGCGCGCGCCGTGGCCGGCCTCGTTGGCCGTGAAGAGTATGTGCTTGCCGTCGGGGAGCCAATCCGGACGCTGTATGGAGAGGCCGTCCCGCGGAAGTTTTCTCGCCTCGCCGCTGCCCGTGGGAAACAGAGCGACCTGCGAGTCGGAGGAAGGATGAAGCAGAGAGAGCACCCACTTCCCATCCGGCGAGAGGGTCCCCGGGGCTCCTTCCCCCAACCGGACTGCCGACGATCCGTCCGTCTTGCGCAGATAGACGGAGTAGCCGGCACCACCCCCTTCGCCCGCCTCGAAGAAAAGAAGAGTTCTGCCGTCGGGCGACAGATCGGCTGCGAGCGACCAGTCGAGCCACGAGAGATCGCGTTCCTTCTCCTCGCCAGCGAGGCGGACGACCATTCCGAGGCGACTCGTGTCCTGCAACATGAGGACCCGGCCGTCCGCCGATACGTCCTGAATGGTCAGCGGCGCAGTGCCCCGGGCGAGAAGCCGCGAGCGGCCCGTAGGTGTCACCGCCCAGAGGGCGCGATTACCGCCGGTCGGGGCGGCCGTGAACCAGATTTCTCGGCCCCCGGGCGACCAGGCGAGTCCCTGCACGGTCTCGAAGCTCTCCGTCAGAAGTGTGCTCTTGCCTGAGAGGTCCACGACCCTAACCTTCCCGCCGTCGTCTCCCCGCGCCGGGTGGTCCACGAAACCGATCAGGTCTCCCTTCGGGGACACGCGCGGGTGGGAAATCCAGCCGGCCGTCTCGTACAGGACCTTTCCGGTCGGGAACTCGAGGCGGTTGCGGCCCCCCAGGTCGCGCACGACCGCGAGACTTCCGCCATTCGGCGCCCAGTCGGCCCACTGCACGTCTTCCGCGATGTCGCGCGGAGCGGTGCCTGCGGAGACGCTCATCTGGGCGAGCGTGCCGCTTCTCGTGAACGCCGCGACGATGTGGCGCCCCACGGAAACGGCCATCTCGCCCGAGCGCGAGATGGCCAGGACTTCCGCGTCCGCGAGACCGAAGGGACGGGACTCGGGGCTCTCCAGACGATTGACGAAGATCTCGAGAGGCTTGCCCTCCCAGCCGGCCGTGTAGAGAACCGTCCGGCCGTCCGGAGCAAATCGCGCCGACGCGATAACACCGCGGCGGAAAGTAAGCTGGTGAAAGGAAGGGGGAGGCCTCGACCAGACTCTCTTTCCGGCCACGAGCCCCGCCGCCGCGCCAACCGCGAGCGCTCCGGCCGCGATGAGCGGCAGAAGGCCTCTTCTTCGGGCAGAGCGGCTCTCGATCGCCGCTGCGGCGGCCGGAGTCGAAACCCCCGACAGCGCTTCCAGGTCGAACGCCAGATCCCGAGCCGAATCGAACCGCTCCTCGGGGTTCTTCTCCAGGCAGTGACGCAGGATCCGGTCGATGCCCGGATGAATCTCCTTGTTCGTCTGAGAGAGATCCGGCGGTTCCTTCGTCAGGATCGCGGTGATCGTGTCCGCCGCCGTGTCGCCGCGGAATGCGCGCTGCCCGGACAACATCTCATAGAAGATCGCCCCAAAGGCGAAGATGTCGGAGCGGCGGTCGGCGATTCTGCCCCGCACCTGCTCGGGCGACATGTAGCCCATCGTCCCGAGCACGACGCCGGGCTCGGTGCCCGAAACAGTCTTGAGGTCCGTCCGGCCATCCTCCCCGGTCTCGGCCTTCAGCTTGGCCAGACCGAAGTCGAGGATCTTGACCCTTCCGTCTCTCGTCAGGAAGAGATTCTCGGGCTTCAGGTCGCGGTGGACGATTCCCTTCTCGTGGGCGGCGGCGAGTCCTCGCGCAGTCTGGATTGCATAGTCGATCGCCTTCCTCACGGGAAGAGCCCCGGCCGCCAGACGGCTCCGCAGCGTCTCTCCTTCGAGAAGCTCCGTGACGATGTAGGGAGCGCCATCCGCCGAGCCGAGGTCGTAGACTGCCGTGATGTTGGGATGGTTGAGGCCTCCCGCGGCCTCCGCCTCCTGCTCGAATCGACGCAGCCTGTCGGCATCTTGTGAGAACGAGGCGGGCAGCACCTTGATCGCGACCTCGCGCTTCAAGCGCGGATCCCTTGCGCGATACACTTCTCCCATCCCTCCCGCGCCGAGCGGAGCGAGGATCTCGTAGGGACCGAGCTTCGTCCCGGTCGCCAGCGTCATCGGGCTCCTTCAACCAGAAACAGGTCGGACCGACGCTGGATGGCAGAATAGGCGTAAAGATTCTCGTCGCTCGCGACCGCCGCATTTTGAATCCGGACAACGCCGGCGAGATCCGGCGGAGCCAGGCGGTGAACGAGGTCCCGGCGTCCCGTCGCAAGGTCGACGCGCTCGAGGCGGGCGGGCACCTCCGACCAGGGAGTGGCAAGGACGCCGCGGCCGTCGGCGGTCCAGCGAGCCACGACGTCGTCGGGCGCGAGCGAGGAAACGGGCCGAGGCTCTCCGCCAGCCGACGGGTAGAGCTGGTACTCATCTCGGCTTCCCTGGACGAGAAGGAGCGTGCCGTCCGGGGAAACGATCCCATTGCGGCTTCCCTCGGACGTGACGGGCTGCGGCTTGCCGCCGGAGACATCCTGCGCGTAGCAGCGCGAGGCATGTTTGGCCTCGGTGCCGCACACGAGGATGCGCTTTCCGTCGGGAAACCACCGCGCCGAGCTGTACTCCCGTATGTCGCCGCTCTCCAGACGTCGCGGCTCCCCCGGGCCCGCGGGGTAGAGCATGAGCCGGTCGGGCGACGTGGGCACGACCGCCAGAGCCCATCGGCCGTCCGGCGAGAGATCACCGACCCAGCCTTCTCCCAAGCGCACGACCGGCGACCCGTCGGTCTTTCGAAGACCGACCGCATAGTTGTTTCCGAAAACGCCGCTGTACTCGGTGAAGAGGAGCGACCGGCCGTCGGCGGAGAGAGCGACGACAAGCGAGCCGTCGAGCCAGGAGAGGTCCCGCTCCGTGTTGGCTCCTGGAGCCTTGGCCATCAGTCGCCACTTGACGTCCTCCCGAGCAGCGAGCCACCGCCCCTCGCGCGAGATGTCGAAGATCGTCAGACCTCCGGAGCTCGGCAGCGCGACTCGATTCCGGCCCGTCAGCGCCACGGCGCGGACGTCGAAGTTCGAATAGCCGACGCCCGTCGAAAAAAGGACTTCCTTGCCATCGGGCGACCAGGCCAGACCTTCTTCTCCCCAATAGCCATCGGCCAGCCGGGTCTTCTTGCCGGCCAGATCCACGACCGCCACGCCGCCCCGGTCGTCCCAGCGGAACGGATGTTCGAGAAATGCGATCCGGTCGCCTCTCGGCGAGAACCGGATGTCGCTCAAGTATCCTGCCGTCGCGTACAGGACTTTGCCGATCGGATACTCCAATCGGTCCTTCCCGTCCAGCTCGCGGATGATCGCGAGGCTCTCGCCGTCGGGCGACCAGTCGGCCTCTCGCACGCCCTCGAGGACCTCCCTCGGCGCGCCGCCGCCGAGCGGCATTCGGGCAAGCGTCCCGGTGAAGAGTCGATGATGGATGTACCGGGCGTGCGTCAGCAATGCGAGCTCGCCCTTCGACGAAACCGCCAGGAGCTGCGCGTCCGGTACTCCAAGCGGGCGCGGCTCGGGGTAGTCGGGAGCGAGCGTGAAGATCTCGGGCCTGTTCCCCTCCGGCGCCGCGCTGAAGACGACCGTTCGTCCGTCAGGAGCGAACAGCGCGCGGAAGATTGGCACCGACCGAAAGGTCAACGGCTTGAAGGTCACGCCGCGCGATCCGCGAGCTGAGCCGACCCTCCGCCCCGCGAAAAACGACGCCAGGCCCACACCGAGTAGGAGCGCGAGCCCGGCGGCGCCGAGTTTCCACTTCGCAGGGCGCTCGCGAACCGCAGGTGCCGCCAGTCCCGCGGGTACCGATACGCCGGAAAGGGCCTCCAGATCGAAGGCGAGATCGTGTGCGGAGTGGAATCGCCGCTCGGGGCTCTTCTCCAGACAGTGACGGACGATGCGCTCGAGGCCCGGGCTGATACTCTGATTGGTCACCGAGAGGTCGGGCGGGTCCTCCTTGAGGATGGCCGACATCGTGTCCGCCGCCGAGTCGCCGCGGAACGCGCGAGACCCGGAGAGCATCTCGTAGAGGATGGCCCCGAAGGAGAAGATGTCCGAGCGGGCGTCGGCAGGCTTACCCCGAACCTGCTCGGGCGCCATGTAGCCGAGCGTGCCGAGCACGACGCCGGGCTCGGTCCCGGCGGTGGCGGTCGGGAGATTGGTGGCTTGAGAGCCTTCCTCCTGGTGCGTGAGCTTGGCCAATCCGAAGTCGAGGATCTTGACGCGGCCGTCCTTGGTGACGAAGAGGTTCTCGGGCTTCAGGTCCCGGTGGACGATCCCTTTCTCGTGAGCGGCGGCAAGCCCATGAGTGATCTGGACGGCGTAGTCGATCACCTTGCGCGTGGAGAAACGGCCGCCTGCGAGCTCGGCGCGGAGCGTTTCGCCTTCGAGCAGCTCCGTCACGATGTAGGGCGCCCCATCGACCGAGCCGATGTCGTGGACCGCCGTGATGTTCGGATGGTTCAGTCCCCCGGCCGACTGCGCCTCCTGCTCGAAGCGCCGCAAGCGGTCCGCATCCTGCGAGTAGGACGGCGGCAAAACCTTGATCGCGACGTCGCGCTTCAACCGCTCGTCGCGCGCGCGATACACCTCTCCCATCCCACCCGCGCCGATCGGCGCGAGGATCTCGTAGGGGCCGAGTTTGGTTCCGGCGGAAAGGGTCACTTCAATCCCTCGGCGAGGAAGAGATTCGAGAGGACCCGCGAATAGGCGTAGGCGTAGAACGTCCCGTCCGGCGAGACCAAAACGGAAGAAACTCGAACGACGCCGGTCGCGTCCGAGGGCAGGATCTCCCTCCAGGGCTCCGCGCGACCGGTGGCCGGGTCGAGTCGTTCGATCTTCGCCGCGGGAGCTCCGCTGCGCTGAACGAAGAGGCCTCGATCATCGGCCGTCCAGCCCACGGGAAGGTCGCCGGCTTCGAGTCCCGCGAGGGCAGTCGGCTCGCCACCCTCGATCGGATAGGCGACAGGTTTCCCATCTGGTGCGCGCACGAGGAAGCGCTTCCCATCCGAGGAGATCGGACCCGGGCCGCGGAAGTTCTCCGGAGTGATCGCGCGCGGCTTGCCGCCGTCGAGGTCCAGGAGGTAAACCCGATCGCCTCGGCCCTCCTCGTTCGCGGTGATGAGGAAGTGGCGGCTGTCCTGGAGGAACCGAGTCGCTCCCAGGTTGAAATGCAGGCCCGGCAAGGTCAACCGTCGGGGCTGCCCCGCGCCGGTAGGGTACAGGACCAGATGCGCGTCCGTCAGCTTGTGCAGCAGCGCGACGGCCCACTTCCCATCCGGCGAGAGCGCGAGAGCTTGTCCCTCTCCCAACCGGACCGCGGGCGATCCATCCGTGTCGCGCACGTAGGTGGAGTAACCCGCACCCCCGCCTTCGCCGGATTCGTAGAAGAGCGTCGTCTTCCCGTCCCTCGAGAGCCCGACCGGCCGCGACCAGTCGAGCCAGGAAAGCTCCCGCTCCTTGGCCGCCCCCGGTGAGAGCACGGACAGGCCCAGCCGCCGCGTTTCGTCGATCAACAGGACCCGACCGTCGCGCGCCGCGTCCTGCATGGTCAGCGAGCCGGTGACGCGCGCCAGCAGACGCAGCTTTCCCGACAGCGAGACGGCGTAGAGCGACCGGTTTCCCACTTCCGCCGCCGTAAACCAGATCTCCGAACCATCCGGCGACCAGGCGAGTCCCTGTGCGCTCCCGAAGGGAGCCGAGAGCCGCGTCTTCTTCCCGGCGCGATCGACGACCGCGGCGAAGCCGCCATCGTCGCCGGCGTTCGGATGGTCGATGAAGGCGATGCGGCCTCCGTCGCGGGAGATGCGCGGGCTCGAGATCCAGCCGCGCGTCTCGTAGATTGGCTTGCCGATCGGATACTCCAGCCGCGCCTGGCCGCCGACGTTCCGGACGACCGCGAGGTCCTGTCCGTTCGGCGCCCAATCCGCGGACTCGACTCCTTCGAGGATCTGGCGGGGCGCCCCGCCTCCGGTCGCGCTCGCCCGGGCCAGGGTTCCCGTTCTCGCGAACTCGGTCGAAACCCGGCTCTCCAGAGCCATCGCGAGGTCGCCCGCGGACGAAACCGCGAGAACGTCGGCCCCGGAGATGCCGAGGGGCCGCGACTCGGGACTCCCGGGAGCGCTCACGTAGATCTCGGTCGGCGCTCCGTCCCAGGAGGCGCTGTAGAAGGCCGTTTTTCCGTCCACTCCGAAGCGGGCCGACCACACCGTGCCCCGACGAAAGGTCAATTGGCGAAACGCGAGAGGGGTGGTCGCGCCGCGCCCGCGACCGATGCCGTACCCGATCGCGAGCGAGGCGAGAATCGCCGCGACGACTAACATGGGAAGAAGCCGCCGGCGCGGTGACGGGCCCACGGACGCCGCGGCCGTCGTTCCGGAGAGACCCGAAAGCGCCTCGAGATCGAACGCGACGTCGCGCGCCGAGTAGAAGCGCTCTTCCGGATTCTTCTCGAGGCAGTGCCGCACGATCCGCTCCAGACCCGGCTGGACGCTCTTGTTCGTCGCCGAGAGGTCCGGCGGCTCCTCACGCAGAATCGCAGACATCGTCTCCGCGGCCGAGTCTCGGTGGAACGCGCGGACGCCCGAGAGCATCTCGTAGAGGATCGCGCCGAAAGAGAACAGATCCGATCGCTGGTCCGCCGGCTTTCCCTTCACCTGCTCGGGCGACATGTATCCCAGCGTCCCCATCACGACGCCCGGCTCGGTGGCCGTCGGGAGGTTGGTCTGCGGCCCGCTTTGCGCCTCGGCCTGCGTCAGCTTTGCGAGACCGAAGTCCAAAATCTTGACGCGCCCGTCGTTCGTCATGAACAGGTTCTCGGGCTTCAGGTCCCGATGGATGACCCCCTTTTCGTGCGCCGCCGCAAGGCCCCTGGCAATCTGCACCGCGTATTCGATCGCCTTGCGCACCGCAATCGCCCCGCCGGAAAGCCGCGCCCGCAAAGTCTCGCCTTCCAGTAGCTCCGTCACGATGTAGGGCGCTCCCTCGTGCGAGCCGAAGTCGTAGACTGCCGTGATGTTCGGGTGGTTCAATCCGCCGGCCGACTGCGCCTCATGCTCGAAGCGCCGCAGCCGGTCCGCATCCTGCGAGTAGGACGGCGGCAAAACCTTGATCGCGACGTCGCGCTTCAACCGCTCGTCGCGCGCGCGGTAGACCTCTCCCATCCCTCCCGCCCCGATCGGCGCGAGGATCTCGTAAGGACCCAGGCGTGTGCCCTGCGGAAGGCTCATCTCACTCCTCTGGCGAGATACAGATCCGAGAGCGTGCGGAAGTAGCCGTAGACGTACGCTGCTCCGTCCGGCGTCGGAAAGATCGGGGCGACGCTCAATATCCCGGCGGCGTCGTCGGGTTGCAGCTCCCGCCAGAGCTCCCGGCGGCCGGTCGCGAGGTCGAGCCGATAGACTCTCGCGGGCAGTTCGCGACGCTGGTAGACGAAGACCGAGCGCCTATCCGCGCTCCAGCCTGCCGGCCAGTCCTCTGCCGCCATCCCGGGTATCGGCCTCGGCTCGCCCCCCTCGACCGGATACAGGTACAGCCTCAGGTCCGGGCCGCGGACAATGACGAACTCCCCGCCCGGAGAGACCGATCGGAGGAAGAAGCGGTATCCCTCCGGCGTCAGCGCGCGGACGCTCCCGTCCGAAACGTTCTGCACGTGGATTCGGATCCCGCGTCCCGGCTCGCTCGCGTTCAACAGGATGCGCTTTCCGTCCGGAAGCCAGTGGGCATTCTGGATGGACAGTCCCCGCGAAGGGAGGGATCGGGACTCGCCGGCTCCCGTCGGCAGGAGGACGACCCGCGGCTCCGACGCCGGATTGACGATCGAAAGAACCCACTTCCCGTCGGGCGAGAGGTTCTGAGCGCTGCCTTCTCCGAGACGGATTGCGGCCGACCCGTCTGTGCCTCGAACATAGACGGAATAGCCGGGCCCGGCCCCCTCTCCGGTCTCGCTGAACACGATCGTCTTCCCATCCGCGGAGAGGTCTGAAACGGTCGACCAGTCGAGCCACGACAGCTCCCGCTCCTTCCGCTCTCCCGGCCCGCGGCCGAGGATCCCGATCCGCAGCGTGTCGTGAGCCACGAGGACCCTTCCATCACGGTCCACGTCGTGGAGGGTCAGGTTTCCGGTGACGCGCGCGAGCAGCCGCTCCCGTCCGGAGAGAGTCATCGCTTGAAGCGCCCGATTGCTTCCGACTTTCGTCGCCGTGAACCAGACCTCGCGGCCGTTCGGCGCCCATGCGAGGCCCCCGCCGGAGGCGTAGAGAGACGAGACCGTCCTCTTTTTTCCGGAGCGGTCTACGACCGCGACCGTCCCGCCATCGTCTCCGCGTGCCGGATGGTCGAGGAAGGCGACGAGGTCTCCGTCGGGCGAAACGCGGGGATGGCTGATCCAGCCCGCCGTCTCGAAGAGGACGCGTCCCGCCGGATACTCCAGCCGGTTGCGAAGCTGGACATCCCGGACGATCGCGAGACTCCTTCCGTCCGGCGCCCAGTCCGCCCACTGAATGTCTTCGAGGATCTCCCGCGGAGCACCGCCTCCACCCACGCCGATCTGGGCGAGCGTCCCGCTCCGGACGAACGGACCGACCACGTGACGATTGAGCGAGACGGCCATCTCACCGGAAGAGGAGATGGCGAGGACGCCCGCGCCGGGAAGGCCGAAGGAGCGCGACTCCGGCCGATCCACCCGCGTCGAGAAGATCTCAATCGGCTTTCCGTCCCAGGTTGCCGAATAGAGGATCGTCTGGCCGTCGGGAGCGAACCGGGCGGAGACGAGCTCTCCCCGCCTGAACGTGAGCTGCTCGAACGAGGGAGGCGGACTGTGCTCCGCCCGCTTTCCGAGCAGGTAGGCGGCCGCGAGCGCGGCGAGCATCCCCGCCGTCGCTCCGAGAGGCCACAGGAGACTCCGGCGCGGCCGAGCGCCCGCGGCGGTGATCGGAACGACCCTCGCCCCCGAGACCCCCGAGAGAGTCTCGAGATCGAATGCGAGGTCGTGAGTCGAGTGGAACCGCTCCTCCGGATTCTTCTCCAGGCAGTGCCGGACGATCCGCTCGAGACCGGGCTCGACGTTCTTGTTCGTCGCCGAAAGGTCGGGTGGCTCCTCCTTCAGGATCGCCGACATCGTCTCCGCGGCCGAGTCACGATGAAACGCGCGAGCGCCTGACAGCATTTCGTAGAGGATCGCCCCGAAAGAGAAGATGTCCGACCGCGCGTCGGCGGGCTTGCCCTTCACCTGCTCCGGCGACATGTAGCCGAGCGTCCCCAACACGACGCCCGGCTCCGTCCCGGGGGTCGCGGTCGGAGCCTCCGTCTGCGCGCCTCTCTCCTCCGTCTGCGTCAGCTTCGCCAGGCCGAAGTCCAGGATCTTCGCCCGGCCGTCTTTGGTGAGGAACAGATTCTCGGGTTTCAAGTCCCGATGCACGATTCCCTTCTCGTGCGCCGCCGCGAGGCCATGAGCGACCTGCAGCGCGTAGTCGGTGGCCTTGCGCACGGGCAGAGCCCCGCCGGCGAGGCGGCTCCGGAGCGTCTCCCCTTCCAGGAGCTCCGTCACGATGTACGGCGCGCCCTCGTGCGTCCCGATGTCGTAGACGGCCGTGATGTTGCTGTGGTTTAGGATCCCCGCCGCGCGGGCCTCCTGCTCGAAACGGCGCAGGCGGTCCGGATCCGCCGAGAAGGAGGCCGGCAGCACCTTGATCGCGACGTCGCGCTTCAACCGCTCATCCCGCGCCCGATACACCTCGCCCATCCCGCCCGCGCCGATGGGCGCGAGGATCTCGTAGGGGCCGAGGCGACTTCCGGCTGCGATCTTCATATCAATCGCACGTCACAAATCACAAATAGCTTGGCCTCGCTCATCCCGCCCGCAACTAAGAGACGCAAGAATCTCGTACAGGCCCGAGACGCGGCCCCGCCGCCAAAGTCATCGGCGCCAGTTCTCGCAAGAGAGGCGCGGGACTCGCCCGAATTCACCGACATTGTCGGTCACGAGAATCAATCCAGACGCCAGCGCGTGCGCCGCGATCAACATGTCATGGGCGCCGATCGGCCGGCCGCGGCGCTCCAACGCGACACGAAGCGCCCCATAGGAACGGGCGGCGGCGAGGTCGAAGTCCAGACATCGAAGCTCTCCCAAGAGGATATCCAGCCGGGCGTGATTTCGG
>DASXTI010000166.1:0-4462 GCA_036505535.1 Thermoanaerobaculia bacterium
CCTCCCTCCCGCAACCTGGGGATGGGCAACGCGAGCTGTGGTGGGCACGATCCCCGCGCGCTGATCGTCGCGTCGGGAGCGCGCAAGGAAAAACTACGACAGCGGGAGTGGAAGAGCGTCGCGGTCCCCGCAAAACCGCAACGTTACGTGGAGCTCCACGCGGCGTCGGCGTTCTCTTTTCTCGACGGCGCGTCGCTGCCGGAGGACCTCGCCGAGGAAGCGGCCAGGCGCGAGATTTCCGCCGTCGCGCTCGTGGACTCGAACGGCGTGTACGGCGCGCCGAGGTTCTTCAAGGCTGCCAGCGCGGCGGGGATCAAGGCGCTGGTGGGAGCGGAGGTGACCGTCGGAATTGAAGATTGGCGATTGAAGATTGGCGATTGCGGTCAGTCGCGTCTCTCTAATCGGCAATCGGCAATCCACAATCATCAATCTCCCCGTCTCACTCTCCTCGTCGAGAACCGCGCGGGTTACAAGAATCTCTGCCGTCTGATCACAGCGGGCGCTCTCGGGAAACCTAAGGGCGAGACGTGGGTTTCGCTCGATCAGGTGGCGGCCCACGCGGAAGGGTTGCACGTCTTGACGGGCGGCGAGGAGGGGCCGGTCGCGAGGGCGCTGACGGAAAGAGGTCTCGACGGGGCGCGGGCGTTTCTCGAGAAGCTCGCCGCGGTCTTCCCGGGTCGCCTGCACGTCGAGCTCCAGCGACACCGCCTCCGCGAGGAGGAGCACCGCAATCAGGCGCTCGTCGATCTGGCGC
Organism: Thermoanaerobaculia bacterium; assembly: GCA_036505535.1. Classification (GTDB taxonomy): domain Bacteria; phylum Acidobacteriota; class Thermoanaerobaculia; order UBA5066; family Gp7-AA6; genus DAHUXD01. The sequence goes on from DASXTI010000166.1 coordinate 755, forward strand.
GGCGGCTTCGCCTTCCCCTTCTCGCCTCCAACGGCGTCCGCTATGCGCGCGACAAAGAGAAGGAGCTCCACGACGTCATGACCTGCATCCGCCACCACACGACGCTCGATCGAGCCGGCCGCCTCTTCGCCGCTCACCGCGATCGGCATTTCAAGGGCGCCGCGGAGATGACGGAGATCTTCGCCGATCTCCCGCACGCCCTCGCGGCGGCGTCGGAGCTTTCCGAGAGGCTCGACTTCACGCTCGCGGATCTCGGCTACAAGTTCCCCGACTATCCGCTGCCGCCCGGGGAAACGCCGATCTCCTACCTCCGCCAGATGACCTGGAACGGCGCCCGCGCGCGTTTCCGGCCTTTGACGGCGAAGGCCCAGGCGCAGATTACGAAAGAGCTCGTGATGATCGAAAGGCTGGATCTCGCCGGTTACTTCCTGATCGTCTGGGACGTCGTGCGCTTCTGCCTCGAGAATCGAATCCTCGTGCAGGGACGAGGCTCGGCGGCCAACAGTGCCGTCTGCTATGCGCTCTCGATCACGGCGGTCGACCCCGTGAAAATGGAGCTCCTCTTCGAGCGCTTTCTCTCCGAGGAGCGCGGCGAGTGGCCCGACATCGATCTGGATCTGCCGTCGGGGGATCAGCGCGAGCGCGTTATCCAGCACGTCTACGAGAAGTACGGGCCGCACGGCTCCGGCATGACCGCCAACGTCATCACCTACCGCGACCGTTCCTCCGCCCGCGAGGTCGCCAAGGCCCTCGGCTATTCGCCCGAGCAGGTCGATCGGCTCTCCAAACAGCTCGGCGGCTGGAACTTCGGCGAGATCCGCGATCCGCCGGAGGAGTTGAGGGGCGAGATCGCGGCCGCCGGCCTCGATCCCGAAGAACGGCGCGCATGCCACTTTCTACGCCTCTTCCTGCAGATTCAGAATCTCCCGCGCCACTTAGGGCAGCACTCGGGCGGCATCGTCGTCGCCGCGGGGCGACTCGACGAGGTCGTGCCCCTGGAGCCCGCATCGATGCCGGGCCGTGTCGTCATTCAGTGGGACAAGGACGACTGCGCCGATTTAGGGATCGTGAAAGTGGATCTGCTGGGCCTCGGCATGCTCGCGGCGATCGAGGAAGCGATCCCGATGATCCGGGCGCACGAAAGAGTGGAGGTCGATCTGGCGCACCTGCCGCAGGACGATCCGGCGGTCTATCGGATGCTGAATGCCGCCGATACGGTCGGCCTCTTTCAGGTCGAGAGCCGCGCGCAGATGGCCTCGCTGCCGCGCAACGCCCCGAGGTGTTTCTATGACATCGTCGTGCAGGTGGCGATCATCCGCCCGGGCCCGATCGTCGGCGGCATGGTCCGTCCCTTCTTCGATCGCCGGCAGGGGAGGGCGTCCGTCGAGTACCCGCATCCGTGTCTCGAGCCGATCCTGAAGCGAACGCTCGGCGTGCCCCTCTTCCAGGAGCAGATTCTGCGGATGGCGATGGTCGCGGCGGGATTCACGGGAGGCGAGGCGGAAGAGCTGCGTCGCGCCATGGGATTCAAGCGCTCGGTCGAACGCATGGAGTCGATCGAAGCGCGGTTGCGCCAGGGAATGACCGAGCGGGGCATCGACGCGAAGGCGCAGGACCAGATCGTCAAGTCGATCACGTCCTTTGCGCTCTACGGCTTCCCCGAGTCGCATGCGGCGAGCTTCGCCCTGATCGCTTATGCGAGCGCGTACCTCAAGGCGCACCACCCGGCGGCCTTTCTGGCGTCGTTGCTGAACGTGTGGCCGATGGGCTTCTACCATCCCGCGACGCTGGTGAAGGACGCGCAGCACCACGGCACCGAGGTGCGGCCCATCGACGTGGCGCGCTCGGGTTGGGTGTGCCGGTGGGAGGAGGGCGCCGTCCGTCTGGGCATGCGTTTCGTGAAGGGTTTGCGCCAGGAGACCGGCGAGGCCATTGCGCGGGCACAGGCGCAAGCGCCTTTTGCGAGCGTCGACGATCTGGCGCGGCGTTGCCGCCTGCGTCCCGGGGAGCTCGAGCTGCTCGCGCACGCGGGAGCGCTCGGCTCCTTCGGGCGGACGCGCCGCGCCGCGCTCTGGCAGATCGCCAAGGTCGCGCGGAAGGCGGGGCCGCTCTTCGCGGATGTGCCGACGGACGATCCCTCGCCGCTTCCGGAGATGACGCCGATCGAGGAGACGCGCGCCGACTATCAGACGGCCGAGATGACGACCGGGCCGCACATGCTCGCCCATTTGCGCGAAACTCTCCGCCGCCACGGCGTCGTTTCCGCTTCCGAGCTGATGCGCCGGCGGGACGGGGACCGCGTCACGGCGGCCGGCGCCGTCATCGTCCGCCAGCGCCCGGGGACGGCGAACGGGTTCGTCTTTTTGACGCTCGAGGACGAGACCGGAATGCTGCAGGCGATCGTCCGTCCCGACGTCTTCAAGCGGCAGCGTGCCATCGTCGTCGGTTCGGGCGCCCTGGTGGTCGAGGGACGCCTTCAGAATCAGGATGGATCGCTCTCCGTTCGCGCCGAGCGCTTCTGGAGCGTCCCGGAGTTCGAGCGGCTCCCGAGCCACGATTTTCGGTAGGCGGCAAACCGAAGGGTTTCAGGTTTCAGGTTTCAAGTTTCAAGAAGGGTCCCTCCTGAAACCTGGGATATGAAACCTGAAACTCAGGATCAGGCAAGAATTGTGATCCCGAACAGCGCTACGCCTCCCGCGCCGAGCAGCAGCGACGCGATCCAGACGGCGCGGTTGCGCGTGAGCGCCGCCACTGCGCCCAGCGCGATCGACACCTGAAAGATCGCGACGGCATTGGCGAAGCCGTGGTGCCGGTGGAGGAGACGATCCGACTCCGCCAGCTTCTCGTCGCGCTCCTTCTCCTTCTCCCTCGCCTTCGCTTCGATCTCGCGCTGCTCGGTGGCGTAACGGGCCTTCTTCTCGGCGTACTCGGAAGGCGGGTCTTTTCCGATCGCGAGCCAGGACGTTCGTGAGGCTTCCTCGACGGCGGCCTTGACGCCCTTGGCCTGGTAGTACGCCCACTGGTCGGAAGCCTCCGCCTGGAGGCGCGCTGCCTCCGTCTTCAGAAAGAGCGCTTGATTGACCGTCGCCCCCGCGCGCAACGACGCGATGGCGGCAAGCGCGGCCAGGAGAGCGTCGTCAGCGCGATGCGTTTCAAGAAGGCGCTGCCCTCGTGCTCGAGCTCCTCGTGGATCTCTTCGCGGAGTCTTTCGGTCTCGACCTCCGGTCCTTCCGGCATGGGGCAGGAGTATAGGCTGCGGCGCCATTTACGTAACCTTTCGTCGATGAACGCGTAGGAGACGGCATGAGGAATCGCGTGCTCCTCGCACTGGCCCTCGTGTGCGTCGCCGCGGCCGCCTTGGCCGAGGAGCCCACCGCTCCCTCCCGTCCCCTGGCCCGCCTCACCCAACCGATCCGCGTCGACGGCGAGCTGTCCGATCCGGGATGGGTCGAGGCGTCGAAGATCGAGACCTTCTACGAGACCAACGTCGGTGACAACGTGCCGCCGCCAGTGAAGACCACGGCGTGGATCGGCTACGACAGCCGCTTCTTCTACGTCGCATTCCGATGCGAGGACCCTGACCCGAAGAAGATTCGGGCTCCCTACGTCGACCGGGACAACGTCTCTTCCAACCAGGACTTCGCCGGCATCATGCTCGACGTCAAGAACGACCGGCGGGCGGCGCTCGAGCTCTTCGTGAACCCCCGC
>DASXTI010000167.1:0-16984 GCA_036505535.1 Thermoanaerobaculia bacterium
TGGCCGAGTACGTGCCCGTGTCGTCGGTCACCCAGAGCAGGTCGATCAGCGGGCGGGACTTGTCCTTCGGCAGGAGGTGAATGTCGTGCCCGTCGGGCCACCAAAACACACTCTTGATCGCCACCGCCCCTCCCGCGCTGAGTCGGAGCGGATTCTATCGGCGGGAATGGGGCCCTGCAAACTTCGGGAAGCCTGAAACGCCTTCGGTGACGTCCGCCCGCTCGAACCGAGTTCAAATATCGCGCGAGGACGCAGTGCGCCCCCGCGAGCAGGCGAGAGTCGAGGTCGTCTGCAGCGATGGCCTCGACAAAAAATAGGAAGTCTGATTTCCCACGACAACGGTCTGGGGCGGCAGTGAGGACAGAACCGGCGCAAACGGGCTCCAGAGGGCTGCGCTCATGTTGAGGTGCTTGTTCTCTTGCTCACGGCGTCCAAAATCGCCGAATCAGCTCTCACCGTGAGGCGCCGCGAAAGCCCGCGTCAGCATTGGAAGATTTCGGCGTCCTTCGCAAACCTTGGTGAGTCGATTTGGTCGGGACGCCGGGATTCGAACCCGGGACCCCCTGAACCCCATTCAGGTACGCTACCAGACTGCGCCACGTCCCGACCGGAGAGTCGCATTTGAACAGGGTCGGGCAGAGGTGTCAAACAGCGCGCTAGAATCCGATCGATGCGCGTTCGTCTGGTTTCCGCCTCTCATTTCTCCGCGGCTCACCGGCTGCACCGCGCGGACTGGGACGAGGAGACGAATCGGCGCGTCTTCGACAAGTGCAACAACCCAAACGGCCACGGCCACACCTACGGCCTGGAGGTCACCGTCGAAGGCGAGATCGACCCTGAGACGGGCTACGTGATGGACTTCGGGCAGTTGAAGCGCGAGGTCGAGGAGACGGTCATTCGACGGCTGGACCGCCGGCACCTCAACTTCGACGTGGATTTTCTGGCTGGCGTCAACCCCACGGCCGAGAACATCGCGGTCGGCATCTGGCAGCAGCTTGCCCCGCGCGTCGCGCCGGCGCAGCTCGTCCGGGTCCGGCTGCACGAAACCGAGAGAAACAGCGTCGTTTACGAAGGAGGGGAAGCATGAACGGAGAACCGAAGCGGCGCTTGACCCGCTCGAGCAAGCACAAGATGATCGCGGGAGTCTGCGGCGGCCTCGCCGAGTACTTCGACCTCGATCCCACCGTCGTGCGAGTCGCCTACGTGCTGATCTCGATCATCTCGGTGGCCTTTCCGGGCATTCTCGCCTACATCATTCTCATGTTCGTGATGCCGCCGCCGGAGACCCCCGCGACGCAATGAGAGAGTCCACCGCATGAGCCGCCCGCGAATCATCGTCACCAACGACGACGGCATCTTCTCGGAGGGCATCGCTCGGCTCGCCGGAGCGCTCTCCGAGGTCGGCGAGGTCTACACCGTGGCGCCCGACCAGGAGCGCAGCGCCGCCGGCCATTCGCTGACCCTCCATCATCCTCTGCGCGCCAAGCTCGTCGGTCCCCAGCGCTGGTCGGTGGACGGCACGCCGACGGACTGCGTGAACTGGGGGGTCCTCCATCTCCTGCGCGACGATCGGCCGAAGCTTCTCTTTTCGGGGATCAACCTGGGACTGAACCTGGGCGACGACGTGACCTACTCGGGCACCGTCTCCGCCGCCTTCGAGGGGACGCTCATCGGGATCCCGTCGGTCGCGATCTCGCAGGAGATCGAGACGGGGTTCACGTTCGACGCGGCGGCGGACTTCGCGGTGAGGCTGGCTCGCCACCTCCTCGAACAGCCGCTCCCCCCAGGGACCCTCGTCAACGTGAACGTGCCCGCCGGCGCGCCTCGCGGCGTTCGTGTGGTCCGTCAGGGACGGCGCCAGTACGGCGAAGCCGTCATCGAAAAGCTCGACCCCCGCGGCCGTCCTTACTACTGGATCGGCGCCACCCCCCCGAAGGCCGTGTTCGAGGAGGGAACCGACCTGTCGGCCGTCGAGGAGAACTTCATCTCGATGACGCCGCTGCACCTGGACCTGACGGACTACCGGTCGCTCGAGCGTCTAGGGCAGGTCGCGCTGGGGCTCGAGGCTCTGGCCAGCGATCGCGGCGTGAAGGAATGACGGCGCGGCGCTCCTCCTGCCGATGAACGGCAGGCGGTTTCTCGCGCAGGCGTCGGGACTCGTCGGAATCGCCATCCTCTGCGCCGTCGTCTCCAACGCCCTTGCCCGCCCCGAGAGGAAGCTCCGGTGGATCGGCGCCTACCAGGAAACCGGAGCGCCGCCCGCGGCTGCCGGCGCGGCGTCGCCGGCCCGCTCGACGAGTGGAGCGTCTGCGACCGGCTCCGGCAAAGCCTTTCCGCCTCACCCCGACAAACCATGGATCGAGGTCTCCGGCGACGACGTCGCGGAGCTCTTTGCGCGCAAGAGTGTCCCGATCCTCGATGCCCGGCGGACGAGCGTCTATCGGGACGGACACATTGCCGGCGCACGCTCGTTTCCGGTCTGGGAGGCGGACGTGGACGACCGGGTCAAGGCCTTCTTCGCGGAGGGGCTCAATCAGAGCGCCCCGATCGTCATCTACTGCAGCGGCGGAGACTGCGAGGACTCGCACATGCTCGCCCAGAAGCTCTATTTCGTGGGCTTCGACAACGTGCTCGTCTACAAGGACGGCTTCCCGGACTGGCAGAAACGAGGACTTCCGGTCCGCACGGGAGGGGAGCCTTGAGGGAGAGGCTCTTGTCCCCCTGGCTGACGATCCGCGTGCAGTTCGTCCTGGCGGCGCTCTTCGTGGTCGCGGGGCTATCTAAGATCGCCGATCCGCCCGGCTTTGCGCACGAGATCCACAATTACCGACTGGTCCCCGGCGCCGTGGTCAATCCCATGGCGCTCGTGCTTCCCTGGCTCGAGGTCGTCACGGGAGTCGCGCTCTTCCTCGGCATCGCGCGGCGGACGGCGGCCAGAATCTTCGGCCTGCTCCTCGTCGTCTTCATCGGCGCTCTTTCCATCAACCTGGCCCGGGGCCGGCCCGTCGACTGTGGGTGTTTCGGGTCCTCGAAGGCCCCCAAGACGTCGGCGGAGAGACTCGGCGAGATGAAGCTCGCCATCGCGCGCGACGTCGGGATGCTGTTGCTCGTGGCGCAAGTCCTCGCCGCGAGCCGCGCGGAGGTGCGGCGGTAGGGCCGCACGCGTCGCGCCGCAGCAATATATAAGTAACCGCTAATATATTGTGGGCGAGAGCCTGTCGGCGTCTAATACGCCAGCACCCTCCGAGCGGCGGCCAAGACCTTCTCGGAGCTCGGCAGGATGGTTCGCTCCAGGATCCGATTGAAGCCCACGGGCGTGAACTCGGAACCGACCCGTCCGATCGGGGCATCTAGAAACTCGAACGCCTGCTCCTGAATCTGCGCCGCCACCTCGCCGCCGAAGCCGCCGTGCACCTTGTCCTCGTGGGCGACGAGGACGCGGTTGGTCTTGCGCACCGAGGCAAGCACCGCGTCGTGGTCGAGCGGGACGAGAGAGCGCAGGTCGATCACCTCGACGGACTTGCCCTCCTTCTCGAGCGCCTTCGCGGCTTCGAGCGCGAAGTGGACGGGCGTTCCATACGCCACGATCGTTAAGTCCGTCCCTTTGCGGCGCACGCGCGCCTTGCCGAACGGCACGGCGAACTCGGCGGGGACTGTCGTGCGGGCCATGGGGTTGTTGTAGAGGAACTTCGGCTCGAGATAGAGCGTGATGCCGGGCGAGCGGATCGCGCTGCGCAGAAGGCCGGCCGCGTCGTCGGCGAAGGCCGGCACGACGACCCGAATCCCCGGCAGCGTCGTCAGCCAGCCCTCGATGTTCTGCGAGTGGTAGAGCCCGCCTCCGATGTAGCCGCCGGATGCCAGGCGCACCGTCACGTTCGGCACGAACTGTCCGTTGGTCCGCCAGTATTCGTGGGACATCTCGACCATCTGCTCGGCGGCGGGCCAGAAGTAGTCGGCGAACTCTGCGCCCTCGACGACGACGCGAATCTTCTCGGAGAGCCGGCAGAACCCGTCCGCGGTCCCCATGATGTAGTCCTCGGCGATCGGCGCGTTGGAGACCCGCGCGGGCCCGAACTCCTGCTGCATCCCCTTCGTGACGTTGAAGACTCCGCCCTTCTCGCGGAACGCGATGTCCTGTCCCCAGATGTAGGTGTCCGGGTTGTGGCGAAACTCCTCCTTGAGCGTCGCGTTCAAGGACTGAACGACCGTCATCTCCTCGCCCGAGCCGTCCGGAAGACCCTCGGGCCATTTGTCGGAAACCCACGGATCAGGCAGGACGAACTGGTGAATCGAGGCGGGATCCGGATCGGGCGCCGCCCTCGCCGAGTCCGTGGCCGCCTCGTAGGCCTGCTCGTTCTGCGTCTCGATCGCGCGAAGCTCCTCCTCCGAAAGGAGTCCCGTATCGACCAGCAGCCGGCGGAAACGGGGAAGAGGGTCGTCCTCGCGCGCGGCCGCGAGCTCCTCGGGGGTCCGGTAGAGCTCGTGGCGGTCGGAGTTGGAATGCGAATGGATCCGGACGCAGCGCGCGTGGACGATCGCGGGGCCCGCTCCGGACCGGACGAACGCCACCGCCTCCCGCATGCCCCGGAAGGAATCGAAGACGTCTAAGCCGTCGCAGTGAATGATCTTCAGGTTCAGGAAACCCGAGAAGTTGTCCGACGCGTAGGGGTTGGCCGTCTGATCGCTCTTGGGCACCGATATGCCGTACCCGTTGTCCTGCACGACGAAGACCACGGGAAGCTTCTCGCGCGTCGAGCCGTTGATCGCCTCGTAGAAGTAGCCTTCCGAGGTGGCCGATTCGCCGATCGAGCAGAAGACGATCGCGTCCTTCCGGTACGTCTTGATTGCGCGTCCGAGGCCCGCGGCGTGCTGCGCGTGGTTCGAGACGCTGGAGGACACGTTCTGGATGCCGATCGAGGGCTTGGCGAAGTGATTCGACATGTGGCGTCCGCCCGAAGCCACGTCGGTCGCCTTCGACATGCCGTTCAACAGAATCTCTTCGGCGGTCAGCCCCGCGGCCACGCAAGTCGTCAGGTCTCGGTAGTAGGGAAAGAGGTAATCGCGACCGGGACGGAACGTCATTCCCAGCGCGAGCTGGATGGCGTCATGGCCGGCACAAGGAGCGTGATAGCTCCAGCCGAGCCCCTGCTTGAGGTAATTCGGCGCCTTGTCGTCGAGCACGCGCGCCAGGTGCATCAGCGCGTACCACTTCTTGACTTCCTCCCGCGAGACGCCGGCGATCCGCGTCTCCCGTCCGACCTCGACATTCTGAGTTTCCGCCAACCGATCCTCCATTCGCGCGACGCCGCATTCTACCGGCCGCCCGACGAGACGGGAAACATCCGGAGGCGGCGTTCCCTTCCCCTGCCCCTGCTATCATGGGCGCAATGTCGCCGCGCGATGGCCGGGGCCCGGCGTCCGGCCGGGAAGAAGCTCTGCGCCGCGAGATGGTAATGCGTTTCGTCGCTCCCCGCGGGGTCGACGATCCCCGGGTTCTGGAGGCGATGCTGGAAGTGCCGCGCCACCGATTCGTGCCCGAGCCCCTGCGCGCCCGGGCCTACGGCGACCATTCCCTCCCGATCGGCCATGGGCAGACGATCTCGCAGCCCTACGTCGTCGGCGTCATGACGCAGCGCCTCGGTGTCGAGCGCAACCATAAGGTCCTCGAGATCGGATCGGGATCGGGCTATCAGACGGCGGTCTTAGCGAAGCTCGCGCGCAGCGTCTACTCGCTCGAGCGCATCGACGAGCTCGCCCGGAGCGCGGCCGCCACCCTCGCGGCGCTCGGCTTCCACAACGTCTCGGTCAAAGCCTTCGACGGCACCTACGGATATCCGGCCGCGGCGCCTTACGACCGGATCATCGTGACGGCGGGGACCGAGCTGGTGCCCGAGCCGCTGCTCGCGCAGCTGGCGATCGGCGGACGTCTGGTGGTGCCGATCGGTCCGTCCGGCAAGCAGCGGCTGCGTGTCATCCGCCGGCGCAAGACCGACTACGCGCAGGAGGAGGGGGAGGACGTGACCTTCGTGCCTCTTCTCGGCCGCTTCTCCGGGAGCACCGCATGAAGTGCCGCCGCGCGGTGCTCCGCGGCCGCGTTCAGGGAGTGGGCTTTCGCTTCTTCGCGGAGCGCGCCGCCCGGGAGCTCGGCGTCCGAGGCTGGGTTCGCAACCTGCCGGACGGCTCGGTCGAGACCCTCGCGGAGGGGGAGGAGGAGGCGGTCTCGCGGTACCTGGAGCGGCTGCGACAGGGCCCGCGGGGCGCGCGTGTCGAGGGCGTCGCGGTGGAGGAGCAGACGACGCAGGGCTTCGCCTCGTTCGAGATCACGGGATGACCGACTTTCGCGAGTTCATACGCGAGGTGCCGGACTTCCCGACACCCGGGATTCTCTTTCGCGACGTGACGCCGTTGCTGGCCTCGCCGGAGGCCTTCGGCGCCGCCGTTCGCGCGATGGCCGAGCCTTTTCGGAGGATGCCGCCCGACAAGATCCTCGGCATCGAGGCACGGGGCTTTCTCTTCGGCACGGCCCTCGCTCGCGAGTTGAACGTCGGCATCGTGCCCGCGCGAAAGCCCGGAAAGCTTCCGCGGAAGACGGAGCGCGTCTCCTACGGCCTCGAGTACGGGAAGGACTGTCTGGAGGTGCACGCGGACGCCTTCGGGCGAGGCGAGCGCGTGCTCGTCGTGGACGACGTTCTGGCCACGGGAGGAACCGCGAAGGCGGCGGCGGATCTGGCGGGGATGCTCGGCGCCGAAGTGATCGGCGTCTCCGTTTTCATCGAGCTCGAGGCGCTCGGCGGCCGTTCTCGCCTCGGCGCGCTGCCGGCGCACGCCGTGCTGATGCTATAATTCTTTGTTTCCCCAACATACTCATCCGCACCGATGACGGCTGAAAGAATCCTCATCGTCGACGACGACGAAGACGTGCTCCTGATCGTCCAGACGATTCTCGACAACGCGGGCTATTCCGCCGTCACCGCTCGGACCGGCCGAGAAGGGGTCGAGCGGGCGATCGAGCTCAAACCGGACTTGATCCTGCTCGACGTCATGATGCCCGAGCTCTCCGGCTGGGAGGTCTGCACCACGCTGAAGAGCGCGCCGGAGACCCGGCAGATTCCGATCGCGATGCTCACCGTCAAGAGCGAGATCCGGGACCTGATCACGGGAATGCAGGTCGGCGCCGACGACTACATCACCAAGCCCTTCACGCGCAGGAAGCTCCTCTCGACGGTGCGCCGCCTGCTGGATGAGAAGCGGGAGTCGCCGCCGGCCTATCTGACGACGGAGAACGAAGAGGTCCGCTTCAAGAATCTGTTGTTCGACGCCGTCACGGATCTGCCGACCGTGCCGGTCATCATCGATGCGCTCCGCGACCGTCTGCTCGACAACCGGGAAATGGGCGTCCTCTACATCGACGTCGAGCAGTACAGCCACATCGAGGAGACCTACGGCTGGGAAGTCTTCGACGGCCTCCTCAAGCACACGGCCAAGACGCTTCGGCGGATGATCGGCACCGTGTTCGCCACCGAAGACTTCGTGGCCGTCAACCGGGCGGGGGGTTCCGACTTCTACGTCTTCGCGACACTCGAGTCCGGAGAAGAGGCGATGGCCCGCCTGCAGCGCAAGGCCCGGCAGGTCGAGGAATCGCTTCGCGGCTCGCTCGATGAGGCGTTCGGAGCCCGAATCCACAAGAGGATCGGCGTTTTCGTGGGACACGCGCTCCTGCGGCCGAACCCGCAGATGCGGGTGGAACGGCTGGTGTACCGGGCCCTCCGTCAGGCGATCGCCGTCGCGACGACCAAGGAAGAGGAGCGGCAGACGCTGCTGCGGGAGACCTTCAAGGAGATTCTGCGCAAGCGCCGCATCCGCACGGTCTACCAGCCGATCTTCCACCTGGAGACCATGGAGGTGTTCGGCCACGAGGCGTTGACGCGCGGCCCGGCCGACACGGCCTTCGAGAGCCCGGAGCTGCTCTTCCAATTCGCTGGCGAGAACGAGGCAACCTGGGAGCTCGAACGCCTCTGCCTCGGCTCCTCGGCGGCACATTACGCGCCGGTCAACGGCAGCCATCTGTTCATCAACGTCGAGGCCGAATCGATCGCCGCCTTGAGCCGCAAGGGCCAGGAATCCATTCCGCCCCTCTTCCAACGGAAACATCCGGTGGTTCTGGAGGTGACCGAGCGGTCGGCGATCCGCGACGTTCCGGTCTTCCGCAGCGCGCTCGCGCAGCTGCGCGAGCTGGGCTTCCAGATCGCCATCGACGATGCGGGCTCGGGCTATGCGTCTCTTCAGGCGATCGCGGAGCTGAGGCCCAACTTCATCAAGGTTGCCAACACGCTCATCACCGGGCTGCGCACCGACACGATCAAGCGCGATGTCGTCGAGATGCTCGTCAACCTCTCCAAGCGGATCGAGGCCGTGTGCGTGGCCGAAGGGATCGAGACGCCCGAGGATCTCGAGGAGTGCCGCCGGCTCGGCATCCCGTACGGTCAGGGCTTCTATCTCGGCGTTCCCTCCGAGCGTGCCGCCGCCACTCCCGCCCGGGCATTTACGGGCCGCATTCGGACGGTGAAGTAAAGAGGCCCAGCTGTGATTTCTCAACAGGTTGTTCACCGGCTCGCCGGCGCGTGCCGACGTGGGAGGCGGGACCGGCGTCCTCTTCCCTGAGGGGTAACAATCTCGACAGAAATGACACCCAGCGGCCCGCTCGCTCGCGCGCGCGGGATCGAGACTCACGGCTGCGCGACGACGGGGGCACCTTCGGGCAGGCCGATCTGGCCCGAGACGATCACCGATTCGCCCGGGGAAAGCGGCGGCGCGACGATCTCGGTTCCCGAGCGGTCGCGCGCGCCCGCGGTGACCTCGATCCAATGAACCCGGCCGTCCTTGACGAGGGCGACCCGCGAGATACCGGTGACGTCGTCGCGAATGAGCGCGCCGTCGGGGACGATCACGGCACTCCGGCGCTCTCCGACGGTGATGTGCGCCGTCCCGAAGAGGCCGATCGGGGGGATCGCTGTCAGCCCGCGAAGGTCGATGCGCACGGGAGCGGTGAAATCGGCGGGGTTGGCGCCCGGCAGGACGTCGTGGACGCTTCCCGCGAGCGCGCCGGCTCGGCCGGCCAGATCGACGCTCGCGGGCTCGCCGGGACGGACACGTGAAAGGTCGCTCTGCGCGATGTCGGCGATAAAGACGATCGAAGCCGCATCCGCGATGATCAAGATCTCCTGGTCCTCCGAGACGCGGTCCCCCGCCGTCGCGGCGTGAGAAAGCACGACGCCGTCCGCCGTCGCGCGCAGCGGCGCGCGGACGAGATTCCGCTCGGCCAGGGCCAGAGCGCGCTCGGCGTCCTGCTTCTCCGGATCCGTCTTCGCTTCGCGCGACATCTCGCGCGCGCCGGAAAGCGCGGCCTCGCTGTCTCGGGAGACGATGGCCCCGACCGTCTGTCCGCGCACGATCCGGTCGCCGTCGACGACGGAGAGCTCCGTCAGCGTTCCGGCGAAGGGGGCACGGACCTTCTGCTGAGCCATTGCGGCGGTGTGGCCCGGCCCCGAGACGACTTCGGCGAGAGTCGAGCGGGTCGCCTTCGCGACGCGAACCGAAACCGAGGCCGGCGGCGCCGGAGCCTCCGCGGCCGCGGCTGGCGCCGGAGCGCTTCTGTCGCGGCAGCCGCACACGACGATTGCCGCGGCGGCCCCGAGGAGCACTCGCATCCTCAAGGCGTGCTCCAGCGGATCGCGACGGCCTCCGCCACGCGGTAGCGAGCCGTGGCCTCCGACAGACGCACCGCGGCTTCGACCGAGGCCGCGTAGGCGTCGAGGACCTCGAGCGCGGACGCGGCTCCTCCGCGGTAGCGGCTCTCCGCCTGGAGATACGAGTCGCGCGCGTCGGGCGCGGCGCGGGAGAGAATCTCGATTTCGCGGTAGAGGTGGCTCATGGTCGCCTGCGCCCTCTCCCACGCGAGCCGGGCGTCGCGGCGGGCGGCTTCGGCCCGAAGGCGCGCGAGCTCGAGGCCGAGCTGGGCCTGGGCCGTTCGCGCGCGAAGGGTGCCCCTGTCCCAGACCGGCCATGCGAAGACCAGAGAAAACGAATACCCGCCGTCCCGCCAGAGCCGATCCCAGAAGGAAGCGCCGAGGTGCGTCGTGTCGGAGGCCCAGAAGCCGGCATCGGCGTTGAGAGAGAGATGGGGAAGGCGCTCGGCGCGAGCGACGGTGAGATCCGCCGCGGCGACGCGCGACTCCGCCTCGGCGGCGGCGATCTCCGGCGCGCCCTCCCAGGCGGCGTCGGTGGCGGAGCCGGGCTTGGTGGGGGGCGGGAGCGGCGCAAGGTCGAGGGACGCGACCGGCGGCCGGCCCATCAGCTCGTTCAAGGTCAGCCGGGCCTCGTCCTGGCGCTGCTGCGCCTCGGAGATCGCGGCCTCTTCGAGCGCCAGACGCACCTCCGTCTTCAGTAGATCCGTCGCGACGCCCTGCCCCGAGGCCTGGCGGCCACGAAGGGAGCTCCGATAGCTCTGGAGGCGTTCGATCCCGTCGCGGCGCGTCGATACCTCCGCGAGCGCGGCGAGGAGCTCGCTGTATCGGCTGCGGACCTCGAGCTCCAGATCCTTCTCGGCGATCCGGTATCGTGCGCCGGCGGCTTCGACGGCGGCGCCGGCGCGGTCGGCCGAGGCCCGGAGCGCTCCGCCGGAGTACAGCGGCTGGCGCACGACGGCCTGGAGCCTCGCCTCGCCGAGGTTGGTCAGCGCCGGGTCATAGCCGCTGCCGTTGTCTGGCGCGTAGAGGAATCCGCCCTCCACCGCCACCCTCAGCCAGCGCTCCGCCAGAGCCTCGCTGCGCTTTTCGCGGGCGATCGAAACTTCGACGGCCGGCAGCGGCAAGTGGGCATTGGCGGCGCGAGCCCGACGAATCGCCTCCTGGAGGTCGATCGGGGTCTGTCCCGCCGCGACGGCCGTAAGCAACGCGAGGAAGAGCCCGCCCGCCCCGCGAAGTCGCATTCGGTTCGTGCTGTGCGCCGTCGCGGCCATCGACCCGGCCAGTCTAAACCGTCGGCCGTGAAACGGATAGCCTGCGCCCGACAACGGCCGCCGCTGAGGCTCCGCCGCAGAGACGGGATCGCATCGGTGAAGGTGGTTCCATGCTCTTCAGCCATCACCTCTTTGGGAGGCCGGCCGGCGCGTGCCTCCCAGGGAGATGCCGCCGGCTCCAACTCCAGCGAAGAACCCGTCGAGAGATCGCAGCTAGGTCCTCTTGACGCCGCGCAGAACGTTTCGGCCGCCGCCGAGTTTCCCGCGAGGATCGAGCCAGCAATAGAGCGAGGGGAGAACCAGCAACACCAGAGGGCTCGAGAGGATGAAGCCCCCGATCACCGCGATCGCCAGAGGCTGCTGGAGCTGGGAACCCTCGCCGAGCGCCACCGCGAGCGGGGCAAGAGCGAATGCCGTGGCGAAGATGGTCATCATGACGGCGCGCAACCGCTTGCGCGAGGCCTCCGCCCACGCGTCCGGCACCGGGAGTCCCTTGCGCAGCCCTTCCCGCGCGTCGTGAATGAGGAAGACCGCCTTTTCTCCCACGATGCCGACCATCATGATCGCGCCGACGAAGCTGGAGAGGTTGAGCGTCATCCCCGTCAGGATCAGAGAACCGAGCACGCTCGTGAGCACCGCGACGGCTATGACGATCGTCAATAGCGGGGCCCGCCAGTCCCCGAACTCGAAGAGAAGGATGATGGCGACGAGCAGCAGTCCTCCGAAGAGAACGCCGAGCAGTCCCTTGAAGGAGCTCTGCTGCTGTTCGTAGAGGCCTCCATAACGAATCCTCATCCCCGAGGGAAGCGGTACCTGTCTCGAAAGCTTTCCCTTGATTTCCGCGACCGTACTGCCGAGGCTCCGACCCGAGAGGCGGGCCGTCACGCCGAGATAGGTCTGCAAGTTTTCGCGTTTAATTTCGACCTCTGGCGATCCCGTGGAGGTCGTCGCCAACACCGATAGCGGCAAGAAGGCCCCGGACGGGGTTTGGATGGGGAGCTTCGGAAGCGTCGAGATGTCCGACGTGCGGCGCGAGAAGACTCGGATATCGTAGAGACGTTCTCCGATGCGCAGGTTGCCCGCGACCGTTCCGGCGAGCGCCGGCTCGACCTCCGCGTGCAGCCCTTCGGCGGTCATCCCGTAGCGCGCGAGGGTCTCGGGGTGGGAGCCGACGACGAGCTTCGGACCCGCGATGGTGATGCCGTCGAAGACGTCGGTGACTCCGGCGACGCCACGCACGATCTGAGCGGCGGCCCTCGCCTTCTGCTGCAGAACGGTCTGGTCCTCGCCATAGATCTTCACGTCGATAGGCTGCGGCTCGCCTCCCGCCAAGTCTCCGATGTTGTCTCCTAAGAGCTGGAAGAATTCGGTCCGGATCGCGGGCTCGACCGCCGCAATCTTGGAGCGGAGGTCGTCGATGATCTCGCCCACGTCGCGCCGATGCCGGCGAGGCTTCAGGCGGATGACGTAGTCGCCCGTATTCGGCTCGGTGACGAAGAAGCCGAGCTCGGTGCCGGTTCGGCGCGAATAGTTGGCGACATCGGGCAGCGAAGTGATGATCTTCTCGACCTCGCCGAGCATCTGGTCGGTATCGGTCAACGAGGTGCCGGGAGGAGTCCAGTAGTCCAGAATCACGGAGCCCTCGTCCATCTCGGGCAGGAAATCGGAGCCGATCGCGGAGTAGAGCAGGACGCCTCCCGCCAGCAATCCGACCGTGATTGCGACGGCCACGGCCGGGTGAGCGATGAAGAAGCGCGCGATCCGGGGGTCGCGCCGGCGCGGCTGACGCCGCGATGAGACCCGAAGGCTCTCCGCCGCGGCGGGAACCGCCAGAGCCGACAGCAGGTAAGAGATCGCGAGCGCGATGGCCATCGTGAGCGCGAGCGGGCGGAAGAACGCCCCGGCCACTCCGGAGAGGAGGGCAAAGGGAAAGAAGATGACGATGGTCGAGAGGCTGGAGCCCGTCAATGGCGGAAAGACCTCGGCCAGGCCGGTTTGAGCGGGGTTCTCCGACACCCGTTCCTCGGCGTGCCGGGCGATGTTCTCGACGACCACGATGGCGTCGTCCGCCACGAGCCCGATCGCCGCCGCGATTCCTCCCAGTGTCATCAGGTTGACGGTTTGTCCCGCGACGCCGAGACCGAGAAACACGATCGCTACGGTCACGGGAATCGTGGCGACCGCGATCGCCGCGATCCGAAAGCTGCGCAGGTAGAGCAGGAGAACGAGCGCCGCGAGGCCGACGCCGATGAGAATCGCATCGCGAACTCCGTTGACGGAGTGGCGGACGAACTCGGCCTGGTCATAGAAGGTCGTCCACCGGACATCCTTCGGCAGAAGCTCCGGGTGCTGCTTGAAGAGCTCATCGATGTGGCCCGCGATTGATAGTGTGCTGGCGGCGGGTTGCCGAACCACGTTGATGAGCACGGCGGGCCGCCGATCCGCGGTCGTACGGATGTAGGACACGGCGTCGGCCGCCGCGACTGTTCCCAGCTCACCGAGAGAGGCGGGCACTCCACCCTGAGGGAGGGGAACCGAGATTCGTGCGAGCTCGTCGAGCCGGCTCGGCTTTCCGGTCACGAGCGACAGGTACAGCTCGTGATTCGCCTCGATGAGACCGGCCGAGCTCAAGAAGTTGTTCTTCCGAATCGCCTCCACGACGTTGAAGGCGGAAATCTTCCGTCCCGCCAGCCTCTCGGGATCCAGACGCACCTGGAACTCCCGAAGCCGCCCTCCCTGAACCTGGACCTGAGACACGCCCGGAATCTGGATGAGTTGCGGCTTCAGCTGGTAGTCGGCCAATTCCCGCAGCTCGGCCTGCGATTTGGTGTCGGACGTCAACGCGTATCCCTGGATGGGGAAGATCGCTGTGTTCATCCACTCGGTCTGGATCCGCGTCTCCGGGGGGAGATCGGGCCGGATCCGCTCGATCTGTGCCTGCACACGCTGGAGCGCGACCTGCATGTCGGTGCCCCAGGAAAACTCGGCGCCGATCTCGACGGCCCCTCGAGTCGTGGTCGAGATGACGCGCTCGATTCCCGGGACACGCAGGGTCGCCTCCTCCAACGGCCGCGTCACGGCGGGAATCATCTGCGCCGCAGGCTCCTCTCCGACTTCGGCGATGAGCTTGATGCGGGGAAAGGTGATCGCTGGGAAGATCGACGAAGGGAGGCGGCTCGCGGTCCAGACGCCGGCGGCGCAGAGGACGGCGAGGAGGAGAAAGAGGGCGCTCGGTTGTTCCAGGACCCGCCTGGAGAAGTTCATATCTCCATCGCCGCGAGGTCGATCGAGCCGACGTCGTCACGGGTCGCGGATGACTTCATGAGAGCTCCGAAAAAGGGTATCAGATCGGAGTCTTTCTTCATCGCGCCGAGGGAAACCGCAAAAGATGCGGAAAATCCGCCGCGCGTCGAAGCGCCGGCGGCCGCGCCGCCTTTTGCATATAGAGTGGGAAACAACGGTCACCCGATGACGCTTTCTCCCCGGGCCCGCCTGGGGCCCTACGAGATCCTGGCCCCGATCGGCGCGGGCGGCATGGGAGAGGTCTACCGGGCGAGGGACGAGCGCCTCAAGCGCGACGTCGCGATCAAAGTTCTTCCGGCTTCCTTCGCTACCGATCCCGACCGGCTGCGCCGCTTCGAACAGGAGGCCCAGGCGGCGGGCGGACTCAATCATCCGAACATCATGGCGGTCTACGACATCGGGTCTCACGACGGGGCGCCATACGTCGTCACGGAGTTTCTGGAAGGGGAGACGCTTCGCGCCCGCCTGGAGAGAGGAGCGCTGCCGAATCGGAAGGCGATCGACTATGGCGTGCAAATCGCGCACGGCCTCGCGGCGGCGCACGAGAGAGGGATCGTCCATCGAGACTTGAAGCCGGAGAACCTCTTCGTCACGAAAGACGAGCGCGTCAAGATCCTCGACTTTGGCTTGGCCAAGCTCACGCAGCCGGAGCCGGCCGATTCCGGCGGCACCAAGGCCCCGACGCTGACGGGCGGGACGGAGCCGGGCGTGGTGATTGGGACGGTCGGATACATGTCCCCGGAGCAGGTCCGGGGAGAGCCCGTGGACCATCGATCCGACATCTTTTCCTTCGGGGCGGTCCTCTACGAGATGCTGTCGGGCCGGCGAGCGTTTCGGGGCGCCTCGGCGGCGGACACGATGATGGCCGTGCTCAAGGAGGAGCCCGCGGACCTCTCGCAGACGAACCCGGGCGTCTCGCCTTCACTCGAACGCACGGTTCGGCACTGTCTCGAGAAGAGCCCGCAGGCGCGCTTCCAGGCGGCGCGCGACGTCGCCTACGCGCTCGAGGAGGTTTCCGGCGCATCCGCGGCAGCGCCCTCGGCGGCTGCGCCCGGCCGGCGGCGCACCCTCCCTCTCGTCGCGATCGGCGGCGCTCTCCTGGTCGTCTTCGCGGCGGTCCTGATGAGCGTCCGTCGAGGGAGCAGCCGCCCCGCGTCGGCACTGGCGCCGATTCAGTCGATCGCCGTCCTGCCGCTGGAGAACTTCTCGCGGGATCCGGAGCAGGAATACTTCGCCGATGGGATGACGGAGGAGCTAATCACGGACCTCGCGCAAATCGGGGCGCTGCGCGTGATCTCGCGAACCTCCGTGATGACCTACAAGGGGACGAAGAAGCGGGTCCCCGAGATCGGCCGGGAGCTCAACGTCGACGCCGTGCTGGAAGGATCCGTTCAGCGCAGCGGCCAACGCGTTCGGATCACCGCCCAGCTCGTGCGGGCGGCGACCGATCAGCATCTCTGGGCGAAGAGCTACGAACGCGATTTGCGCGACGTCCTCGCGCTCCAGAGCGAGGTGGCGGGGGAAGTGGCGCGCGAGATCCGCGCCGCGCTGACGCCCGAGGAGAAGGCGCGGCTGTCGAGGCCGCGGCCGCTCGACCCGGAAGTTCACGAGCTCTATCTGAGGGGCCGTTATCAATTGAGCAAGGCGGCGAGCCAAGAGGACATCCGAAAGGGAATCAACAACTTCGAGCGAGCCCTCGCGAAGGATCCCGGTTACGCACCGGCCTACGCCGGCCTGGCCGACGGCTGGGCAGCCCTCTCCGATTTCTACCTTCCTCCGTGGGAGACAATGCCGAAAGCCGGGGCGGCGGCGCGGAAGGCCCTCGAGCTCGATGAGACGCTCGCGGAGGCCCATGCCTCCCTCGGAGGCGTGCTCTTCAGCTACGACTGGAAATGGCCCGAAGCGGAAAGAGAGTTCCGGCGCGCGATCGAGCTGAACCCGGGCTACGCCGAGGCGCACCACTGGTACGGCATCTCCCTGATAGCGTTGGGACGGCAAGGCGAAGGGATCACCGAGCTGAGACGAGCTCGCTCGCTCGACCCCCTTTCACTGCCCGTCAATTTCGACGTTGGTTTCGGCCTTTTCTTAGCACGCCAGAGCGGCGAAGCCGTCGAGCAGTTTCGGAAAGTCATCGAAATCGAGCCGGCTTTCGCTTGGGCGCACGTGGGCCTCGCGCTCGCCAATTCGGCGCTGGGCCGGTTCGACGAGGCGGTAACGGAGGCGGAGGAGGGGATCAAGCTGGATGACAGCCCGCTCATGCGCGCGACGGCGTGCGGCGCGATCGCGATCGCCGGGAGGCGGGAGAGGGCGCGGGAGTTGCTCGCGGAATTGAAGGAAGTGTCGAAGACGCGCTATGTCTGTCCGTACGAGATCGGCGTCGTCCACCTGAACCTCGGCGAGAGGGACGAGGCGTTTCGCTATCTCGAGCAGGGCTTCCGGGACCGATCCATCTGTATGCCTCTGACCAAGATCGACCCGCGGCTCGATTCCGTCCGCTCCGATCCTCGATACATCGATCTCGTGAAGCGCCTCGCGTTCCCGTAGTGACGTCGGCAGGGGCCGGCGTCGCACCGCGTCTCGAGACGGATCGTGCACAGACGGCTCGGGGCGTGACGGATTCGGTCCCTACTCCTTCACGCCGACGAGGACCTCCCACGTGTGCGT
>DASXTI010000168.1:0-9839 GCA_036505535.1 Thermoanaerobaculia bacterium
GGGCGACAAGACCCTGCACGGCCGCTACACGATCATCGAGGTCTCACCCACTTCCTACACCTTCAAGTACGAGACCTCCGAAGACGGACAGACGTGGAACGCGGTCATGGAAGGCAAGTCGACGAAGACCCTCTCCAAGGCCATGCCGGCCGAAAAGAAATAGGTCCCGTTTGTCTGGGCGGGGGCGGGGCTCGTCCCCGCCCGCGCCCTTACTGCGCGCGCAGGGACTTCTTTCCGATTTCCGATACGATTCTCCGGCTTGATCCGCTGCCCCACGTGTTCCGCCGAGGCGCCGGAGACGGCGCGGTTCTGCCCATCCTGCGGCGAGGCGATCTCCTCGATCTCGCAGATGCCGACGGGACTGGCGACCCCGTCGGTTGCGGAGGCGGCGCAGAGGCGCCCGATCTCCTCCCATGTTGGCCGCCTCGCCTCCTCGGACTCGATCGAAGCGGGAGGCTTCACGCCGGGCACCGTGCTGGCGGAGCGCTACCGGATCATCGGGCTTCTGGGGCGCGGTGGAATGGGCGAGGTCTACCGCGCCGACGACTTGAAGCTCGGTCAGCCGGTCGCCCTGAAGTTCCTTCCGCGGCTTCTTGCCGACGATCCGACGCGGCTCGCGCGCTTCTATGCCGAGGTCCGCATCGCGCGGCAGGTCTCGCACCCGAACGTCTGCCGCGTCTACGACGTCGGCGAGTTAGATGGCCAGCACTACCTCTCGATGGAGTACGTGGACGGAGAGGACCTGGCCTCGTTATTGAAGCGCATCGGGCGTCTTCCGCCCGACAAGGCGCTCGACATCTCGCGTGAGCTCTGCGCGGGGCTCGCGGCCGCGCACGACAAGGGCGTGCTGCACCGTGATCTGAAGCCGTCGAACGTCATGATCGACGGGCGCGGCCGGGCGCGCATCACCGACTTCGGCCTCGCCGTGGCGGCGGGTGAGACCGCCCCTGGGGAGGTCTCCGGCACTCCCGCCTACATGGCGCCGGAGCAGCTGGCCGGAAAGGGCGCCTCGGTCCGGAGCGACGTCTACGCGCTCGGGCTCGTGCTCTACGAGCTCTACACGGGGCGCAAGGCTTTCGACGGAGCGAGCTTCCAGGAGTTGAAGCGAAAGCACTCGGAGGAGGCGCCGGCTTCCCCATCGGCGGTCTCGCCCGGCTTCGATCCGGTCGTCGAGCGCGTGATCCTGCGCTGCCTCGAGAAGGAGCCGGCGCGACGGCCGGCGGCAGTCGCGCAGGTGGCGGCCGCCTTGCCCGGAGGCGATCCGCTCGCGGCGGCGCTCGCTGCGGGGGAAACGCCGTCTCCGGAGATGGTCGCGGCAGCGGGAGAAGAGGGGGCGCTTTCGGCTCCCAGGGCATGGGTGCTCCTGGGCGCGGCTTTAGCCGCTGTCCTGTTCGTCTTGCTTCTCGTGCCGTTCTCGACGGATCTGGGCCTGGCGTCCTTGCCGAAGAGCCCCGATGCGCTCTTCGACCGCTCCCAGGAAATCGCGCGGAAGCTCGGCTACGTCGCCACTCCCGCGGACACTGCCTTCTGGTGGAGCCGGCAGTACGAATACCTGCGCTACAGCGCCGTGCACGTTCCCTCGCCCAAGCGGTTCCGAGACTTCGCGACCGTCGAGCCTCACCCCTGGTGGTTCTGGTACCGGCAGAGTCCCAGCGTGATGTTGCCGGCGAACATCGACGCGGCCGTGCGGGCCGGTGATCCGCCGTTGGAGATCTCCGGCACGGTCCTCCTGGCCTTGGACGCCCGCGGCAATCTCGTCAGCTTCCGCGCGGTCCCGCCGCAGATCGACGAATCGAAGGGTGCCTCGCCCCCACCCAACTGGGACGCCCTCTTTTACGAGGCCCGGCTTGACCCGAAGCGCTTCGTTTCCGGGGGGTCAAAGTGGCTCCCGCCCACTTTTTCCGACGCGCGCGCGGAGTGGGATGGGAGCTTCGAGCGGCAGCCGGACGTGCCCATCCACGTCACCACCGCCGCCTATCGCGGCAAGCCCGTCTTTTTCGAGGTTCTCGGTCCCTGGGACCGGCCGCTTCGGATGCCGGAGGTCCGGCCGCAGAGGAGGCCGGTCGTGGCGCGGGCGGCCTTCGTCTTTCTCATCCTGTCGGCTTTGACCGCAGGGGTGATCTTCGCCAGACGGAACCTGCGCCTGGGCCGCGGCGACCGACGAGGAGCGTTTCGAGTCTCGACGTTCATGTTCACCCTTTCTCTGCTCAACTGGCTTCTGTCGGCGCATCACGTGACCGACGTTCTGGGCGAGTTCTTCATGTTCATCACCGGCCTGGGCCTGGCGCTCTTTTGGGGGGCATTCGTGTGGCTGACCTACGTTGCGCTCGAGCCTTACGTCCGGCGGCGGTGGCCGGGTCTGCTGGTCTCATGGACTCGGCTTCTTTCGGGGCGGTTCCGCGATCCATTGGTGGGGCGCGACGTGCTGATCGGATTGCTCTTCGGCGCCGCGATGGCGATCGTCCTTCACCTCGCCAACGGTCTGGCCTCGTTCTGGAACGTTCCCCGCATGACGCCGGTGCCTGCCGAACCTTCGATGCTCGCCGGGCCAAATCACCTGGTGGCCTGGCTGCTCGTGTATGGCTGGAGGTCGGTCGTTGGGGCGCTGGCGATCACGGCACTCCTGATCCTGTCCTGGATCATCATGCGGCGGAGGTGGCTGGCCGTCGGGATGACCGGCCTGGTCTTGACGATGGGGGACCTCAGCGGAGAGAACTATGTCGTCGAGCTTCCGATGGCGCTCGCCCTCGCCGTGCTCGGGCTCTTCGTCGCGACGCGGTTCGGCATCGTGACCCTGGCCGTCGCCTATCTATCGCGGATGCTGCTTGTGGAATCTCCGCTCACCCTCGATTTTTCCCGTTGGTATGCGGGACGCTCCCTCTTCGTCCTGCTGATCCTCGTCAGCCTCGCCTTATACGGCTTCCGCACCTCTCTCGGCGGCAAGCCGGTCTTCGGCGCCGCGCTCGAGGAAGGATAGGATCGACATCCAGGTAAGGAGGAGGATCGAATGACACGTTCCAAGCTCGCAATACTCGTCACGGGTCTGTTCGCAGCGGCTCTTGTCGTTTACGCGCAAGAGAAGAAGATGGAGGCGCCCAAGCCGGGCCCCGAGGTCCAGAGACTCGCCGTCTTCGAGGGAAAGTGGAGTGGCGAGACGGACATGAAGCCGAGCCCGTTCGGGCCTGGGGGGAAGATGACTTCGACGGACGACTGCTCCTGGTTCGACGGCGGTTTTCAGCTGGTGTGCAAGTCGACGAGCAAGGGCCCGATGGGCGACATGAAGGGCATGTACATGCTGACCTGGAATCCCGAGGAGAAGAAGTATGTCTACTTCGGCTTCGACAGCACCGGGATGTCCGGCAGCGCGCGGGGAACAGCCTCCGGCAAAGTCTGGACCTGGAAGGGCGAGGACAAGAAGGGCGGGAAGGTGATTCACTCCCGCTACACGATCACCGAGACCTCGCCGACCTCGTACAGCTTCAAGTGGGAGACCTCGGAGGACGGCAAGAGCTGGTCGACGGTCGCGGAGGGAACGTCGACGAAGAAATGACCGTCGCGAGTGCTGGCTCGGAATCTGCTGACGCACCGGGCCGCGGCTCGGCGAAGCAGCCTCGACCGCGGCCCTGATTCCTTGCTGCGCACTCGCGACCAAGGCTGGAACGAGATGGAGGCAGGGGCAGGGCTCGTCCCCGCCCCGCTTCATCTCATGGCCTCCATCGGCGATAGACGTGAGGCGCGGACGGCGGGATACATGCCGAAGGAAAGAGCGAGCAGCAAGGCGACGACCCAGGCCACCAGCAGGCCAATCGGGTTGACGACGAGTCCATAGGGGAAGTTCGCCGACAGCGCCTTGCAGACGACGGCGCCGAGAAAGGTCCCGAAGGAGGCGCCGACGGCGGCGAGCACGCACGCCTCGAGCAAGAACTGGACGAGGACCTCTCCGTCGGAAGCGCCCATGGCCTTGCGCAATCCGATCTCGTAGCGGCGATCGGAAAAAGAAATCAGCATCACGGAGAGGACGCCGACCCCGCCGACCAAGAGGACGGTCGCCGCGAGGCTCGTCAGCACGACTTTCCAGCCCCACATTTGCTCCTGGAACCGCTGGTAGCCGCGTGCGAGCTCCCCCTCCAGATCCAGGATCTCGACGTCCTGGATCCCGTGGTGCGCCTGCCTGGCGCGGCCGATCATCATCGCCGAGACTTCGCCGATGTCTCTCTTCGAAGCCAGCTTCACGGCGAGGTTGGTGAGCCTGTGGTCGGGATCGATGCGATCCATGTAGGTCTGGAGCGGTATCGATATGCCGTTGGCGTCGTACCAGTTTTCGTCCGAGAAGAGCTGGCCCGGCGCCTGGACGCCGACGATGCGGAAGCGAACTCCCTCGACCGTGACGTCGCGCCCGACGGGATCCCCGCCGCCGAAGAGCTTGGAAGCGAGAGTCGCCCCCACGACGGCGACGGTCGAGCGGCGGCGTTCGTCGTCCTCCGTGAGCGCTCGCCCCAAACCGATCGGGCGGTTCATCCAGCGGCCGTAGTCGTACCGAACGCCATTGATGAACATCCGTTCGTTGCCTCCGGCCGTCTTGACGGCCGAGCGCTTGAAGGCGCGCGGAAGAAAGGCGAGGACCTTCGGATCCGGCGCCGTCAGACGCGGCAGGTCCTCGAACCGAAGCCCCGGGCTCATCGCGAAATGCTTCTGTTCTTCGGTCGTCTCGGGGGATTTCGGCGCGAGCATCACTGTACCGTCCCAGGCCATGCCGGAGAAACCGGTCGAGACCTTGTCCACGACGCCGTCCAAGACGGAGGTCATGACGACGAGCGCGAAGACGCCGAGCATCAGAAGGGTTAGGGTCAGCGTGGAGCGTAGCTTGTGCGCCCAGAGCTCGACGAAGCCGCCCTTGACGACCTCCCAGTAGAGAGCCAGGTAGGCTCGGACGCCGAAGTGTTGCGGATGAGCCCCAGGTTCCAGGCTCCAGGTTCCAGGGGCGATATCTGCCTCCTGGAACTTGGAACTTGAAACTTGAAACCTACTCATAGTGCAGCGCCTCCATCGGGGACAGCTTGGCGGCCTTGAAGGCAGGATAGAGCGCAAAGAGGAAACCGAAGGCGATCGCCAGAAAGTACGCCGCGACGAAGCTCTTCGGATCGATGTGCAGGGGAATGCCGATGGAGGCCGTGATGATCTTGGAGAAGCCGATGCCGATCAGGAGGCCCGCGAGCGAGCCGGCCCCCGTCAAGACGAGCGCCTCGGTCATGAACTCTTTGAACACTTCCCGGCCCGAGGCGCCGATGGCCATCTTGACGCCGACCTCGCGGATGCGCTCCTTGAGCGTGGCCATCTGGACGTTGACGTTGATGATCCCGCCGCCGACCAAGGACAGGAAGCCCGACAGCATGAAGATGATGTCGTAGACGTCCCCCTGGCTCTGTTCCTTGCGGACGCGGGCCCCGACGTCATCGAGACGGAAGTCGTCCTGCTGGCGGTGATTCGCCTTGAGCAACGATCCGAGACCCTTTGAGAACGTCGCCATCGCATCGATCTTCGGAATCCGAAAGGTCACTCGGTCGAGCCGCTGATACCGGTCCCCTTCGAAGCGGCGCGTGACGAGCGTCGTGGGAATGGCGATGATCCGGTTGCGGCGCCGGAAGATGTTGCGGTTCGACTTGCGGAAGTAGAAGACGCGCTCCTTCAAGACGCCGACGACGGTGACCGGCGTGTCGCCGATGCGGAGGGTCTTTCCGAGCGCATAGCCGTCCGGGAAGAAGACGCTGACGGCCTCGGTTCCGAGGATCGCGACGGGCGCCGCCGAGTCGAGATCTTGGCGCGTGAAATTGCGGCCCCGCGCGATCTCGTAGCCGTCGAGCGGCAGGAAGTCGCCGCCTATGCCGCGGATGTCGCGCTCCTGGTCGGCGTAGGGCGAGCGCACGCGCGCCCGAGCGGATTTCTGGAGCGAGACTCCGTCGACCGCCTTGCGATCGAGCTCTTCCCCCTCGTTGGCGTCCTCCGTGCGCAGGCCGAGGTTCGCCATCTGCAGAGCGGTCGGGCTGCCGTCCTTGATGATGGCCGAAGGCTGAACGTTCAATTTGTCGACGCCGCCCAGCTTCCGGTAGAGCTCCATCGAGCGCTGGCGCATGCTGTCGGAGATCGAAAATCCGCCGAGCACGGAGGCGACGCCGAGGACGATCCCGAGCGATTGAAGAATGGAGCGCGTCATGTTCTCACGCATCTCCACCCAGGCGTTGCGGAGGCGCTCGCGAAAGGCGCCGTCGAAGGTCATGCCGTTGGGTTCCAGGTTCCACGTTCCAAGTTCCAAGTTCTGATTCCGGTTTCCCACCTGGAACCTGAAACTTGGAACTTGGAACTCGAGTTCCTCACGCCGCTTCCTCCGCCTGCTTGATGAGCCCGTCGTGAATTTCGACTTGACGGCCTGCCATGGCGGCGATCGAGAGGTCGTGGGTAACGATCAAGATCGTGTTGCCCCGAGCATGGAGGTCCGTGAAGAGCTCGAGCACTTCGTGCCCCGTCTTCGAATCGAGCGCGCCCGTCGGCTCGTCGGCGAGGAGCATCGCGGGTCGGTTGGCGAGCGCGCGGGCGACCGCGACGCGCTGCCTCTGACCCCCCGAGAGCGCCGCGGGCAGTACCTTCGCCTTCTCCGGAATCCCGACGGTCTCCAGCAACGCCATCGCCCGCTCGCGCCGCTCCTTGCGGCCGACCCCGGCGTAGAGCATCGGCAATTCCACGTTGCGGAGCACCGAGGCCTTCGGCAGGAGGTTGTACTGCTGGAAGACGAAACCGATTTTCTCGTTGCGAATGCGAGCCAGCTCCGGTCCCGAGAGGCCATCGACTCTCTGGCCGTCGAGCTTGTAGGTCCCCGCCGTCGGCTTGTCGAGGCAGCCGAGGATCGCCATCAGGGTCGATTTGCCCGAGCCCGACGGGCCGATCAGCGCCACGAACTCGCCGCGATCGACGGTTAAGTCGATGCCGCGAAGCGCGTGGACGGCGACGCCGTTGGAGCCAAACGTCTTGGTCAATGCCAGAGTTTCGATGATGGGTTGCATTCGCTTCGGGCCTCTCTCGCTGACGGCTTCCGGGTGGTGCGTCAGCGGCAAGCGAGAACGCAAGCAGAAGAGCGAGTCCGCTGCACGCGCATGTTAGACGGCGGCTTCCAAGGGCTCCTCCGGAGCTCGCCGTATGCTCCGAAACCGCGCCCCGAGCTCCGAGAAGTAGACGACGGCGACGATCATTCCGCCCACGAGCGCGATCACCAGATCGAGCGCGTACCCAACCGGTGAGCTGACCGTCGGCCCTCGAGACGCGACGAGTACCAAGTATCCGACCCAGCTCGCCACGTACAGCGGTCGAGCGGCCTTCAACAGGTTTAGCAGTCCGACCCAGGCCAAGACCGTCCCTACGAGGACGGCAATCCAAAGGACCGACCGCCAATCCTCGGCTCTCAACCGCTCAACGCTGTGGGCAGTCGCGTAGGCGCGGAGCGGCGGGGGGAGAAAAGGCTCGAGAACCCGGTCCAACACCAGAGCGGACACTGTGACAGCGAGGTCGGCGAGGATGAGAACGCCAAGGATTTTCTCTTTGTTCATGACTACCTCAAGCCATTTCACTAGTCCGTGTCGTCGTCTTTCTCGACGCGCTTCTTCGACGGGTCTTCCAAGGCCACCTGCTCTCCAGGCCTCAAGCCCGCGAGGATCTCGACGCGCTCGAGCGTCGCGATTCCGGCCGAGACCGGGATGACCTCGAAGTAGTCCTTCCAATGGTCGGAGAGCCAGATGAACTTGTTGCGTCCGGCGAGGGCGTCCTTGGCGGCGGCCAGCTGTTTCGGCTTGAGGTTCGCCTTGAGCCGGTAGGCGATCGTCTGGCCGTCGCGCTTCTGCAGCGCTTCGAGCGGGATCGAGATCGCCTTGTTGCGCTTCTCACCGAGAATTTCGACGTTCGCGCTCATCCCCGTGCGGAAGGATTCCCCGAGCTCGTCCAGCGCGATCTCGACCTTGAACACCTTGATCTTCTCGACCAGCTCGGCCGACGGAGAGACGAAGCCGACCTTTCCGGTGAAGACCTTCTGCGGATACGCGTCGAGCGTGATGCGGACAGGCTGGCCGACGTGGACCTTCGCGATGTCGACCTCGTTTAAGTTGACCCGGATGATGAGCGACTTCAAATCCGCGACGGTGAAGAGAACGGTGCCGGCGTTGAACGAGGAGACGCCCGAGGTCACCGTCTCGCCGAGCTCGACCCCCTTCTTGATCACGACGCCGCTCATGGGCGCCGTGACCCGGGCGTTCTGCGAGGAGGCGTTGCCCGAGATCGGGATGCCGCGGTCCTCGACGATCTGGTAGCGCATGCGCGCGGCGCGCAGGTTCTCGGCCGCCTGGTCCCGTTTGATTTGAGAGGAGCGGAACGCGTCGTGGCCGAGGAGCCCCTGCTCGAACAGCGTCTTCTGCATCGTGAATTCGCGCTCGGCGTCCTGGAGCTTCAGCTCCGTGTCCTTGACGCTCGCCTGCACATCCGACAGCGATTGCGCCTGATTGACGTCGGGCTCGATCTCGGCGAGCACGTCCCCCTGCTTGACGACCGCCCCTTCCCGCACCTTGAGCGTCAGCACCCTGCCGGAGACGGCCGACTTGACGTCGACTTTCGTCACAGGATCGACCACGCCCACCTCCCGGACTGAGACCTGGAGGTCCTCGGCCTGGACCTTTCCGAGCCGGAAGGGGCTGTTGTCGGCCTTGGGATCGGCCTTGTCGCGGCCCCGGGCAGCCACCAGGGCCGCCCCGGCCAAGGCCAGGACAAGAGTTAGAACGACGACCCACTTTCTCTTCATGAAAAACCCCTTCAGAGCCGCGAAAAGGCCTCTGCGCTCAGACTTTGGTTCGGTTGCGGTCATGGGTTATCTGCCTTCCAACGGGCAGCCACGACCCTTTAATACGCAGCCCGATGGGCGAATGTTCGACGGGTCAGGGGTCAGGTCTCCAAATGTGTGAGTTCGAACTCAAGGAGGTCGCCTGCGGGGATCAGTCGCCGATCTTGCGGCCCTGCTCCTGCAGCCAGTCGTAGAGGTCGGGACCTCGGTAGGCCCGCGTCCAGGCGTCGTGTCCATCCCCGTCGTAGGCGGTCAGCTCGACGCGGCCGCCGCAGGCTTCCAGGGCTGCGCGGAGCCTGTGCGCCATCCGCACCGGAACGCGCTCGTCGCGGGCGCCGTGGAAGATCCACACGGGGATCTTCGAGAGCGCGCAGAGGTCCTCCGGGATCCGGGGATTCGAGACGACGGCGATCGCCGCGAAACGCTCGGGCCGGAAGATGGCGAGCTCGAGCGCCGCGAACGCGCCGGAAGAGAGGCCCGTGACGTACACGCGCCCGGGGTCGATTCGATTCTCCGCGAGGACCTCCTCGAGGAGGATGTCGAGTCTCTCGGCCCGAAACTCGCCCCGCCGACTCTCCTGCGGTGAAACGACGACGAAGGGGAAGCGTTTCCAGTCCTCGAGCCACCGCGGCAGCGCCTCGCGCTTGACGGAGGCGAGGTTCTTGCCGCGCTCGCCTCCTCCGTGGAGAAAGAGGATCAGTGGCCAGGTCCCCGTCGAGTCTTCGTAGCCGGCGGGGCGATAGAGGAGGTAGCGGTAACCCGAGGCGGGGGAGGCTCGTTCCTCCTGAAGGCTCGGCGGTCGGGGCGGGGAAGCAAAGGAGCAGGCCTCGAGCAGGAGCAACGCGGCCAGAATCGCCGTCATCCCAAGGGCGTCTGCCCGAGGGATCCCCGACTCGATGGCCGCAGGGGAACCAAGCCTGGGATCCTTCGGCGCTCCGCGCCTCAGGATGATGCTCGCTCCGCTCGC
>DASXTI010000169.1:0-8891 GCA_036505535.1 Thermoanaerobaculia bacterium
CCGATGACGGCGGTGATCAGGCCCATGACCTTCGAGACGATGCGCTGGCCGGTTTCGCCGATGCGTGCGACGACCACCGGTGCGGCCAGGAGGATTGCGAGCGTCAAGACGATGTTGGCGGCGATGGCAACCGCCAGCGCCGTTCTGTGACCGCCGTCACGTGCCTGGCCGACGAGGACCATGACGGCCGAAATCGCTCCCGGCCCGGCGATCACGGGCATGCCGAGCGGCACGATCGAGGGATCCGCTGTCGGGACCGCTTCGGCGCGGTCAGGCCGCTCGTCGCCGTGCAGAGTCGTTAAGCCCATGATCGTGAAGAGAAACCCTCCCGCGATCTGGAAGGCCGGAAGCGTGATGCCGAAGAAGCCGAAGATGGCTCCTCCGGTGAATGCGAAGATCGCGAGGATCGCGGCTGCCGCCAGGCATGCGCGCAACGCCACGCGGCGGCGGTCCTCCGGGGAGCCCTGCGTCATCGCGACGAAGAGAGGCGCCGCCTCGATCGGATTGATGACCGAGAAGAGGGAAGAGAAGGCGAGGACCACGAACTTGGCGTCGGCCGAGGAGAACATGGGTCAATAGTAGTTTGTAGTCCGTGGTTTGTAGTCTGTGGTTACGCCTTTCAAACTACAAACTACAAACTACAAACTACAAGCCACAACTACGAACTCGTTAGAATGTCGCTCCCCATGGACACCCTTCGCATCCGCGGCGCGCGGCAACACAATCTCCAAAACATCTCCTGTGACCTCCCGCGCAACCGTCTCATCGTCATCACCGGCGTCTCGGGCTCCGGTAAGTCGTCGCTGGCGTTCGACACGATCTTCGCGGAAGGACAGCGGCGCTACGTCGAGTCCCTTTCCGCCTATGCGCGGCAGTTTCTCGAGCAGATGGAGAAGCCGGACGTCGACTCGATCGAAGGCCTCTCGCCGGCGATCTCGATCGAGCAGCGGACGACCTCCCGAAACCCGCGCTCGACGGTCGGCACCGTGACGGAGATCTACGACTACCTGCGGCTACTCTATTCCTCGATCGGCAAGCCCCACTGCCCGCGATGCGGGCGGCCCATCCAGGCCCAGACGATCCAGGAAATGGTGGATCGGGCGCTGCGTCTCCCGCCCGGGACCCGCTTCGTCGTGCTCGCGCCGTACGTCTCCGGCAAGAAGGGGGAGTACAGGAAGCAGATGGCGGAGATGGTCAAGGAAGGCTTCCTGCGGGCGCGTGTTGACGGGGAGCTCGTCGATCTCGATGACCCTCCCGAGCTCGACAAGCAGAAGAAACACACGATCGAGATCGTGGTGGATCGTCTCGTGGCCAAGCCCTCCGGCGACGAGGAGTACCGCAAGCGCCTGGCCGACTCGATCGAGACGGCCGCCCGCGTGTCGGGGGGCGTCATCATCCTCTCGGTCTCGGACGGCCCCGAGGAAATCCTCTCGGCCAACTACGCCTGCCCGGACTGCGGCACGTCGTTGACGGAGATCACGCCCCGCCTCTTCTCGTTCAACTCCCCTTACGGGGCGTGCCCGAAGTGCTCGGGGCTCGGCGCCAACCTCCGAGCCGATCCGGAGAGGCTCATCCTCGATCCGCAGAAGTCCATCGAGGCCGGCGCGATCGCGATCCTGAAGCCGGGCTCGACCAACTGGCGGGCGCGTCAGATGGCGACCCTGGCCAGGCACTACAAGTTTCGCCTCGATCAGCCCTTCGCGAAACTGCCCCGAGCCGCTCAGAAGGTCATCCTGTACGGTTCGGGGGACGACGAGATCAAGTTCTCCTACGTCGCGGAGAGGGGGGAATACCACTGGCGCTCTTCGTTCGAGGGGCTGGTCCCGATGATCGAGCGGCGGTATCGCGAGACCGAGAACCCGGAGCATCGCGCGGAGCTCGAGGCATACATGTCGGCCGAGCCGTGCCCCGCATGCCGCGGGCGGCGGTTGAAGCCCGAGGCTCTCGCGGTGCGCGTCGGAGGCCGCTCGATCGACGAGGTCGCCTCCGAGACGATCACGGACGTGATCGCGTTTTTCGAGGATCTCAAGCTCACGCCGCGCGAGCGGGAGATCGCCGGCAAGATCCTGAAGGAGATCCAGGACCGGCTCCATTTCCTCTCCAACGTGGGGATCGGCTATCTCAACCTCTCGCGCGGGGCCGCGTCCCTCTCGGGCGGTGAGTCGCAGCGAATCCGTCTGGCCACGCAGATCGGGTCCAAGCTCATGGGCGTCCTCTACGTCCTCGATGAACCGTCGATCGGCCTTCACCAGCGCGACAATCGAAAGCTGATCGACACCCTCCTTTCGATGCGCGACATCGGCAACACCGTGATCGTCGTCGAGCACGACGAGGAGACGATCCGCTCGGCCGACTGGGTCATCGATCTGGGACCCGGCGCCGGACTGCACGGCGGCCGGATCGTCGCCCAGGGCCCGCCGGAGGAGCTCGAAAGCTTTCCCGAGTCCCTCACGGCGAAATACTTGACCGGCGAGCTCGCGATCCCAGTCCCCGAGCGCCGCCGTACCGGCTCCGGAAGGGCGATCGTGGTGCGGGGAGCGCGAGAGCACAACTTGAAGGAGATCGACGTCCGCTTTCTGCTCGGCGTGATGACGGCGGTGACGGGCGTGTCGGGCTCCGGCAAGTCCACTCTCGTCAACGACATCCTGTATCGCGCGCTGGCCCGGGCGCTGCACGGCGCCTCGGAGAAGCCGGGAGCGTACGAAAAGATCGAAGGCATCTTCGAGGTCGACAAGGTCATCAACATCGACCAGGCGCCGATCGGGCGCTCGCCGCGCTCGAATCCGGCGACCTACACGAATGTCTTCAATCCGATCCGGGAGCTGATGTCGCGAACGCCCGAGGCGCGGGCCCGCGGCTACCAGCCGGGGCGGTTCTCCTTCAACGTCAAGGGGGGGCGCTGCGAGGCCTGCGCCGGGGACGGCCAGATCAAGATCGAGATGCATTTCCTCCCGGACATCTACATCACCTGCGACGTGTGCGGCGGAAGGCGCTACAACCGCGAGACGCTGCAGGTGCATTACAAGGGCAAGTCGATCGCCGACATCCTCGCGCTGACCGCCGAGCAGGCGCTCGACCTCTTCGTGAATGTTCCGGCGATCGCGAACATCTGCCGCACGCTGGTCGAAGTGGGGCTCGGCTACATCCAGCTCGGGCAGTCCTCGACGACTCTTTCCGGGGGGGAAGCGCAGCGCGTCAAGCTCGCGCGAGAGCTCGCGCGCCGGTCGACGGGCCGCACGCTGTACCTTCTCGACGAGCCGACGACGGGCCTCCACTTCGACGACATCGACAAGCTGCTGGGGGTGCTGCGCTCCCTGACCGAAAAGGGGAACACGGTCGTCGTCATCGAGCACAATCTCGAGGTCATCCGCTCGGCCGACTGGATCATCGACCTCGGGCCCGAGGGAGGGGATGCCGGCGGCCGGATCGTGGCCGAAGGAACTCCCGAGGCGGTTGCCGAGATGAAGAGCTCGTATACGGGTCAGTTCCTGCGCCGGGCGCTCGAATCCGTCCGCGAGAGGGCGCGCGCATGATCCGCGCGGCCGTTCTCGGCGCGTCCCTCCTGGCCGCGGCAATCGTGCCCGTGCCCACGACCCGCGCTTCGCCGAAGTGGCTCCATACGCCCGGCGCGGCGAAAGCGGCGAAGCCGCCGCTGGATTTTACCGGAGTCTGGGAGCTCGACGCCTCGGCCAGCCGGGGAGTCTCCCCGAACATGGAAGGGGCCGTGCTGTCGGTGCGCCAGAACGGCAACCGGATCTGGATCGAGCCGATCGAGCAGAAGAGGTCGAGGCTGACGGCCGAGGAGATCGTCGTGGATGGTCGGCTCTACGAGAAGTCCGTGGGTCGCGGCCAGAAGGGCACGCTTGTCGCGGACTGGGGCAAGGATCGGCAATCGCTCTGGCTCCAGGCCGTCGCCGGCACGGAAGAGGATCCGCAGGCGGCGGTCCAGCGGATGGTGTGGAGGCTTCGGGAGGGGGGGAAGATTTGGACGCGCCAGACCTGGACGATCCAGAAGGACGGAAGCCATCAGACGTTCCTGGTTTTTCACAAAAGGCCGGAGCCGAAGCCCTGAGCCCCCAGAACATATAAGCAGTCGCTAATATATCCATTGCCCCCGGGACCGTTTGCTCCCGTGCGTTAGACTCCGCGCGCCATGATGCCCAACACGCAGCCGGAGCCCTGGCGGGTCAAGGTCGTCGAGCCGATCCGCCGGGTCGACCGCCGCGCGCGCGAGGAGTGTCTGCGCCGCGCCGGCTACAACGTTTTCGGGATCGCCTCCGAGGAGATCTACATCGATCTGCTGACCGACTCGGGGACCTCCGCCATGTCCGACGCGCAGTGGGGAGGACTCATGCGCGGTGACGAATCGTACGCGGGGGGGCGCAGCTACTACCGCTTCGAAGAGACGACCCGCGGCATCTTTGGTTTCCCGCACGTCATTCCGACGCACCAGGGGCGCGTCGCGGAGAATCTTCTCTTCTCGACGGTCTTGAAGCCCGGCGACATCGTTCCCAACAACACGCACTTCGACACCACGCGGGCCAACGTGGAGGCGAACGCCGGGATCGCGCTCGATTTCGTCATCCCGGAGGGGAAGGAGCCGCGGCTCCAGCATCCCTTCAAGGGGAACATGGATCTCGAAAAGCTCGAACGCTGCCTCGCGGCGAACCGGGGAAAAGTCCCGCTGGTCATGCTGACCCTGACCAACAACTCCGGCGGTGGCCAGCCCGTCTCGCTCGCCAATGTGCGCGGCATGGCCGAGAATCTGCAAGCGTTTCGGCATTCCGCTGATCATCGACGCATGCCGTTTCGCCGAGAACGCATGGTTCATCAAGCAGCGCGAAGCCGGCCAGAGCGGCCGGCGCGTCGCCGAGATCGTTCGCGAGGTCTTCTCGCTCGCAGATGGTTGCACGATGAGCGCCAAGAAAGATGGCCTCGCCAACATCGGCGGATTCCTGGCGTTGCGCGACGAGGCGTGGGTCGAGAGGCTCAAGAACAAGCTCATCCTGATCGAGGGCTTCCCGACCTATGGCGGGCTGGCCGGAAGGGATCTCGAGGCGATCGCCGTCGGCTTGAACGAGGTGCTCGACGAGGACTACCTGGCGTTTCGGGTGGGCCAGGTCACGGCCTTCGGGGAAGCTCTCGCCGCGGCGGACGTGCCGGTCGTCGAACCGATCGGCGGCCATGCGGTCTACATCGACGGGCGCGCCTTCGCGCCGCATCTGCGGCACGAGGAGTACCCGGCGGAGGCCTTGACGATCGCCCTCTACCTCGAGGGGGGCATCCGCGCGGTCGAGATCGGCAGCGTCATGTTCGGCAAACCCGATCCCGAGCACCCCGGCCGCGAACTGCTGCCGGATCTCGATCTGGTCCGACTTGCCGTGCCCCGGCGCGTGTACACGAACACGCACCTCGAGTATGTGGCCGAAGTCACAGCGCGCCTGCGCCGTGAGCCGTCCGGCCTGCGCGGAGTGCGGATCGTGCACCAGGCACCCCTGCTGCGACACTTCACGGCCCGGTTCGAGCCGATCTGATGTCCCACAAGAGACCTCGCTGCTTCGCCCCGAAGGAAGCCGCGGATGAATCCGCGCCCACCCCCTAGGAACTGACGCGGCGCGGGCCGCCGGCCTCTAGCGAGGAATGCTCGATGGAAATGCCGCGATCGAACTGGCCTGGTCGCTGCGCGAGGAGTCTCCCAGAGGGGAGGAGCCTCGCGCTGCGGGAGCGAGAGCGCAGCGAGGGGCCAGCCTCGCGGTCGAGGCCGCATTCGAGCGGGTCGCGAGTCGGTGCGCCAGCAGAGCCGGTGCGCTAGCAGAGTCGGTGCGCCAGCAGGGTCCAGGTCCCGAGCAAGCGAGAGCGACGTGATCCGGCCACCGGCCGCGCTACAATTTGCGTTTGCTGTGATCACCGGATTCAACACCGACGTCAAGCACAGGAACCGCGTCTTCCACATCCAGACCGAGGACAAGGGGGAATCGAACCCGTGTGTCGAGTCTCTGGTCTACGTGGGCGGTGAGATCCTCGCGACCAAGAGGACCTCGTACGCCGAGGTCGTCCAGAGCGGCCATGACGACCACGCCGTGCAGGACCTCATGGAGCAGCAGCACCGAACGATGATCGCGGCGATCCAGCGCGGACGGTTCGACGGCCCGAACGGCTCGATCCAAATCCCAGAGGGAATGTCTCCGACCGCCGCCGCGCCGCCGGAGGAGGCGAGAGAGGAATCGACGGCGCCTCCCGGATCCGAGTCCCCTCTTGCGCAGACGGATCGGAGCCTCGACCAGATGGTGCTCGACTATCTCGCCTCGGACGAGGTGCCCGACGAAGTGGATCTGTCGCTCTCACCGAAGCCCGAGTTTCTGTCGGGCCGGTCGGTGCAGACGAAGCTGAAGGCGACGTCCGGCTCTCCTCCGCGCCCCCTGGCCGGGGCGTCCGTGGTAGTGCGGATTCTCTCGACCTCCGCCCGGGCGTCGACAGTCTTCCAGGGGAAGACGTCGTCGGACGGGTCCTGTTTCGTTTCGTTCATGGTGCCGGCTTTGCCGAACGGCAGCGCCGCCGCGGTCATCCGGGTTACCTCGGCCACCGCGAGCTCCGAGATCCAATACCCGATCAAGAGGAAGTGATGCCGGACCTCCAGGTCACGATCAACGGAGAAGCGATGCGGCTGCCGGCGGGCGTGTCGGTCGCCGACCTGCTCGAGCGGCTCTCGATCGCAACGCCTCGCGTGGCGGTCGAGCGCAACCGCGAGATCGTGCCGAAGGCGAGATATCAGGCGACGATGTTGTCGGACGGAGACGTCTTCGAGGTCGTGGAGCTCGTCGGAGGCGGCTAGCGGAGCAGCGCCGCGGAGCCTTCGCTTGCCGCTCCGGCTTCAATCGTCTATTCTCCGCGTCCCGAGTGGGCCGTTAGCTCAATTGGTAGAGCAAGAGACTCTTAATCTCTAGGTTGTAGGTTCGAGTCCTACACGGCTCACCACTTCGCCCGCTCGCCTTCGACCCCGATTGCCGAAGCCTGCGGAACCGCGGCAGATCGGGCGATCGCACCGACTCGCTCTCGACGCGACAGGATCGTGGCGGCGCTCATATCCCCCGTCACGTTGGTGAGCGTCATGAAGACGTCCGGTATCGCATCCACGGCGTTGAGGATCAGGATGGCTTCGATCGGAACGCCGGCGGCGAGATAGGCCGGCAAGCTACGGATGGACCCGACACTCGGGATGCCCGCGGTGCTGAAGCTCAGGATCAGCTGTGTCGCGAGAAACGCCGCCCATTGGAGGGGGCCGATGTGCAGCTGGAACACGTGGGCCAGGAACAGAAGCCTCACGGGGCTCGAGATCCCGCGATTCAGCTTGAACGCGGTCACCGCGAGCGGGAGGACGAAGCCGGTCGCGGAGGCGGGGAGCCCGAGGTGCTTCTGTCCGCCTTGTACCAGGGCGGGGAGCGAGGCGAGGGAGGATCGGCTGCTCACGGCAACGACCTGCGCCGGGGCGACGGCGCGGGCGAACTGGGCGACCGACGTTCGTCCCAGCGTCGCCGTGACCGGATAGAGCAGCACGGTGACGAGCAGCATCATCCCGGAAAGGACCGCCACGTAGACGCCCAGAACGCCTGTCACGCGGACGCCCGCGCGAAACGCGAACTCGAGACAGAGCGCGAAGACGCCCACCGGCAAGACCTTGAGAATCCATCCGATGAGCACCATCATCGCGTCCGCGAGGGCCTGGAAGATCCGTCTCAGAACGTCCCGCCTTTCCGGCGGGAGCCGAGCCGCGGCGAGCGCGAAGAAGACCGTGAACAAAAGGATCGGAAGAATCTCCCCGTTCGCGGCCGCCTGGAAGATGTTTGTCGGGATGAGGGCGACGAGCCAGGCCTTCAGCGAGGTCGGCGCGGAGCGCAGCGTCTCGGGCGCCGGCCCGGGGGCGGAGGCGCCTCGGAGGGAGACGGCCGTCTCGGCATCGACCGGGTAGAGCGACACGACCGGCGCCGCGACGGCGAACGTGATGAGCCCGGCAGCGAGGAGCATGGCGATGAAGAGAAGGAGCGCCTTGACGCCGAGCGCGCCGATCGAGGCATCTCCCCGGGCTCCGACGATCGCCAGGAGCGTCAGGCTGATCACGAGCGGGAGCACGGTCATGCGGAGAGCCGCGACCCAGAGCTGGCCGATCACGGCGACGGCCTCGACCAGCCTTGCCACCCCCGGCTCGCTCGACCCGTGCAGGGCGATCCCGAGAAGGACTCCGGCGCCGAGCGCCGCGAGTGCGCCGACCGTCCGGGAAAGGCCTCCGCCGGGATGGGCTCCGGCCTTCATTGCGGCGAGTTAGCGAGCACGACCTGACGCAATGATCCGGCGATACGCCAGAGGCCTCGTTTCGTGCTGAGCCAATTGGGAATGGCGAGGAGGCGATTCAGGTGGCGCGTCCGTTTCACGGACTGTTCGATCGCGTCCGCGATGTCGAGTCGTCCCTGCGCCCGCGCGCGCGCCTCGATCTGCCGAAAGAGATACTGCGTCGATGGACCCTTGAGGTAGGTGCGCTTGACCCGCTCGAGATCGAGGGTGCGCGTCTGAAAAACGGAGCATCGCGACAGCGCGCCGATGACTTCGAGCGTCAACATGACGAGGAAACACTTCCGGCAGTCGCAACAGTTCTCGGAGGAACGAGCGCGCGGGCACACGTGCAGGCTCCGCATCGCCGCTTTGGATCGGGCGACGTATTCCGTCTTCTCCATTCGAGAGATGCCGGCGCCATCATGGATGATCCGGGTCCGGCTCGTGGACGAGAGCAGGTCCGTCGACGGGTGGGACCCCCAGGGATGGCTGGGCGGTCCGCCCGTGTAGCTCGTGGCGATGTAGATGGCACGGAATCTCTTCTCCAACGCGAGCCCGATGCTCGC
>DASXTI010000170.1:0-6031 GCA_036505535.1 Thermoanaerobaculia bacterium
AGATGCGGTTGGGCGATCCCCAGAAGGCGATCGCAGCCTGGCAGCGCTGCATCGAGCTCAATCCCGAGCAGTACGACGCGCTCTACAACATCGGGCGGGTTGCGGGGCAGATGGGGGATTGGAAGACGGCGCGCGTGGCCCTCGAGCGCTTCGTGGCCACCGCTCCGCCGGCTCGGTACCGGAAGGACCTGGCGGAAGTCCGCGCGGCGTTGAACGACATGAGCCGGCGGGGGCTCTGAGATACTTCACGCGCTCAGTGGGCGGAGTCGTAGGGGCGGCCCTCGTGGCCGCCCGTCGTCGATCAGTGGGCGGGGACAAGCCCCGCCCCTGCGACTGGAGCGGAGAAATGAAAGTTCTCAGGCAAGCCGTGCTCGTGGTTTCGGTCGCGGCAGCCGTCGTCTCCCTCCTCGGCGCGGTGGTTTCCCAGAAGGAGACCGCCTCCTTCGTGATCGTCGGCGCGCGGGTGGCCGACGGGACGGGCGAAGCTCTCGAGGTCAGGGATGTCCGCGTCGAAGGGGACCGAATCGCCGATGTCGGGCGACTCGATCCGAAGACCGCCGAACGCGTCGTCGCCGGGGAAGGTCTCGTGCTCGCGCCCGGCTTCATCGATACGCACAACCACTCGACCGAGGGTTTGAAGAGCGACCCCCTCGCCGAGACGCAGGTCTCCCAGGGCATCACGACCTTGGTCCTCGGCCCCGACGGAGACTCTCCATGGCCGATTGCGGCCTACCTCAAGGAACGCCGCGAATCCCCCCCCGCCGTCAACGTGATGACGATGGTCGGGCATGAGACCGTCCGCCACCTCGTCATGGGAAAGGATTACAAACGCCACGCGACTCCCGAGGAGATCGCGAAGATGTCGGCGCTCGTCGAGCAAGGAATGACGGAGGGCGCGCTCGGCCTGTCTTCCGGTCTCGAATACGAGATCGGCAGCTACGCGTCGACCCAGGAGTTGATCGAGCTCTCCAAAGCCGCGGGCCTTCACGGCGGGTTCTACATGACGCATATCCGAGACGAGGCGGACCACAGTTTCCAGGCCTTCATGGAGGCGATCGGAATCGCCCAGACGGCCGGCGTTCCGCTGCAGATCTCCCAT
Organism: Thermoanaerobaculia bacterium; assembly: GCA_036505535.1. GTDB lineage: Bacteria > Acidobacteriota > Thermoanaerobaculia > UBA5066 > Gp7-AA6 > DAHUXD01. The sequence goes on from DASXTI010000170.1 coordinate 1,100, forward strand.
ATCAAGCTCGCCACGGCGGGGGTGTGGGGAAAGTCCGACCTGGCGGTGAAGCTTTTCGAGAAGTTTCGCGCGAAGGGAAACGACATCACCGCCGACTGCTATCCCTACGACGCCTGGCACTCCGACCTCTACACGCTGGTTCCGAACAAGAAGTACTTCGACTCGAGAAGTGTGGAACGGGGCCTCAGTGACGTCGGAGGCCCGTGGCGCGTCACCGTCACCGCCTGCAAGGCGCACCCCGAATACGCCGGGCGCAACCTCGAGGAGATCGCGCGCGCCGAAGGCATCAAGCCCGCCGCGCTCTTCTCTCGCATCATCCGCGACGGCGGAGCCGACGTGATCGGCCACTCGATGAAGGAAGAAGACGTCGAGACTTTCTACCGGCAGCCATGGGTCATGGTGGCGAGCGACGGCGGCATCGCCAACGATCATCCGCGGGGAGCGGGCACTTTCCCGCGCGTGCTCGGGCGGTTCGTCCGAGAAAAGCACCTCTTCTCCCTCGAGGAGGCGATCCGGAAGATGACGTCTCTGCCGGCTCGCCGCGTCGGCCTGACAGACCGCGGGGTCATTGCGCCGGGCATGAAGGCGGATCTCGTCCTCTTCAACCCAGACACCGTGATCGACCGTTCGACCTTCGAGGAGCCGCGCAAGTTGGCATTGGGAATCGCAATGGTGATCGTCAATGGCGAGGTCGTCTGGGCGGACGGGAAGGCGACGGGGGCGAGGCCCGGACACGTGCTACGCGGCGCGAAGGCGTCCCCGCCGGCTATTCCAACGCCCTGAGGGCTTCGGAACGCGGCTGTAGAATCGCCCCGATTTGATTTCGCCCGGCGCCCGTCTCGGTCCCTACGAGGTCATCGCCCGCCTGGGCGCGGGAGGCATGGGCGAAGTGTATCGGGCGCGCGATTCCCGCTTGAACCGTGAGGTCGCCGTCAAGGTCCTGCCCCCGGAAGTTGCCTCCGACGCCGATCGGCGGCAACGCTTCGAGCAGGAGGCGCGCGCCGCCTCGGCTCTGAATCATCCCGGGATCGTCACGGTGTACGACGTCGGCACGTCGAATGGGACTTTCTTCATCACCATGGAGCTGGTCGAGGGAGAGACTCTGCGGGAGCTCCTGGCCGCCGGTCCGCTTTCCACGCGGCGCACGCTCGAACTCGCGGGGCAGGTTGCCGACGCCCTCGCGAAGGCCCACGCGGCCGGGATCGTGCACCGCGATCTCAAACCGGAGAACGTCATCGTCTCCTCCGACGGGTTCGTAAAGATCCTGGATTTCGGCCTCGCGAAGCTCGCCGAGGTCCCACCCGGGGATCAATCGCACCTTCCGACGGTTTCCCCGGCCACGGCCCCCGGCATGGTGCTCGGCACGGTCGGCTACATGTCGCCGGAGCAGGCGAGCGGACGGGCGGTCGATTTCCGGTCCGATCAGTTCTCCTTCGGCTCGATCCTGTACGAGATGATCGGCGGTCGGCGCGCGTTCGAGCACGCCACGGCCGCCGAGACTCTCGCCGCGATCATTCGCGACGAACCGCAACCGCTCGCGAGCCGCGCGTCCGCGACGCCGCCCCCGGTCCGGTGGATCGCGGAACGCTGCCTCGCCAAGGATCCGAAGGACCGCTACGCGTCCACCTCCGATCTCGCGCGCGATCTGAAGACCGTCCGCGAGCGGCTCTCCGAGCTTTCCGGCAGCGGCGCGGCCGGAGCGTTCGCCGCGAAGCCCCGGCGGCGTCCCGGCTGGCTCGCGGTCACCGCGGCGTTTCTCATCGGCGCGGCGGCGGCGGCGATCTGGCTTCGCACCCGAAACGCTCCGGCGGAGCACCCCGCGCCCGTCATCCGTCCCTTGACCTACACGGGACGGGACTACTCCCCGGCGGTGTCTGGAGACGGGAAGACCATCGCCTTCGTCTCCGAGCGTGACGGGAAGAAGCGCATTTGGTTGAGGCAGATGGCCGGGGGTGGAGAGCAGGCGCTGACCAATGGCCCGGATGATTTCCCGCGATTCTCTCCCGACGGTTCCATGATTCTCTTCATCCGCACGACCCCCGGGGCGCTCCCGTCGCTCTGGCGTCAGAACGTCGTGGGCGGAGAGCCCCGCCGTGTCGTCGAGAACGCGGTCTACGCGGACTGGTCTCCCGACGGCAAGCAGCTCGCCTTCATCCGCTGGAAGTTCGAGGGCCAGCAGGTCGTCTCCGGCCTGTGGCTTGCCGCCCTCGATGGCTCGGGCGCTCGCGAGATCTATAGCGTCCGCGACCAGCTCACTCAGCCGCGTTTCTCTCCGGATGGCCGGCGCATCGTTGTCTCGCCCCAGTTTCAGGGGGGCGCTCCGACGTCGTTCCAGGTCTTTCGTGTGGACGGCAAGGAGGCTCCCCGTGTCGTCGCCGCCGACGTCGGCGCGGTCTCCTCCCCGGCCTGGCTGGGAGAGGACGAGATCGTTTACTCGCAGGCGCTCTCGGCCTCGGGAGCGGTGGTCGGCACGCCCGGCCGGGTCGTGCTCCACGACATCAAGTCGGGGAAGAAGCAAACGCTCCTCTTCGTCACCTCGAGCGGTTACGCGATGGATGTGCTCGGTGACGACCGGCTCGTCTTCGAGACGGCGTCTTCGGGCGAGAACCTGCGCGAGATGGCCCTGACGCGGCCAAACCCGGGGCAGCCCCGATGGCTCACCCACGGCCAGGCGACCGACCGCCAGCCCTCTTACTCACCGGACGGCGAATGGATCGTGTTCTCTTCCAACCGGAGCGGCAACCTGGACCTCTGGGAGGTTTCGACGAAGACCGGAGTGATCCAACGCTTGACGGACGACGCCGCCGAGGATTGGGATCCCGGCTTCACGCCCGACGGGAAGTCGCTGTTGTGGAGCTCGAACCGCAGCGGCCCCTTCGAGATCTGGATCGCCGGGGCGGACGGAACCAACGCGCGCCAGCTCACGCACGACGGGGCGGACGCGGAGAACCCGACCGCGACGCCCGACGGTCGGTGGATCTACTACAGCTCGGGGAATCCTCAGAAGCTCGGGCTCTGGAAGATTCGGTCGGACGGAACGCAAGCGGCGCGTGTCGTTCCCGGGCGGATGAGCACTCCCGAGGTCTCCCCGGACGGCCGGTACGTCGCCTACGCGTCGATCGCGGACGGGACGCTGAAGGTCGTCCGCGCCGACGACGGATCCGTCGTCATGACCACGTCCGTCGCTCCATCCCTCTTCTACGCGACGCGGCAGCAGGGCTTGTTGGGGCGCCCGCGCTGGCTTCCCGGCGCGCGGGCGATCGCATTCGTGGGCCGCGACGAGAACGGCGTCAACGGCGTCTTCGGGCAGGACTTCGTACCGGGCACCGATACGACGAAGACCCGCCGGAAGCTCGGCGGATTCGATACCGACTCGATCACCGAGAGCTTCGGCCTGTCTCCCGACGGCACGCGGCTGACGATCGCGAGCGTGGAGCTGGTTCAATCCGTCGTCATCGCCGAGAACGTGCCGCGGATCAAGACGATTCGATGAAGCGGGTTCTCCTCTTCTCTTCGCTCGTCATCGCCGCGGCGGCGGTGGCGGCCCGCCAGGCCTCGCCCATCCCTGCGACTCCCGTCATCACAGAGCCCTCCTTCGACTCCGAGACCATCAGCCCCTACGACGTCCACATGGTCGCCGGGCCCTTCGTCGGCGCGCCAGGGGAGAATCACGTCTGCAGCGACTGGCAAATCCAGACGCCGTATTCCGCCGTAACGGTCTGGACCGCTTCCTGCGTCACGGGGACGTTGAAGGTGCACATCCACTTAGGCGATGGGACCTTCGTCGGGACGCTCGCGGGCCAGCATCAGCTCATCGCCGGGGTCTTCTACAAGGTTCGTGTGCGATTCAAGGGAGACCAGCCGGCCCCCGACGGATCCTGGAGCGATTGGGCCGAGCGCTTGTTCTACACGGCTCCGGCGACCTCGATCGAGCCTCTCGTCCTGTCGGACGTCTCCGTCATCCCGGCGCCACGCTTGCAGGACGAGTCGGGGGACGACGTGATCCTCCCGGCCGGCGCTCCGGCGCCAAGCCTGCGTCTGGAGGTGAAGGGGGGCGGGACGCTCCTCGAGTTCGACGCCATCGACGGTTCCGCCAACGGCGTTCGGAATCCGCCGGCGCTCGCGGCGCACGGGCCCCTTCACGTGGTCTGCGACGCCGGGGGGGCCGCGGCCCTCGCCATTCCCGCCTCGCGTGTGTCCTTCACGGACGGCAGCGGCGCGGATCGCGCCGTGTATCTCCCTCCGATCTCCTTATCCGCGGGTCAATCCATTGCTTTCTGGATCTCGGAGAGCGGCGGAGCGTTCGCCGATGCCGGCCCCCCATCCGCGTCTCCGGACTTCACGACGCCCATGAGCGAGTCCCCCGTGCCCTGGGCCGTCAAACAGCCGGGGTTTCTCATCGAGCGGGTCGCGACTGGCTTCCAGCTTCCCGTCGACATCGCCTTCATCCCGACTCCCGCCGCCGGGCCCGACGATCCCCTCTTCTATGTGACGGAGCTCTATGGCTCGATCAAGCTCGTGACTCGCGCCGGGGATGTGAGCGACTACGCAACCAGTCTTCTCAACTTCGATCCGACTGGCCCTTTCCCCGGCTCGGGGGAGAAGGGTCTGACGGGCATCGTGGTCGAGCCGCAGTCGGGGGATCTATTCGCCAGCATGGTCTATGCGCTCCCGAACGTCACCGACTTCCACTTCCCGAAGGTCGTACGCTTGCACAGCACGGACGGCGGCCGCACGTCGGCGAGCCAGGCGACGATCCTCGATTTCCCCAACGAGCCGTTGGGTCCCTCTCACCAGATCTCCAATCTCTCGATCGGTCCGGACGGAAAGCTCTACGTCCACATCGGGGATGGACTTTTGACCACCCCGGCGGAGGACCTCAACTCGGTCCGCGGAAAGATTCTTCGGGTGAATTTCGACGGCTCGGCGCCC
>DASXTI010000171.1:0-10657 GCA_036505535.1 Thermoanaerobaculia bacterium
TCGCCGATGAAGTAGCGGACCTCGTGTCCCTCCTTGGCGACCTGCCAGGCGATATCCCCGACCAGACCCGTCAGAGAGACGAAGAGGAACTTGCGCTTTTTTTCCATGGTGGCCCGCGCATTCTAACCTCGCGCCGGCTCACCCCGGCGGGTTCTATACTGCTCGCGTGACGAAGGCGCTGCCGGGCGCGGAGCTCGTCGAGAACGGGATCGCCGACCTCTCGAAGGGCATCGAGTCGGTCGAGGCGCTCCTGGTGTCCATCGGCGCGCCGCGGCTGCGCCGGATCGGGTTCATCGTTCCGCGATCCATCCCGTCCCCCGAGCATCGGCTCTACGAGGTGCTGGCGCGGACCGGGCCCGACTCGGCGCACTCGCGCTACAACGCGTTGCTGCGCCGGTTGGTCAGCTTCGAACGCGCCGCCGAATGCGCGCGCTAGCGGACGCCGAACGCATCTGGAGATTCCTCGAGGCGCTCGGTGATCGCGCGCGGGAAGAGGCGCACGTGTATCTCGCCGGCGGGGCGACGGCCGTCCTCTACGGATGGCGCGCGAGCACGGTCGATGTGGATCTGAAGATCGTTCCGGACACGAGCTCGCTCCTTCAGTCGATCCCGGAGCTCAAGGAAGCTTTCGAGATCAACGTCGAGCTCGCCTCGCCCGACGATTTCATTCCAGCCCTTCCCGGCTGGGAGGAGCGAAGCCCCTTCATCGCCCGCAAGGGCCTGCTCTCCTTTCACCACTACGATCTGGCGGCCCAGGCGCTCGCGAAGATCGAGCGCGGGCACGAGCAGGACCTCAGGGATGCGGAGGAGATGGTGCGCCGGCGGCTCGTGCGGCCGGCCGACCTCGCCCGCTGCTACGAGCAGATCGAGCCGTCCCTATACCGCTATCCGGCGATCGACCCCAATTCATTTCGCCGCGCCGTCGAGGAGTTCCTTGCGCGGCAGCGCGCCGGTTAACGGGGGTCCGCCTCGCGGAGCTCGAGCCTGCCCGCCCGTACGTTCGTTCGCTCGGAGACGTGGCCCGAGGGCCAGCGTACGGTGACCCTGTCGGCGCGATCGCGGTCGCCCAGGCCGAAGTAGAGCTCCTTCGGGCCGGAGGAGAGAAACGAGTAGCCGGCCGCGGCGACCTGCGTGCGCTTGTGGCCGCCGGCCTCGACAGTCACGATGGTTCCGACGGCGTCGCGCGTCGACTTGTAGCGTCCGGTCGCATCCGGATCTCCGACGACCGAGACGACGAGCGACTTCGCGTTCGAGGGGTTCCGGTTCATCCAAAGGGCCGGGGTCTGCAGGAATCCGGTCGCGAAGAGGTCCGGCGCGCCGTCGCCGTCGACGTCCACGACGACCAATCCCCGCTGGTTGGCCTGCGACTCGAGCCCGGTGACGGCGGCGAGCTCGTCGAAGTGGCGGCCGTCGCGGTTGCGGTAGAAGCGCTTGGGCGGCCGGCCCCAGAGGGAGTCCGCGCCGAACTCCGCCACGGGGATGCCCTTCTCGAACTTCTTGAACTCGGCCGACATCAGGTTCCAGAAGTCGATCTCCCTTTCCGTCTCGTTCTCTCCGGTGACCATCCCGTTGACGACGAAGAGGTCCGGCCGGCCGTCCATGTCGGCATCCACGAAGACGCAGCCCCACGACCACGAGGTGTCCCATACGTCCGCCTCGTCCGAGATCCGCTCGAAACGGTTTCGTCCGAGGTTGCGAAACAACGAGGAGCCGCGCGAGAGCGCCTTGAGGCGACGCCAGACGAACGGGCGGCCGAGCGAATAAGGGAATGGCGGCATGGGATATCGCGGGTCGGCCACCAGCCAGTTCAGAGGAAAGGAGTAGTTCGAGACGTAGAAGTCGAGCCGCCCGTCCCCGTCGATGTCATCCACGGCCACGCCCATCCCGAATCCGGGATCGAGCACGCCGGCCTTCTTCGCGAGGTTAGAGAATGTGCCATCGCCATTGTTGTGCAGATATGTGTGGTTGCCGAAATCGTTGGCCACGTAGATGTCGGGCCAGCCGTCGCCATCGAGGTCCGCGGACTCCAGCGCCAGCCCCCAACCCGTGTCGCCGGCGCGCGAGGTCTTCGTCACGTCGGTGAAGGTTCCGTCGCCGTTGTTGTGAAAGAGATGATTTGGGGGGGCGTTGTCGGCCTGAAGGCTGGGCCCTTGGTTGGGATGGCCGTACACGAGGACGTAGAGGTCCGGCATCCCGTCACGGTCGTAGTCGATCGCCGCCGCGGACGTGCAGTATTCATTCAGGGCGACTCCGGCTCTCGCGCCGACCTCCTCGAAGGTGCCGTCGCCGCGGTTGTGGTAGAGCAAGTTCGGCCGCATGAGATACATGACATAGAGATCGGGCCGGCCGTCGTTGTCGTAGTCGAAGGAGAGGGCGCCGACGGCTTCGCCGCTCTGCCCCGACACTCCCGCCCGCCCGGTTGACTCTTCGAACGTACCGTCCCCGCGGTTGCGGTAGAGACGATTGCCGTCCCCGCCGGTCATGAACAGGTCGGGACGTCCGTCACCGTCGTAGTCGAGAACCGCGACGCCGGGAGGCATGTGCTCTCCCGGGATCGGGATGTTCTTCGCGGCGTTCGGGAGAAAAGCTCGGTGCGGGCGGGTGAGCCCGGCCTTCTCCGAAGTTTCCTCGAAGAGCGGCCGGTCGGTCGACGCGGAGACCCAAGCCAGGAGAGAGGCCGACTCCATGTGCCATGGCGGAGCGGCCCCGGAGGCGGGCCCCAGCACGGCGCGAATCTTTCCGCTCTCCTGCATGAGCTCGCCGTTCTTTCCGCGTCCCGAAAAGAAGAGGCCGAGGACGATCTCACGCCTCTTTCCGTGCCGCCGGAAGTCGAACAGCAGAGCTTCCGTTCGGCCGAGCGAGGCGAAGTCCGAGCGGAGGACCGCGAGTCTTCGAATGAGGCCGGCGGCATCACCGACGAGTGCCGACGAAGGGGCACCCAAGGCCTCGTAGAAGCCGACCGAGAGGGGGGCCCGCGATCCGGCCGGAGTGAGGCCGTCCCCCGGATAGGGACCGGCCCAGAGGAAGCGCGGTGCGAAGAGTCCCGGAGCGATTGTCCCTCGTCTCCACTCCTCTAGAAAGTCGGAGGCATAGCGCGAGACGCCGTCGGAATAGTCCTCCAGCGAGGGCAGCTTGCCGCCGCGGTGCGCGGCGCAGGCGGACGAGAGAAAAAGCAGCGCGGCCGCCAGAGATCGGTGCAAGGCGTGCGGCCGCATCGCCGAAACTATAATGCGGGCTAAGTGCCCTCACTGGCCGAGCGGCTCCGCGAACGCATCCATCGCGAAGGCCCCATCTCCTTTTACGACTTCATGCAGGCGGCCCTCTACGATCCCGCAGAGGGCTACTACGCTCGCGGCCCGGCGATCGGCGAGGGGGGCGACTTTCTCACGTCCCCGCACGTCTCGCCCGCCTTCGCGGCCACGCTGGCGCGGCTCTTCTCGATCGACGCCGAAAAGCTTTCGGGGTTGGTCGACTTCGTCGAGGTCGGCGCCGGCAGCGGCCGATTCCTCGAGGACTTTGCGGCCGCCGTGCGGCAGCTAGATCCCGAGGTTTATGTTCGGCTGCGGCTGACGGCGGTCGAGCCGTCGGTTGCGGGACGCGCGGCCCTCGCCACGCGAGGCATCGCACCGCAGCCCCGAATTCTCGCGGCCGTCGATGACCTGCCGGCAGCCTCCGTCGAGGGTTGGATCTTCTCGAACGAGCTCTACGACGCTCTGCCGGTCGTGCGCGTGACCGGCTCCGAGGAAGGTCTCCAGGAGCTTTGCGTGGGGATGAAGGGAGATCGCTTCGTCTGGACTCCGACGCCGGCATCCGAAGCGCATCGGGAGCACCTCGCGCGCTTCGGTGTCACGCTCGAGCCGGGCCAGAAGGGGGAGATCGCGCCGGATGCCGAGACCCTGCATCGGCGCCTCGCCGCCGCGCTGCGCCGGGGATGGCTGGTGACCTTCGACTACGGTCACCCTGCGCGCATCCTGTATCACCCTCTCGCTCGTCGAGAGGGAACGCTCGCCGTCCATCGCGCCGGCCGACGCGGCGGCGATCCTCTGGAAAGCCCGGGAGAGCAGGATCTGACCGCGCACGTGAACTGGGACTCGCTGCTCTGCGTCAGCAAGTCCGAGGGCGTTCGCGCCGACCGTCTCATGCGCCAGGGCCTGTTTCTCGCGGAGGTCGGCATCTTCGACTTTGCCGGAAGCGACGCGGAGAAGTGGCGGATCTTCCGGCTCGTGGATCCGGATGGCATGGGGGAGGAGATCTCCGTTCTCATTCAATCGAAAGGAGTGACGACGGGTTCCGCCACGCTCTGACCGTTCGTGGTCGGCTTCGCTCGGGATGACAGCAGCCACGCCGTCCGATAGAATGCCGCACGAGTGGGCCACTACTTTCCCATCCTGGTGTTCGCTCTTCTCGCCGCGGCCCTGCCGCTCGGCACGATCGTCGCAGCGCGCGCCATTCAGCGGCGCCGGCCCAACCCGGCAAAGCTCGAGCCATACGAGTGCGGGGTCGAGCCGTCCACCTCGGCCTTCGATACGCGCTTCTCGGTCCGTTACTTCTTGATCGCCGTGCTCTTCGTCGTCTTCGACGTAGAGACGATCTTCCTCTTTCCGTGGGCGATCATGTTCAACCGGCTGGGCCTATTCGGCTTGATCGAAATGCTGATCTTCCTGGCGATCCTGGTCATCGGCTACATCTACTGTTGGAAGCGGAAGGCTCTCGATTGGGCTTAGTGGCCATGGATAGCCCGGGCTTGACAAAGGAGAACTGATGGGCCTCATCGACAACCGGTTCGAGGAAAACGTCGTGACGACGACGGTCGACTCGGTCATCAACTGGGCCCGCCGTTCCTCGATCTGGCCGATGCAGTTCGGCCTGGCCTGCTGCGCCATCGAGATGATGGCCGTCATGGACTCCCGGCACGACCTGGCGCGCTTCGGCGCGGAGGTCTTTCGGGGTACGCCGCGGCAGTCGGATTTGATGATCGTGGCCGGGACCGTCGTCGAGAAGATGGCGCCGATCGTGAAGCGCCTCTATGATCAGATGCCCGAGCCCAAGTGGGTCATCGCCATGGGCTCCTGCGCGACCTGCGGCGGGCCCTACCGGACCTATGCGGTCACGCAGGGGGTCGACCGAATCGTTCCGGTGGACGTTTACGTGCCAGGCTGCCCGCCAAGGCCCGAGGCGCTCATCTACGGCATCATGGCTCTCCAGAAGAAAATCGATCGGATGAAATTCATCCGCAAGGCCTCCTGATTGGCGGACGAACAGCAGACTCCTCCCGCGGAGAAGCCGAAGGAAGCCGCGAAGGGAAAGCCCGAGGCCGTGGACGCCTCGACCCACCCCTGGGTGCGATTGATCCGCGCCGCGCTGCCGGAAACCGTCGTTTCCGCCAAGGAGTTCGCGCGTCAGGTGACGATCGTCGTCCAGAAGGACGCGATCGCGCGCGTCGCGAGGCACCTGAAGGACGCGGAGGATTTCAAATACTGCGTCGACGTGACGGCTGTGGATTGGAAGGATCGAATTCCGCGGTTCGACGTCGTCTACCACTTCTACTCCTTCTCGAAGAACAATCGGATCCGAATCAAGTGCGCCGTCGCCGAAGGAGAGGAAGTGCCCTCGATCGCCGCCGTCTTCCTCGCCGCGAACTGGTGCGAGCGGGAGACCTACGACATGTTCGGAATCCGCTTTTCCGGACACCCCGATCTGCGGCGCATCCTGACCTGGGAAGGCTTCCATGGCCACCCCCTGCGCAAGGACTTCCCGCTGGAGGGCATCGACACCGGCGCCGCCGTCTATCCCGAGGAGTGGCCGGAGGGGGGCGGGCCGCCGATGAACGATCCGAACCGAAAGGTCGTCTCGTGATTTTGGATTTTGGATTTTGGATTTTGGATTGCCCCGGAGCCGGAAGCCCGTGAGCGACGAAAAGATCTCGCAAGCCGAAAAGGACGAGGCCGCCTACTTCGCGGAGCGGGCGAAGGCACGCGTGACTGGGGCATCGGAAAAAGCCGAGCACGCCCCCGGGACGGCCCCCACGCTCTTCGACGTCCAGGAGATGGAGCTGAACTTCGGCCCGCAGCATCCCTCGACACACGGCGTGCTCCGCTTGGTCCTCAAGGTCGACGGCGAGAAGATTCTCGAGGCGAAGCCGGACGTGGGCTATCTCCATCGGGGGACCGAGAAGCTCTTCGAGACCGAGACGTACCCGATGGGGATTCCGCACACCGACCGGATGGACTACGTCGCGGCGGCAACGAACAACCACGCCTTCTGCCTGGCGGTCGAGAAGCTGCTCGGTGTCGAGATCCCGCGGCGTGCGCAGTTGATCCGCGTGATCTTAGATGAGCTCCAGCGGCTCTCCTCCCATCTCGTGTGGCTCGGAACCTCCGGCATCGATCTCGGCGCCGTGACCCCTTTCTGGTACGCCTTCCGCGAGCGGGAGCAGATCCTCGACTTCTTCGAAGAGTACTGCGGCGCGAGGCTGACGCTGAATTGCATGCGGATCGGGGGCCTGCCCTTCGATTTGACTCCGGGCTGGACCGAGAGACTCTCCGAATTCATCGACGATCTGCCCTCGCGGATCGACGACTACGAGCAACTTCTGACGGACAACCGCATATGGAAGAAGCGGACGGTCGGGGTCGGCGTCATCTCCGCCGAAGAGTGCATCGAGTGGGGGCTGACGGGTCCGATTCTCCGCGGCTCGGGTAAGGAGTGGGACCTGCGCCGCGCGCAGCCGTACGAGTGTTACGAAGAGCTCGACTTCGTCGTTCCGACGCGGGAGAACGGCGACACCTACGACCGGTACGTCGTGCGCGTTCAGGAGATGCGCCAGAGCGCGCGGATCATCCGCCAGTGCTTGGAGAAGCTCGAACCCGGCGAGATTCGAGGTAAGGTCCCGCGGGTGATCAAGCCGCCGGCCGAGGAGACCTACGCCTCGATCGAGTCGCCAAAGGGGGAGCTCGGCTTCTACTGCGTGTCCAACGGCTCCAACAAGCCCTACCGGATGCACGTGCGGCCCCCCTCCTTCATCAACCTCCAGGCGCTGCCGCGGCTGGCGAAAGGGCACCTCGTGTCGGACCTCGTGGCGCTGATCGGGACGATCGACATCGTGCTTGGAGAGGTGGACCGGTGAAGCTGCCGCCTGAATTCTGGACGTATCTGAAGGTCGTCCTCCTGGTGGCGACCGTCCCGGCGATCGTGGGATTCGTCATCGTGCTCGCCGAACGTCGGATCATGGGCTTCATGCAGGCACGCCTCGGCCCCAACCGGGTCGGGCCGCAGGGAGCTCTCCAGGGTCTGGCCGATCTTCTGAAGCTCGTGACCAAAGAGGACATCACGCCCGCGCGGGCCGAAAAGGCCGTTCACTTCTTGGCGCCGGTCCTGGCGGTCATCCCCGCATTGACGGCACTCGCGGTCATTCCCTTCGGGCCGCCCGTGCGGGTCGGACGAACGATGGTTCCCCTCTGGGTGGCCGACATCAATATCGGCCTGCTCTTCCTTCTCGCGATCACCTCGATCGGGGTCTACGGGATCATCCTGGGCGGCTGGTCCTCGAACAACAAGTACTCGCTTCTGGGCGGGCTCCGTTCGGCCGCTCAACTCGTGTCGTACGAGGTGCCGATGGGGCTCGCGCTCGTCTCGGTGTTGCTGATCACGCGGTCGCTCTCGCTCGTGGAGATCGTGCGCCGCCAGGAGGCGATCCATCTCTGGCTCGTCTTTCCGGGCCTGGTGGCTTTCTTCATCTACTTCGTCTCCGGGGTCGCCGAGACGAATCGGAACCCGTTCGACCTTCCCGAGGCGGAATCGGAGCTCGTGTCCGGATTCAATACCGAGTACTCGGGGGTCAAGTTCGCCTTCTTCTTCCTGGGCGAGTACACCGCGATGATCATCATCTCGTGCGTGGCGGTGACGGTCTTCTTCGGAGGGTGGTTGCCCCCTTTTCCGAGCGTCGCGCCGCTGCGTTTCCTGGCGATCTTGCCTCCCTTCGGATGGTTCCTGGTGAAGGTCGGGTTCTTCCTCTTCTGCTACATCTGGTTTCGATCGACCTTTCCGCGTTACCGATTCGATCAGCTCATGGCGCTCGGCTGGAAATGGCTGATTCCGATCGCGCTGACCAACATCCTCGTGGTCGCGCTCGCGATCCTCCTCTTTCCCGGCAAGACGACGGGCTTAGTCTGGCTATCCTGGATCTTCGGCGGCGTCTTCGTGACCATGTTCTTGCTGTCGAAGCTGAGGCAGAAGCTCACACGCCGGGACCGTCTCGCGGCCGTGCCTCGCCAGGTGGAGGGATGAGCCCATGGCACTGAAGAAGTGGCTCGACAGACTCACGCTGCTCGACCTGTTCGACGGTCTCGGGGTCACGGGACGTCATCTCTTCAAGAAGAAGGTGACGATCGAGTACCCCGAACAGAAGAAGCTGCCCTCCGACCGTTTCCGGGGAATGTTCCGGCTGGACGAGGAGCGCTGCATCAAGTGCACCCTCTGCGCCATCGAGTGCCCGATCGACATCATCTACATCGACTGGCATAACGAGAAGAACGAAGCGGGGAAGTCCGTCAAGGTGCTCGACCGCTTCGACGTGGACCTGAAGCGTTGCATGTTCTGTCAGCTCTGCGAGGAGGCTTGCCCGACGGTCCCGAAGTCGATCTGGCTGACGACCAAGACGTACGAGATGGCCGCGTACGACCGAAACGAGTCGCTCTACCTCGACATCCGGAAGCTGACCGACTGGCAGCACGCGCCCAACGTGAAGCCCTTCACGGTCGTGGACAGAGGCTAGGACCGCGGCGTGTCCGGAGGAGCGCTCTTGACCGGCGTCGGCAGCTGGATCTTCGTGGTGTTCGCCGTCCTCGCGCTGAGCTCCGCGGTCGCCGTGATCGTGGCGAGGAGCCCGGTCCATTCCGCGCTGTACCTGCTCCTCTCCTTCCTGCTCGTGGCCTGCATCTTCATCCTCCAGCAAGCGGAGTTCGTCGGGGCCGTTCAGATCCTGGTCTACGCCGGGGGCATCATGGTTCTCTTTCTCTTCGTCGTGATGCTCGTGAACCCGGTGACGATTCGGAGCGCGAAGTCCTTCCAGCACCAGTGGGACGTTGCGCTTCTCTTCCTCCCGGTGTTCCTGCTGCCTTTCGTGTACGTGCTCGGGACGGAGAAATTCCCCGACATTCCGCAAAACCCCGAGGCGTTCCGGATGGTCCACGGCAGGGTCGCCGGCAACAGCGAGGCGGTGGCCTGGGTGCTCTTCCGCGATTATCTGCTGCCTTTCGAGGTGGCATCCGTCTTTCTCCTCGTGGCCATGATCGGGGCGGTGGTCCTGGGAAAGCGCACGCTCGAGAAGATGGACTGATGCAAAGCATCATTCCTTCCGAATTCGTAGGGGCGGCCCTTGGGGCCGCCCGTCGGACAGCGGGCGGGGGCAAGCCGACCACCGAAGGCATGCCCTCGGCAGTAGGCAACGCCGGCGCGCTTGCCGGCGGTCACCCCCGCCGTCCTCGCGTGAACGCATGACCATCACGATCAATCACTATCTGATCGTCAGCCTGCTGCTCTTCGGGATCGGGTTTCTGGGCGTGCTCGTGCGCCGGAACCTGCTGACGATCCTGATGTCGATCGAGCTGATGATGAACGCGGTCAACCTGAACCTGATCGCCTTCTCGCGGCGGCTCTCGGACTTGACGGGCCAGGTTTTCTCGATCTTCGTGATCACAATCGCGGCCGGCGAGGCGGCCATCGGTCTCGCGCTCACGATCGTGCTCTTCCGCCAGCGCAAGACGCTGAATGTGGAAGAGGCGGACACGATGCGGGGATAGGGATGAAGGAGCTGATCTGGGCCATCCCGCTCTTCCCGCTCGCGGGCTTTCTCGTCAACGGCCTGGTCTATCTGGTCGGCGCCCGTCCCCCGAAGCGCGACCTCCGGCACGACCCGCATGGAGAGCAGCCGGCGGCGGAGTCCGCAAAGGATCTCGGCCATCCCCACGCCCACATGCACGGGGAGGCGTATCCCCGGTTCCGGAAGTTTCACTCGGTCGTGGGCCCGGCGAGCGTCCTCCTTTCGGCGATCTTCTCCTTCGGCGCGATTCTCGACATCGGCGTCAAGCCGTTGGCGTCGGGCGCGTTTCACGCCGTGACGCTCTATCGATGGATTCCTCTCGGCGTGAATCAGGCCGTCGGCCAGGTACCCGGAGGTGTGGGCGAGTGGTTCGTGGACGCCGCGTTCCGCCTCGACTCGCTGTCGGCGCTGATGATCGCCTTCGTCACGTTCGTCGGCTTTCTCATCCACGTCTATTCCGTGGGCTACATGGGGCACGACGCCGGTTACGGCCGCTACTTCGCGTACCTGAACCTCTTCATGTTCTCCATGCTGACGCTCGTGCTCGCCGCGAACTTCCTGGTGATGTTCGTCGGCTGGGAAGGCGTGGGTCTCTGCTCGTACCTCCTGATCGGATACGACTACCACAAGAAGTTCGCCGCGGACGCCGGCAAGAAGGCGTTCGTCGTGAACCGCATCGGCGACTTCGGCTTCATCCTCGGGATCTTCGGCGTTTTTGGTCTCTTCGGCACGCTCGACTTCGGAAAAGTCTTCGCCGCGGCGGCGTCGAATCCAGGCGCGTATGCCTCGTGGATGACGCTCGTCTGCCTCTGCCTGTTCCTGGGCGCCGTGGGGAAG
>DASXTI010000172.1:0-3554 GCA_036505535.1 Thermoanaerobaculia bacterium
GCGAGCGCCGCCGCTGTCACGGTGCGAGACAGACGCCGAGAAGGTGCCGCGCCCACCGTTGCGCCGGACACGGAAGCCTCCGAGAGATGGTCGCGAACGCTGGCGAGGTCGCGCGCCAAGTCTTCCGTGGAGGCGTAGCGTTGCCGCGGCTCCTTCGCGAGACACCGCTCGACAATCCAGCGAAGCGGAGGTGGAGTCTGGGCATTGACCGCGGCGATCGGCTCGGGGTCGTCGTTCAGGATTGCTGTCAGCGTTTCCACCGCGGTCTTCTTTTGGAACGCCCTCTTGCCGGTCGCCATCTCGTAGAGGATCGAGCCGAGGGCGAACTGGTCGGAACGAAAGTCGATCGGAGTAGCGCTCGCCTGCTCGGGCGACATGTACCCGACCGTTCCCAGAACGACGCCCGGGCTCGTCCCTGTCATCGTCGGAAGCTGCGACCCCTCGCCGCTGCCCGACATCTTCGAGGTCAGCTTCGCCAGCCCGAAGTCCAGGATCTTGACGAGCCCGTCCTTCGTGACCATGACGTTCTCGGGCTTCAGGTCCCGATGCACGATCTCCGCCTCGTGCGCCTTGGCCAGACCCTCGGCGATCTGTGTGCCGGTTGCCAGAAGCTTCCGGATCTGTAGCGGCCCGCCTGCCAGAAGCTCTCTCAGAGTCGCGCCTTCGACTCGCTCCATCGCGATGTACGAGACGCCGCTCTCCGAGCCGATGTTGTAGATCGTGACGATGTTGGGATGATTCAGCGCCGAGGCCGACCGCGACTCCTTCTCGAAACGCCTCAATCGTTCCGCATCGGACGCCAGCTCCGCCGGCAACACCTTGATCGCCACCTCGCGCGCCAGCCGTGTGTCGCGCGCCCGATACACCTCCGCCATCCCGCCCGCGCCCAGCGGAGCGAGCACCTCGTACGGGCCAAGGCGACTGCCCGGTGCGAGCCCCATCAGAATCCGAGCGCAAAGAGCAGCGCCGCGCGGATCTCTCGCATGCGCTCGGTGCCGAGCGTTGTGATGAGCGCACCGAGCTTGCTCTTCGAGACCGTCTGAACATGATCGAGGTTGATCGCACAGTCGCGGGGCAGACCATCCGTCGGTGTGAGCAGCACCTCGGACGGGATCTCGCGAATCGTGGAAGTCACGGGAGCGACGGTGACTTCGCCGAGGTAGTCGAGAACAGAATCGCGGGTCAAGACCACGACTGGCCTGCGCCTATCGGGAGCGCTGAACCGGTACCATCGAACCTCACCACGCCTCACGGCTCCGGCCAGACCTGTTCCGCCTCCCAGAGGCTGAGCTCACCTCGCCGGACCGGCTTGGCTTTGTATCCTGCCCGATGCTTCTCTTCGAGAGCCCGGATGCGCACGCGTGCAAGCGCTTCGCGCAGCGCTTCGCGGGTGAAAGCCGACCGGCTCTGGCCGAGCTTCCGTGCCACGCGGTCCACGGACGCGACCAGGTCCTCGTCCAACGTCATCTGAACGGTCTTCACGGGCCACTCCTCATGCCTATTGGCATAGCTATTCTAATCCACATTTGTCGATAGGCATGCCGCCCGCGCCGAGAGGTGCGACGAGCTCGGGCGACATGTAGCCGACCGTCCCCACGACCACGCCCGGTGTGGTTCCCGTCATCGTCGGGAGTTGCGAACCCTCGTCGCTGCCCGAGCCTGTGGGGGTCAGCTTCGCTAAGCCGAAGTCCAGGATCTTGACGAGTCCGTCCCTGGTGACCATGACGTTCTCGGGCTTCAAGTCCCGGTGCACGATCCCCACCTCGTGCGCCCTGGAGAGCCCTTCGGCGATCTGTGTCCCAATCGAGAGCAGCCGCTTGATCGGCAGGGCCCCCCCGGCGAGCAGCTTCCGAAGCGTCTCCCCTCCACACGCTCCATCGCGATGTAGGCGAGCGAGTCCGCCGTCCCGATGTCGTAGATCGTGACGATGTTGGGATGATTCAGGGCCGAGGCCGACCGCGCCTCCTTCTCGAAGCGCTTGAGGCGCGACGCGTCGGACGCCAGCTCCGCTGGCAGCACCTTGATCGCCACTTCGCGCGCGAGCCTCGTGTCCCGCGCCCGATACACCTCTCCCATGCCGCCCGCCCCAAGGGGCGAGAGGATCTCGTAAGGGCCCAATCGAGTACCCGGCAGGATCAAGATCGCACCTTGACAGGGTAGCTACGAGTAGCTACCATTGAGCCCATGAAGGCCGTTGAGAAGGTCGGCATCAAGAACCTCAAGAATAACCTGAGCGCCTACCTGCGACAGGTCAAACGCGGGGTCCGCATCCTCGTCACCGACCGCGACGAGGTCGTCGCCGAGATCGGCAAGCCCCGTCGCAAGGAGCTCGGACAGCTCCCTCCGCTCTTCGAGGAATGGATCGGACGAGGTGAGCTCCGGCCAAGGAGGCGAGACCGGAGACCGCTTCCCGTTTCCCCTATCCGATTGCCGGCCGGCACGGCGCAGCGGCTCCTCGATCTCGACCGCGGCGAGTGAGTGCCGTTTATCTCGAAACGTCGGCCGTTCTTCGCTGGCTCTTCCACGAGCCCGATGCGCCGTCGATTGCGCGGCGGATTCAGGAAACGGCCGAACCGGTCTGTTCCGCACTGACGATCCTAGAGGTGCAGAGGGCGCTCGTCCGCGCCGAACGCGAGCGACCCTCCCGCGGCCGAAAGTTTGGCGTCCTTCGCCGCCAGCTCGGAGAAGCCTCCGCAGACTGGAACGTGTTGGAGATTACGCCCGACATCCGCATCCGCGCCGGCGAGCCATTTCCGATCGAACCGATTCGCACTCTCGACGCGATTCATCTGGCGACAGCCCTGCGATTCGCCCGTGCGGTCCCCGAGCTCTCGGTCCTCACCTTCGACCGGCGGATCCTCGCGAACCTCGAGCCGCTGGGACTCCTTCAAGCCACTGTGGAGCCGTGACGTCCGTGCCAACACCTCCCCACCCCGCCTGCGCCGAGTGTCGACAGGACCTCGTAGGGACCTAGTCGCGTCCCGGACGGCACCCCACGATTGCCTACCTCAGAACGAGACCCGGATCGCCGCCCGAAAGAATCGCGGTTCCCCGCGCGTCGTAACCTTGCCATACTCCGGGTTGTCCTGCGCCTGATTCGGGTCGTAGAGAGTGGCGGGATAGCCATCCGGGGGATTGATGGTCCAGGCGGTCTCGCGTGACGTCGCGATCTGGTTGTTGAAGAGATTGAAGAGATAGGCCTGCAGCGTGACGGTTACTGGGCCGACCGCGATCGGATAGGCGAGCGACAGGTTGGCTTCCCACTCCGCCGGCAACCTTCCCGCATACCCCTTCGGAACGAGCTGGATAAACGAGCCATAGAAGAAGTTGAAGTAGCCGAGCTTGTTGAGGGGCGCTCCGGATCGGACGAATGCCTGGAGCCCCACGGAGAGCTTGAATGGTGTCGTGTAATAACCGTCGAGCCGGAATCGATGAGGGCGGTCGAGGAAGAGCCGTCCGTAGCTGTTGTGAGAGAAGGCCGAATAGTCGAAGTCCGCGTTGATGCCGGGGTCGGTCTGCCCGAAGTAGCCTTCGCTGATCTCGCCGTCGTAGTT
>DASXTI010000173.1:0-2393 GCA_036505535.1 Thermoanaerobaculia bacterium
GCTATCGACCATCCGCCGCGCGGATACGATTCTCGTCGTCGAGGATGGACGAATCGTCGAGCGGGGACGACACGAGGAGCTTCTCGCCCGGGGCGGCCGCTACGCCGACCTCTACACGCGCCAGTACGGGGTCGAGGTGAATCTGTTCTTGAATCCCGGCGAGGCGGTCAAGGTCGAAGAGAATTCGAAGATCCAAGTCGCCGCCGCGGACGCCGCAGCCGTCGGAAGGCTGCCGCTGGTGGGAAGAGAATGATTTTTGATTTTAGATTTTTGATTTTAGATTTGAATGCTTCCTCAAATCGAAAATTCGAAATCGAAAATCCAAAATTACTTCCTACTCCCTTCTTCCGCCCAGAAACCGGAGCAGAAACAGAAACAGGTTGATGAAGTCGAGGTAGAGCGCGAGGGCTCCGACGACCGAATAGGAACCGTAGCGTTCCTCGGGCACGGTCGCCGCCATGAGCTTCAGTCTCTGCGCGTCCCATGCGGTCAGTCCGGTGAACACGATCACACCGATGACCGAGATGGCGAACTGCAAGCCTTCCGATCGGACGAAAATCCCGACGACCGACGCGAGGATCACGCCGATCAATCCCATGAACACGAACTGCCCCACGCCGGCGAGGCTGCGTTTGGTCGTCGTCCCGAAGAGAGCCAAGGCCCCGAACATGCCCGCCGTCACCAGGAACGTCGTCGCGATCGAGCTGCCGGTGAAGGCGAGGAAGATGATGGCGAGCGTGGCGCCGTTCAAGGCCGAGTAGAGAAGGAAGAGCCCCGACGCGGTGCCAGGGGCGAGCTTGTCGACGCGGGCCGAGAGATAAAAGACCAGGCCCAGCTCCGCGATGATGAGGCCGAAGAAGAGAAGCTTGTTCCCGAAGATCGCCTGCGCGAGCGCCGGGGTGCTGGCCACGCCCAGCGCAACGGTCGCGGTGATGCCGAGGCCGACGGCCATCCAGCCGTAGACCTTGCGCAGAAACGTGGTCACGCGCTCGGCGCTGACGGCCGAGACCGCGGAGAAGGCCGATTGGGGTGTCATCTGCGACGGATCCATCTGTTTCGTTCCTCCGAAAACACGGATTCTATCCTTTTGGAAAACGCCGAATCGCCTCTCGGGATTCCCCGAGCTCGCGTCAGTTGATCTTGAACTTGAGCGCTTCGAGGAAGCGGGATGCGATCGGGTCGCCCGGATTCTCCGCGAGAGCACCCTCGAATTCGGCCTGCGCCTCGGCAACCTCGCCGCGCGCGGCCCGCAGTCGCCCCAAGTTCAGATACGGAAAGTGCCTCGGCTCGTAACGCGGCGCCTTCTTCGCGCGCTCGAACCAGGGAATGGCCTCGTCCCAGCGTTCCTGCTCCATGAGGTAGCAACCGATGTCGTTGTAGGGGTTGCCGAAGGTGGGATCCGTGGCGATCGCCTTTCGGCACTCCGCGATGGCGTCATCGAGGCGGCCGGCGAAGGAATACGCCCAGCCGCGGAAGGTATACGCCTCGGCAGTCGGTTGTGTCTCGAGAGACCGCGTAAACAGCTCGATCGCGTCATCCAACTCGCCGGCCAGAAGCCGGGCCGTCCCCTCGCGCCAGAGCTCGAGTGCTCGATCGGTTCCTTCGCCCATGCCGCACTCCAGTTTATCCAATAGAATTGCAAAGGGGCCATCCTCTGAACGACCGAAAATATCGCCATCGCGGCTACATGGACTCGGGCTCCGAGCCTTCCACCCGGCGCCCCGGCGGTCCGCGCCCCGACCGCAGCGACGGAGCGCCGCGCGGCCGCGGGATCGACCAGGAGAAGGCTGTCGTCTTCCGCTGTAAGAACTGCGGCGAACGCGTCATCGACCTCGACTCGATCGGCTTCGAGGCGACCTGCCGGAAATGCGGCGCGGACCTTCATTCCTGCAGCCAGTGCACCTACTTCGACACGTCGGCTCGCTTCGAGTGCACGCAGCCGATACCCGATCGCATCGTCTCGAAGAAGACGCGCAACCGTTGCACGTTCTACGCGCCCGCGAAGACCTTCGACTTAACGGGCAGCCGCGGCGCGGCCACTCCCGACGACGCTCGCGCCGCCTTCGACAAGCTATTCAAAAAGTGACGCCGCGTCCGCGAAGCGCGCCGCCTCGCTCAGAATGACAGGCGATTCACGGCGTCACTCCTCAGCGGCGCGTCTCGCCCTTCTCAAGACATCACGCAGCATCCTCTGGGTCAGAACCCCGGTGAAGGTATTCTGCTGGCTCGGGTGATAGGTGGCGAACAGAAAATCCCCTCCGATCCGGTAGCTCGCCCCGTGCGCGAAACGCGGTCGGGGCCTTTGTGTCGGCGCGCCCCCGGCGGCAAGGACGCGCAGGCAGGCGTCGAAGGCCAGAGCGCCGAGAGCGACGAGGACCCGCGGAGGGGAGAGG
>DASXTI010000174.1:0-1684 GCA_036505535.1 Thermoanaerobaculia bacterium
TGCAAAAGTTCCTGCGGGCCGCGACCGCCGAGCACTACTCCGGCTACGCCCGGCTGGCGCAGAAACTGATCCTGCACGCCCAGCTCGAAGAGGAAGTCCTTTATCCGGCCTCGATCCTCGTGGGCGAGTACGTCAAGCTCAAGCTGGGCAAAGCCTAACGGCAAGACGAATCGGTCGTCTATTGGCCCGCGGAATGATGCGTCTGAATCACGTCGTCCCGGTGGCGCCGGTCCCAGAATCACGTTCATGGACGGTAACCCGGATTCTCCCCAGGCTGCAGAGTCGCTCAGCCGGCCTCAGGCCATCGCGCTCGTCCGAGAGCGTCTGAAATCTCTCTGCGACGACGAGCATTGTGCCTGCGCGGCGGCGGCGCACTTCGGCGTCTTCTGCGGCGGCCTGCGGAATCTTTCGGATGAGGAATTCCGCCGCCGTTTCGACTGGATCGCGCGCACGCGGCCTCGGGCCACGCGCGGAGAGCTCGAGAAGGTCGTCAGCCTCTACCACATCGGCCGTCAGGAGGTGACCGGCGCGGAGTTGTGCTGCGACGTCGAGACCCGCGAGCATTGCGCGTGCGACGGTTGGAACATGTTCGACAACAGGGCGCTGGAGCGCATCTGTATGGAATTGACAGGCCGGTCCATTCGGATCGCCTGAGTGGCACGCGCCGTCAACGGCGCGTCTCGCGGTCGAGCACCTCGAGCGCGCTGGCATAGATGGTGTCCGCCTGCTCGGGGCTATTGCCGATCGCCGTCAAGCCCAGCTTCCCGAACTGCGACAGCGCTCCGATCATGTGGAACAGGACGCCGGTTTCCGTCCCGTGGTTGTAGTGCAACCGGTTGATCGTCGTGATGTCGATCAAGTCTTCCGGACAGAGGCCGCTGTACGACTCCGACTTCAAGTTGTCGGTTGATCGGTAGAACTTGGCGAGGCCGCTCGGCGACAGAAAGGCGCCGGAGTCCGGGTCGAGGTGGCCGCCCGTCAAGAACTGCAGAGCGAGAAATGGGTGCGTCGTGCCGCCGATTCGAAGGTTGATCTCCAGCGCAAAGATTTCCCATTCCGTCTGTCCGGATCGACGACCAACGAAGAAGTCGATGCCGAAGCGGCTGACGACTCCTTTTCTCGCGAGGATTTCACCCACTCGCCGCCCGGCCTCCTGGATCGTCCGGCGGTACGGGTCGGCCGCCGGAAACCGGCATCCCTCATAGACCTGGCATGAGGGGCCGCCGAGAATCTGGTCATGGGTCGAGAGAAGCACAACCTCGCCGTGCGGATCAATCCGCAGTTGTACGCTCGGCGAGGCGGACTCGGGATAGTCGAGAAACTCCTCGACGATCCCTCCCATCTCTGCGAACTTGCGGTGATAGCCGTCGGGTGGGGTTGGAACGCAGAACGTGAGGTCGGCCAGGGCGTCGCGGATGGCACCCCGCCAGGAGACCTTCGGGTACCGGAAGATCGCGTTACCCTCCCCCGAGAAACTGTTGTCGAGCTTGAGCACGGCCTGGCGAATGCCGGGTCGACGTTCCCGCAACGCGTCGAGCGCCGCGACGATGTCGTCCTCCGAGCGAAGATCCTCGAATCCCTCCGGCAGAGGCACGCCGGCCTCGCGAAACACCTTCCGGCTCCCCGACTTCGTTCCCAGGAAGGCCAGCGAAGGATCGACGCCGTTCAACGGTATGCCGAGGAG
>DASXTI010000175.1:0-6111 GCA_036505535.1 Thermoanaerobaculia bacterium
CTCGACGACGGCGCGATGTGGCCGACCTCCTTCGCACTGAAGAACTTGACTGCCGCCGACGAGGCAAGGATCGGCGCGCTCGTGAAGAAGGCGGTGAGCTGAGGGCGCGCGGCGACGCCGCTGCGCGAGCCTAGCTCTTCCGTGCGGTCTGGACGCGGGGGAAGTAGCGGATCACAAAGAGCATGTATACGAGCCAGAGTGCGAGCCACGCAGACCCGACGACAAGAAGGCCGACCGAGAAGAGGATCAAGCTCGGATCCAGGAACAGCAGGGTGTATCCGAGGAGCCACAAGCGATCGCCTCGACGGGAGTACCGAACGCGCTCGGCATCGTCGATCCGGCCGCCAAGCGAGGAGCCGTAGTAATAGACGGACGCGAACACGAACGAGAACGTCGCCAAGCCCATCACGACCAAAGTGGTTTGAAACAGCAAGGCGTTGACCTCGCCACTCGCGAACCTCGGATACAGAAAGATCAGCATGAATGTGAAGATCGCGATGCTCGTCGCTGCGAGCGAATACGAGCGATTGACGTTAGATGCGGCAAGATCGACGCCCATGGAAATGCCTCCTCAGTTCGTCAACGACGCGGATCTGTAGCCCGGAGGGGAGTCGAACCCCTGACCTCGTCCTTGAAAGGGAGCAGGTCTCAGGACGCGGTCCGCGCGACTAGACCACGAATGAATGATGCGCCGGACCGACCAACTCCGCGCATCAGGGAAACGGCCGTCACGGCGCTCACGCGAAGGGAAGCGGCTGAGAGAAGACCGCGCGCCGATTCGTTCTAGGGCCGGATTTCTCCAGCGTGCTCCGCGCGGCGCTAGTCCTCAGCTCACCGCTTTCTTCATGATCGCGCCGATCCTTGCCTCTTCGGCGGCGGTCAACTCCTTCAGCGCGAAGGCAGTCGGCCACATGGCGCCTTCGTCGAGGTTCGCCTCGTCGCTGAAGCCGAATGTCGCGTACCTCGTCTTGAACTTCTGGGCGCTTTGGAAGAAGCAGACGACCTTGCCGTCCTTGGCATAGGCGGGCATCCCATACCAGAGTTTCGGCGAGAGGACTGGCGCGCTGGCTTTGATGATGGCATGGAGCCGCTTGCCCATGGCACGCTCCGGTGCCGGCATCGCAGCGATCTTCTCGAGCACGGCGCTTTCCTCTTCCGCCTTGCTCGCGGCCGCCTTCAGCTCTTGAGCGCGCTCCCTCATCGCGGCTCGTTCCTCGTCCGTGAATCCCTTGCGCGCCTTGCCGGTGGTCGTCTTGGCGGACTTCTGCGTGCCCTTGTTTGCAGCCTTCTTATCAGCCATATCAGGCCGTCACCTTGTGGGCGACCTTCGCCGGCTGGAGGATCCGGATGGCGTTGCCGAAGGGGTCGCGGAGGCCCATGTCGATGCCATAGAAGTTGTCGGTGGGCTCCTGGGTGAAGTCGGTGACGCCGCGCGCCTGGAGGGTCTCGTACAGACCCCGGACATCGTCCGTCTGGAAGACGATGGAGCTCATGGCGCCCTTGGTGATCAGCTCGCGGAGCTGCGCGGCGGTGGCTTCGTCGTGCAACGGCGGGCCTGGCTCCTCCAGGAAGATTTCGATGTCGGGGTTGCCGGGGACGCGCACTGTCAGCCAGCGGAAGGGACCCTGCCTGATGTCCTTGCCTACCTCCAGCCCGAGCTTGTTGACGTAGAAGTCAAGAGCCTCGTCCTGGTCGAGAACCATAACGGAGGTGACGTTCAGCTTGATCATCGCTTGTTTTCTCCCAATGCGAACTTTGATAGGACGACCCTCACGCAGGTTTTCTATCAGCCGTCGTTTCTCCTCGCGTCTTGATGGCGACGACCCGCCGTCATCGGTCGCTCGCTACTCGGCGTAGGGCTGATCCTTTCCCTCCGCGCTGTAGCCGATCGACCAGATGTAGCCATCGGGGTCCGCGAAGGACCCGCCGTACCCGCCCCACTGCAGCTTCGCCGCGGGTTTGAGGATCTTCCCGCCGGCCTTCTTGGCCTCGTCCATGACCTCGTCGACGCGCTTTTCACTACGGACGACGTAATTAAAGACGAGACCGCTGAAGCCGTTGCCGTCAGCACTCACGCCGACACTGTCTGCCAGTCCGTCGCGGCCATAGAAGCCGACGATCGAACCGCCGTGTGGGACGAAGAAGACGGAGATGCCCCAGTCGTTCTGGACCTTCCACCCAAGGCCCTCGGTGTAGAAACGCTTGGATCGCTCCATGTCCCTGACGCCAAGCAGAATTGCGCTTACGTGCGAGTTCATTTCGTTTTCTCCTCTGCGAGTGTTTGATGGGGACGACCCTCAGGCTAGGGAGCCGCCGGCGCGGCGGCTTCTCCAAAACTGCTCGATCGCATCGACATCCTCCTGCGTAGCCGGCAGCTGGAAGCTGTTGGGCTCCCCATCGGCCCATGCCGCACCCGGTAGTCCAACGGTGTCTCGCCGACGATCTCCCGGAACGTGCGGCTTAAGGTAGTCCGAGTGCTCCTGCGGGCGCCGTGCGGACCGCCCAGCGAGGCGTCGGTGCTGATCCCGTCGCCCAGTGACGAACGCCGAGAACAGATCCAGCTTCCGGTGGCTGACAGTTCAGCTCGCCGACGTTCGAGGAAGTGCGGTTCGGCACCGTCGTACACCTGGCTGTCGCTGGTCACGACCTAGAGGTCGAAGGTCTCGTCCTAGTCGAGGACCATGACAGAGGTGACGTTCGACTTGGTGATCATCGATCGCATCGCCACCCGCGCCACCATCCGCGGCCGCGTGGCCGTCATCTGGATGCAGTTGGGCGCCGCCATCGGCCCATGCCTCACGCGATAGTCCGACGGCGTCTCGCCGATGATCTCCCGGAACGTGCGGCTGAAGGTCCCCAAGCTGGTGAAGCCGACGTCGAAGCAGATGTCGGTGACGCTGCGGTCAGTCTCGCGCAACAGGAACATCGAGCGCTCCACTCGCCGTCGCTGCAGGTATCGGTGCGGCGTCTCCCCGAAGGCGGCGCGGAAGCTGCGAATGAAGTGCGCCTCGGAGACATGGGCCACCGCGGCCACGGCGCGGACGTTGAGCGGCTCGGCGTACGCGCGGTCCATCGCGTCGCGGGCGCGCAATAGGCGCCGGTTCAAGTCCTCGACCTCTCGGCTCACGGTAAGACGCTACGCCATCAGGGAGCGTGTGCTCAGCGTCCCTCTGGCATCAACCTCCCTCGGAACTACACAGTAGCCCGGAGGGGATTCGAACCCGTGACTCTCTTCCTTGAAAGGGAGCAGGCCCAAGGAAGCGGCTCACGCGACGAATTACGAATGAATGACGCGCCGGACCGACCACCTCCGCGCGTCAGGGAAGCGGCCCTCGGAAGGATTGCGCGAAGGGAAGCGGCGCTGAACAACGCGGCCCGATGCGGAAGACTCGATCAGCCGTGGCGTACTTGCTCGAGTAGTTCGCGTACGACGCGCGTGACCTCGGCGACGAAACTCGGTGAGACGGTGCCGGCGGTGTCGTACAGCGCAGTGTTGCGGGCCTTCCGCGCGGCCACGATGAGGGAGGCATGCTCGCGGAAGCCGCGCGGCAAGCCGGGATACGAAAACCGCGCTTCGTGCGAGCCCGTCTTGCCCCGGAGACGCAACCCCTCCGTGGCAAGGACGGCATCTGCCACATTGACGAGCGCTGACTCCGCGGCAACGAGAGCGAGGTCAGGATCGCCCTCAGCGTTTAAGCGAGCGCGCTCCAGATTGCGTCCCGCGAGACGGAGCTTGGCGTCCGAGTCGGCGCGGTCGGGACGTATCTCTCGAACTAGCTCGCCGTGACGTTCCAGCCACTTCGCGCGTGCGCTTGTCGAACTCATCCTCATCTCCGACGATCCAGATCTTTGGTTCCACCAATAGCGTCATGAGGAACGGTGCGCTCTCACGCGCCCTCGTCAGAAGCTCGCGCTCGCTCCACACGACCGGATTGATCTCGCGGCCCAACGTTGCTTCCAGCGACTGCAACCTCTCCAGTAGATCGTGACCGCGCAGGTCACCGACGATGAGCACGTCGACGTCACTGCGCACGTCGTCGTCGCCACGCGCGTAAGAGCCGAACACGAACGCGTAACGCACGCGCGCCTCGCGCTCGAGAATCGTGCGCAGTTGGGCGACGAGACCGACGGTCCGTGCGTAAAGGTCGCGGAGGGCTGGATACAAGGGATTCGCAGGATCCATCCGCCACATACGCAGCGGACCGACGCGCCGACTCTCGACGAGCCCCTGCCGGAGCAGTTTCTCAAGGGCGAGCTGCACGGGATGGGGGCTGCCGTGGACCCTCCGAACGAGATCGCGTGTATGGAACTCCTGGCCCGGCGTGCTCGTCAGGAGCGCGAGTAGGCGGGCCTCAGTCCTAGAACGCTCAATGTCGGGCATGGCGGCAATGATACATCCGTATCCGATAGTGATACTGATGTATCTTCGGCCGAACTTGTCTGCCCTCTAAGCATCTCCGCCAGCCTGCGGGTCTTGGCAGGGAAGCGGCCTGTCCGCAACACGTACCGCATCAGAACCGAATAACGACGCGGGTCAGTAGCCCGGAAGGGGGTCAAACGTGCGGAAGTGATAACAGGTCGGCTCGTTCAGGATGAGCGTGGCTGGCTCCGAGCCGATCCGCGGGCGGCACCACAGCAGGGAGGCTGAAATCTACGACTCGCTACCCGGCGGCGCCGCTGAGGTCCGTATTGTGGCGTGCGTACTGGTGTCGAGCGGACCCTTGACCGGGGCGGTTTTCGATCGCTTTCCTGGTAATCGGTATGGAGGGACGTGGCGTTGACGACGCGGAACGATTTCGATCGGGCGATTGAGGCATATCACACAGCGGCCGATAAGTTCTCCCGGGGGAACCCGGAGCCCGTCAAGACAATCTTCTCCCATCGAGACGACGTGACCCTCGCGAATCCGTTCGGCCCTGCGGTGTGCGGACGGAAGGAGGTTTCCGAGGCGCTAGACCAGGCGTCATCGCGGTTCAGGGATGGCGAGGTCGGCTTCGAGACTATCGCCTCCTATGTCACCACTGACCTGGCGACGATCCTCGAGTTAGAAAAATGGAAGGCCAAGGTCGGCGGCAACGCGGAGGTCGCCGCGTTCGAGTTGCGCGTCACGAGCACGTTTCGACGCGAAGATGACATGTGGAAGCTCGTGCACCGGCATGCCGATCCAATCAGCACCTACGATCCGAGGGGTCCACTACGCGTTTCTTGACAGCCGACACAGGGCTCACGAGGGGCCCGCAGTGGGGCACCCAAAGCAAGATGCGTTCACGCGACGGCGGCATCGATCTCCGCCGTGCGGCGTGACCGACTAAGGCTCGGTGCGACTACTTAATCGATGCTCCACGTGGTTGCGTACATCACGCCACAGGCGCTTCTCAAAAGGTTCCGCGAGACCCTCACGGTCGAAGACGGCATTCGTCCACGCGTCGAGGTCGTCTGTGGGCATTTCGAGCATGGCGGCGTGGTCGTCCGGTTTGAGGCAGAAGCCATAGACGACACATAGCTCGGTGAGAACTGTTTCAATCAGGGGCTCACCCTTCCGATAGAAGGCAATTCTTGCGTATGCCGAACTGCGCGGGGCGGCTAGATCCGAACGACGGCTTGTTCTCATGGAGTGCGTACGGAGTTCGCGCACACGAGGGTCTCGCTACCCCCGCCCGCGTCGGAGAATGGTGACGCCACGCGCCGTCAACGCCGCGGCCCCGACCAGCAGGACGCCGAACCATCCCCAGATGCCGACAGCACCAGAGCGCCAGGCGTTATGCCTTAGACGGTGCGGGGTCGCCACGGCTCGTGCTCGTGCGCGAGCCAGACCAGCTCGGGGTCGAGCGCGCGTACCCGCAGCTGGCCCTCGGTGTGCGGCTCGTCGAGCTCGCCTGACCAAACGGCCACGTCGCCGCCGGCGACGACCGGACGCCCGCCCGTCTCGACGACGACCACCTGCAGGCCGCGCGTGTGGCCCGGCGCCGGGACGAGGCGGAGCCCGGGCAGCAGCTCGAGCTCGCCGTCGACCGGCTCGTAGCGCACGCCGGGCGCCTCGACCCACTCGCGGATCGTGTAGTCGTCCTCCGTGCGCGCGTCCTCGAGCTCCTGCCGCTGAACGTAAATCGG
>DASXTI010000176.1:0-11383 GCA_036505535.1 Thermoanaerobaculia bacterium
CACAGAGATTCTGACGACGGAGCTCGTCGGGACGGGCAAGTTTCTCGTCCTGGAGCGGACGGCCTTGTCCGACATCGTGGCGGAGCAGGATCTGATGGCGGGAGGCAAAGTGAACAAGGAAACGGGCGCACGGTCAGGGGCAATCATCGGCGCGCAGGCCCTCATCCGTTGTGCGATTACTGAATATTCGAACACGCAGAGCGGGAGCTCCGGCTCGATCAACATCAAAGGGATATCGCTTGGCGGTAACGTCGTGAAGGCTCTCGTCGGTATCGACACGAGGATCTACGACGCCACGACCAGCGAAATCCTGGCGTCCGTCGCCGCGCATGGAACGGCAACGACGAGCGGAACGGACTTCAAGTATTCCGATGCGAACGTGAACGTGGGCGCGTCGGGATTCAACACGACTCCTCTCGGTCAGGCGTCACGGAAGGCAATCGCCGAGGCGGTTCACTTCATCGTCACAAAGCTGGGCGAGATGCCCTGGGAGGCGCGGGTCGTGCGAGCCCAGGGAAGACTCGTTTATCTGAATGCCGGGGAAGAGAGCGGCGTCGCTGC
Source organism: Thermoanaerobaculia bacterium (assembly GCA_036505535.1). Classification (GTDB taxonomy): domain Bacteria; phylum Acidobacteriota; class Thermoanaerobaculia; order UBA5066; family Gp7-AA6; genus DAHUXD01. The sequence continues at coordinate 562 of DASXTI010000176.1, forward strand.
CGGGCAGGTGTTCGAGGTCTTTCGGCCGGAGGAAGCCCTCGTCGATCCCGCGTCGGGAACGGAGCTCGGATCCCCGGACCGCCGCCTCGGATCGCTGAAGGTCACGGCAGTCAAGCCGAAGTACTCGGTCGGCCAAATGACCGAAGGGGACACCCCGAATCGTAACGACATCGTTCGTCAGGCCGGGTCGGGCGAAAACCCCTGAGATCTGTGTGAAGCGCAACAGAGGAGGTCTCGTGCTTAAACGAACCTGGGAACGAGCCAGTGCTGGGCTTCTGCTTCTTCTTTTTGGCGTGATCCTGGCCGTGTCGGCCTGCGGAAAGAAGGAGCAGGCCGCCGTCTCGCCGGCACCTGCGGCGGCGGCTCCCGCCGTGGCAGTGCCAACGCCGCCTCCGGCGTCGCAGGCGCCGGCAGCTGCAGCACCTGCCGCGGCACCCGCCGCCAGCGCTGCGCCGGGTGGGTTGGGCGTTCAGGAGCACGAGTTCGGGGGGGTCGACGTTGTGCTTCTTGAGGTCAAGCGGACCAGCGGTGACACGCTGACGCTCAAATGGCAGTACCGAAGCAAGGCTCAAGAGGACAAAGAGCTGGACCCCCAGGATGCCACCGGGTGGGGCCTCTCCCGCGACGCCTACCTGGTCGACTCGGTGAACAAGAAGAAGTACTTCGTGGTGAGAGACTCGAAGGGTGCTCCGCTCGTCGCCGAGCACCGTGACACAGTCGCCCGTCCGGGGCAAACTCTGACAACGTGGGCGAAGTTCCCCGCGCCTCCGCCGGACGTCCCCACAATCTCGGTGTTCATTCCTCATGTCCCTCCGTTTGACGACATCCCAATCAGCAAATGAATTGCGCACGTGCACCAGTGACGCAACGAGGCTTCTCTCTGGCATCGGTTTTCTTGCTCGGCGGCCTGATCTGCGTGCGTCCCGCTACAGCTCAAGAGCCGCCGGATGCCGTGCCGCAGGACGCCCAGCGCCAGATCCTCGATCTCAAATTCGTCATTGAAGACCTGGGTGGGAAGATTGAAAGTCTTCAGGTGAAGGAAACGGCCACAGAGATCCGCATCGAGCTGGCAGCCGACGTGCTTTTCGACTTCGACAAGGCCGACATCCTGCCGAAGGCGGCGAACACTCTGAAGCAGGCAGCGGCGGTCATCCGCGAAAAGGGCAAGGGAACCGTGCGAATCGACGGATACACGGACTCGAAGGGTTCGGACGCCTACAACCAGAGACTCTCGGCACGCCGGGCCGATGCCGTCAAGAACTGGCTGGTCGCCAGGGAGGGTTTGAAGGGCATGCAGTTCGTCACCGAGGGCTTCGGTTCCAAACGGCCCGTCGCACCCAACACGAAGCCCGGCGGCTCCGACGACCCGGCGGGCCGGCAGAAGAACCGCCGCGTCGAGATCATCGTGCAGAAGCAGTAGCCATTCGTAACGTCGACACATCGAGGACCGGCCCGTCAAGTTGGACACAACTAACAACACCGTCTGGTACTGGATCGACAGTGGCGTCCCCCGGCCCCTGAGCACCGTCTCAGTGAGTCTCCGCGTGAGCAAGGGCATCTTCTACGTCCCTCCGGCTCACGGCGACGCGCTGGAAATGACGGGTAGAGCCCTCTGAAGCGAGCCTGCTACTTCGCGGGACTCGGGCCTCGGAGCACGTGCGCCGGAAGCGTGATGAGCACGCGGAGGAGCTCCAGAACGCCGCCGACCGCGATTCCGATGATCCGCAATGGCAGAAGCAGGAGCCAAACCACCGGATAGACGAGGAGCGCCAGCAGCGCCAGGGGCCAACAGAGCACGAGCAGAATGCACCACAGAAGGAAGCGCGTCATACCTGTTAGATTACGCGCGAATCGCAACCGAGTTGCAAACGGGAGAGCTCATGAAGGCGCTCAGTCAAGGATGAGCAGGTCCACCTCCTGCGTCTCGGCGCCGGGTGCGATCGGGAAGCCCGCGGCGACGCCCGCGCTACCGGTCCTCCGCGAGCTTGCGAAGATCCCGGGCGTCCGCTGGGCGGCGGAGGCGGCAATCCGGAACATCGAATAGGCGGTTGTCTTCGGAGCTATCATCGGTCCGGAGGAGACATGTCGCCTCTCTCGCGCCGGCGGTTCCTCTATCAGACGGCCGCGGCCGCTTCGGCGGCCTGCGCGGCTCCCGGAATCGCGGCGGCCTCCGGAGGATCGAAGGACAAGATCATGAGCGGCACCGAGGCCCTGGAGGGCGCGCTGGAGTTGCTCGCGAAGACGGGCCCGGAGTACGACGGCCGGCTCGCCAACCACGGACCGATGGCGGCGGAGGCGCTCGTCACGCTCGAGCGTCCAAAGGCCGTCGTTCCGTGGGTGGAGCGCTATCGTAAGCGGCTCCGCGACCATCCCGCCGGCACGCGCCCGATCGATCCGAAAGAGTGGCGCCAGGCGCTCGGCGAAAGTAGCCGCGTCGGCGACTGGATCGCCTTCTTCGACCGCGAGCTCTCCGAACGGTCATGGCGTGAGGTTCTCGGGGTGTGGGTGCCGCGCCTGTCCCCCGGTGTCATCGCGGCCGCCTTCCACGGCGTGATCCGCACGGCGCACGCGGTGCGGAGTCTCGACGCGATCGAGACGCCCGCTCGGCGGCGCGAGCTCGCCGAAGGGCTCGGCTACTGGGCGGCGACCTACAACGCGCTTCCGGAAGCGCCCGGCCGGCGGGCGGTCGGGTTGCCATCGCGGGCGATCGCGGAGGTCGCCGCGGTCCCTCCCGCACAGCGCATCGCGGGAGGCAACATCACCGACCGGCTTGCGCCGCTCGACCGCTTTCCGCCGTTTGCAGGGGTCGCCGATCTGGTCGACGCCTCGGGCGATGCATCCCGCTTTCTCTCCGACCTGACGGAGACCTTCGCCGCCGTCTATCTCGCCAGCGTGCCGCCGGGCAGCGTGATCACCTACATCCATACCGTCACGGGACCCAGCGCCATCCGGCTCCTGCTCCCGCATCTTGAGCCGGAGTCCCGCCGCGATCTGCTCCGTTATGGCTGGCAGGGAGCCGCGGCGTTGTATGCGGCCGGTGGAGGGAAAGCGATCGTGTCCGCCGCGCCTTTGGCCCTCGCGAGCCGTGACGACTTGATCGACCGGGCCATCGCCACGGACGACGAGCACGCGATCAAGTTCACCGAGGCCTGCCTGCGCGAGCACGCGCTCAACCCGAAGCCGGTGTACCTCCAGGCGGCGCTGGATGCGATCGCGCGGTTGAGCTGATCTACTTCAGCCCGGTCGCCAGATACAGCTCGTCAAGCACGCGCCGGTAGGAGTACACGTATGATGCTCCGTCCGGCGCGATCACGACAGGACCGACCTGCAGGACTCCCGCCGGATCGGGCGGGCGAAATTCCTTCCACAACGTTCGCTGCCCGGTTTCCACGCCCACGAGGTCGATCTTGCCCGGCGGCGCGGAGGGGCGCCAGACGTAGAGCGAACGGCCGTCGGGGGTCCAGCGAATCGGAACGTCGTCGGGACCCAGGCCGGGCACGGGACGAGGCTCGCTCGGTTCGATCGAGTAGATCGCGGTCCGGCGATCCGGAGAGCTAGCGGCAACGAACTTTCCGTCGGGTGAAATCGTGTGGAAGAGAAAGCTGACTCCCTCCGGCGTGATCGCCCGGGGGTTGCCCTCCGGGACATCCTGCGTGAACAGTCGCGCGCCGCGACCGGGCTCGCTGCCGAAGACGAGGACCCGGCGTCCACTCGGAAACCAGGTCGCCCACTGGTAGGTGATGTCGGTCGCAGGCTGCAGTCTCGGTTCCCCCGGACCGGTCGGCAGCAGCGCGAGCTGGTGTTGGTCCGGCCTGGTCGTCAGCGCCCACTGGCCGTCGGGAGACAGAGCAAACGATGTTCCTTCTCCCAGACGAATGGCGGGAGAACCATCCAGCTTGCGGATGTAGATCCCGTTCGGCTGGAGGTTCTCTTCGTTGAAGAGCACCATCTTGCCGTCGTTGGAGATGTCGTCGGGGAACGACCAGTCGAGCCAGGTTAAGTTCCGCTCGCGGCCCTCGGCAACTCCGATCATCTCGCGGCGAGCCGCCCAGTGACAGAAGAGTAAGCGGCCGTCGCGCGCGATGTCTTGGAGCGCGCAATTCCCGCCGCAGGACCAGGCGACACGCGTCTTTCCCGAAAGAGAGGTCGCGCTGATCGAGGTTGCGCTGGACCAGACCTCGTCTCCGCGCGGCGACCAGGCGAGCCCCAAGTTCGCAAACGGCCCGGTCAGCCGCACCTTGCCGTTGGCGTCCACGACCTTCACGACGCCGTCGTTATTTCCGCGCTGCTGATGGTCGATGAAGGCGATCAGACTCCCGTCCGGCGAGACCCGGACGTTGCTGACCCAGGCGGCGGTGTCGTAGAGGACCTTGCCAATCGGGTACTCGAGGCGGCAGCGGTTCCCCAGATGGCGCGCGACCGCCAGGGTCCTTCCGTCGGGTGCCCAATCCGCATCTTGAACGTTCTCCAGGATCTCCCGCGGAGCCCCGCCGCCCAATGGAACGCGCGCGAGTGTGCCGGCCGTTTCGAACCCGATGAGGTAGTGACGATTGAGCGAGATTGCCATCTCCCCGCTCGAGGAAACCGAAAGGACGTCGGCAGATGGCAACCCCAGCGAGCGCGACTCTTGGCTGTCGGGCCTCGCCGAGAAGAGTTCGAGCGGACGGCCTTCCCACGCCGCGCCGTAGAGAATCGTCTGACCATCCGGAGCGAACCGCGCCGAAGGAATCGAGCCGCGCTGGAAGGTCAGCCTCTGGAACCTCGCGGGTGAGTCCGGTCTGCCGCCTGTGGCGACCCGAAGAAGGAATCCCAGAACCGCGCCGGCGGCGAGCGCGAGGGCGGCCGGGACAATCCAGCCGCGGCGCCGAACCCGCGCCGGCTCTGCCGCCTCGAGGGCTCCCGAAACGGAGGTCTCCGAGAGGTGGTCTCGCACGCTGCGGAGGTCTCGGGCCAGGTCCTTCGTCGAGGCGTAACGCTCCTCGGGGTCTTTTGCAAGGCAGCGCTCGACGATCCAGCGGACGGGAGCGGGAGCCTTTGGCGCCAGCTGCGAGAGCGGCTCCGGCTCCTCGCGGATGATCGCCACCAGAGTCTCGGCCCCGGTCTTTCTCTGGAAGGCGCGTTTGCCGGTCGCCATCTCGTAGAGGATCGCGCCCAACGTGAACTGGTCGGAGCGGAAATCCACGCTCTGTCCGCTCGCCTGCTCGGGCGACATGTAGCCGGCCGTCCCCATCACCGTGCCGGGCTCGGTCGGTGCCGCGATGGCGGTGGGCATCACCGAGAGCTCCTGCGATACGGGCTCGGTCAGCTTGGCTAAGCCGAAGTCGAGGATCTTGACGAAGCCGTCCTTGGAGACCATCAGGTTCTCGGGCTTCAAGTCCCGATGCACGATGCCCGCGGCGTGCGCCTTGGCGAGGCCGTCGGCGATCTGGACCGCCGTGTCCAGCAGCTTCTTGGTCGGCAGCGGCTCGGCGGCGACCAGCTCCCGCAGCGTCTTTCCCTCGACGAGCTCCATGGCGATGTATGTCGTTCCGTCGTCGGAGCCGATGTCGTAGATCGTGAGGATGTTGGGATGGTTGAGCCCAGAGGCCGAGCGGGCTTCCTGCTCGAAGCGCTGGCGCCGGCCCGGGTCGGCCGCCAACTCGCCCGGCAGGACCTTGATCGCGATCTCCCGCCCGAGCTTCGCATCCCGCGCCCGGTAGACCTCGCCCATCCCGCCCGCGCCGAGCGGCGCCACGATCTCGTAGGGACCCAGCTTGGTTCCCGAGGCGAGCGTCATCGACTCACTTCAGCCCGGTCACGAGAAACAGATCGTCGAGAAGTCGGCGGTATGAGTAGACATAGGACTTGCCGTCCTGCGTGATCAAGATCGGACCGATCGCGAGCACTCCTGCCGGATCGGGTGGGACGATCTCCTTCCAGAGGCGCCGCTCTCCCGTGGCGACGTCACAGACGTCGACGCGCGCGGGGTTCGTGATGCGGCCCAGATACATGGAACGGCCGTCGGCGGTCCAGCCGAAAGGGAGCTCGTCGTCGCGAGCTCCCGGCAGCGGCCGCGGCTCGCCTCCATCGGTCGAGCAGAGGTGAATCCTTCGATCCGGACCGACGGCAGCGACCGTGCGGCCGTCCGGGCTGATCGTCCTTTGAAGAGTCGTGTATCCCTCGGGCGTGATGGCGCGCGGTTTGCCTCCATTCAGCTCCTGCACGTAGATCCGGGCGCCGTGGCCGGGCTCGCTCGCGGTGAGGACAAGCCGCTTTCCGTCCGGCAAGAAGGCGCCCCACTGGTAGACGAGGCCGGACTTGGGAATCGCCCTCGGGCTGCCGGGTCCCGTCGGCAGCAGCGTGATCTGTCCCGCGTCCGCGTTCGTCGTGACGGCCCAGCGGCCGTCGGGAGAGAGCGCGAACCCCCGAGCCGTGCCGAGCAGGACGGCGGGTGAGCCGTCTGTCTTGCGGATGTAGCAGAGATAGCTCTCGCGGCCCCGGCCCTGCTCGTCGAAGAGAACGACCCGACCATCCTCCGAAATGTCGTCGGGATAGGACCAGTCGAGCCAGGTCAGGTTGCGCTCGCGCGAGTCACCGGGACCGAAGCCGACGATTTCGCGCCGATTGTTCGTTCGTTTCGCGAGCAGTCGTCCGTCGGGAGCGGAGTCCTCCGGTATGAAACCTCCCGCGAGCGTCGCCATCCTGTGGACAGATCCCGACGTGGAGACGTTGATCAGCGCGCCTCCTCTGCTGAGCACGACGCCGCCGCGCGGAGACCACCCGATCCCCGAGTTGCCGCCGAACTGGGGGCCGTCGACTCGCGAGCGCCGTCTCGTATCCAGAATGATGAGCCGTCCCGCGCTGTCCCCCCTTTCCGGGTGATCGAAGAACGCGATGAATCGGCCGTCGGGCGAGATGCGCGGGTGGCTGAGCCAGCCGGTGGCTTCGTGGAGCACAGTTCCGATCGGGTACTCGAGACGCACACGGTCGCCGGCCTGATGGATGACCGCCAGCTCCTTGCCGTCGGGGGACCAGTCGGCGTCCTGAACGTTTTCGAGAAGCTCCCGCGGCGCGCCCCCGCTCAAGGGAACGCGCGCGAGAGTCCCGGCGCTCTCCCACCCGATCAGGAGATGTCGGCCGAGCGAAATCGCGAGCTCCCCGGTGCGGGAGACGGAGAGAACGTCGGCTGCCGGCAGACCCAGCGACTTCGATTCCGGGCTCTCCGGCCGCGTCGTGAAGATCTCGACCGGATTGCCGTCGAACGCCGCCCCGTACACGACGGAGTTGCCATCGGGCGCGAAACGGGCCGTGAGGATCGTTCCTCGCCGGAAAGTGAGACGTTGGAAAAGCGGCGGGGTCGGCTCGAGGAGCTGGAGACTCGATGCGACGAAGAGAGCGATTCCGGCTCCCGCGACGAAGGCTGCCGCGGCCGGGGGGAGCCATCCGCGGCGGCGGATCCTGACGGGCTCGGCGGCTTCGAGTGCTCCGGAGACGGAGGTCTCGGTCAGGTGGTCGCGGACACTCTTCAGGTCGCGGGCGAGGTCCTTCGACGAGGCGTAGCGTTCCTCCGGGTCCTTGGCGAGGCAGCGCTCGACGATCCAGCGCACGGGCGTCGGCGCCTTCGGCGCGAGCTGTCCGAGGGGCTCGGGCTCCTCCCGGATGATCGCGACGAGCGTTTCGGCGCCCGTCTTTCTCTGGAACGCGCGCCTGCCCGTCGCCATCTCGTAGAGGATCGCGCCGAGGGTGAACTGATCGGAGCGGAAGTCGACCGTCTGGCCGCTCGCCTGCTCGGGCGACATGTAGCCGGCCGTGCCCATGACCGTGCCGGGCTCGGTCGGAGATCCGATGGCCGTCGGAAGCACGGAAACGTCCTGCGACACAGGCTCGATCAGCTTGGCCAAGCCGAAATCGAGGATCTTCACGAAGCCGTCCTTGGACACCATCAGGTTCTCGGGTTTCAAGTCCCGATGCACGATGCCGGCGGCATGCGCCTTGGCCAGGCCCTCGGCGATCTGGACGGCGAATTCCAGCAGCTTCTTGGTCGGCAGCGGCTCGGCCGAGGCCAAGAGCTCGCGCAGTGTTTTGCCCTCGACGAGCTCCATCGCGATGTAGGTCGTTCCGTCGGCCTGCCCGATGTCGTAGATGGTCAGGATGTTGGGATGGTTCAGGGCCGAGGCCGAACGCGCCTCCTGCTCAAAGCGCTGGCGACGGTCGGCGTCCGAGGCGACCTCACCCGGGAGAACCTTGATCGCGATCTCACGCCCGAGCTTCGGGTCCCGCGCCCGGTACACCTCGCCCATCCCGCCGGCGCCCAGCGGCGCGACGATCTCGTAGGACCCGAGTCGAGCTCCGGCGACGAGCGTCATGAGCTCACTTCAGCCCCGTCGCCAGGTAGAGCTCGTCGAGCGCGCGCCGGTAGGAGTACACGTAGGAAGTCTCGTCCGGCGCGATTTGTATCGGGCCGACCTGCTCGACACCGGATGGATCCGGAGGCCGGATTTCCTTCCAGAGCGTGCGACGTCCCGTCTTTACGTCGACGGTGTCGATTCGTAGCGGCGGCGCGGACGGGCGATAGACGAAGAGCGAGTTCCCGTCGGCCGTCCACCGGAGCGGGATGTCGTCGAGCTCCATCCCTGGCACGGCGCGAGGCTCGCCCGGCTCGATCGGGTAGATGGCAATTCGGCGGTCTGCGCCCGTGGCCACGGCCGACTTGCCGTCTGGAGCAACGGCGTGGAAGATAAAGTTGACTCCCTCCGGTGTGATGGCGCGGGGTTTGCCATCCGGGATGTCCTGGACGAAGAGTCGGGAACCGTGTCCCGGCTCGTTGCCCGAGATGAGGATCCGGCGCCCGTCCGGGAACCACGTCGCTGCCTGGCAGTTGACGCCGCTTTTCGGGAGCAGCTTTGGCTCTCCCGCGCCGGTCGGCAGGAGCGTGAACTGACTCTGCTCCTCCCGGGTCGTCAGCACCCACCGTCCGTCCGGCGAGAAACCCCACGAGCCGCCTTCCCCGATGCGGACGGCGGGAGAGCCATCGAGCTTGCGCAGGTAGACGCCCTGCGGCTGAATGTTTTGTTCTTCGAAGAGAACGGTCTTGCCGTCGGAGGCGATGTCCTTGGGGAATGACCAATTGAGCCATGTCAGGTTTCGCTCCCCCCTGTCACCCGCCGCAAAGCCCACGATCTCGCGGCGGGAAGAGTTCACGGAGCAGAGCACGCGCCCGTCGCGTGCGATGTCCTGGATGAATCCTCCCGGAGAGTTCCAGACGAGCCGGCTCTTCCCCGAGAGCGAAGTCGCCCAGATGCCGCGCCCGCTCGACCAGACTTCGTCCCCTCGCGGCGACCAGGCGAGCCCGGAGATGGCGAACGGGCCGTTGAGCCGCACCTTGCCGCTCGCGTCGACGACCTTCACGTTGCCGTTGTTGTCTCCGCGCCTCGGGTGGTCGATGAAGGCAACCAGCCGACCGTCCGGCGAGACGCGGATGTGGTTGACCCAACCGGCCGCGTCGTACAGCACTTTCCCGATCGGGTATTCGATACGGTTGCGGTTTCCTGCCTGGCGCGCCACCGCAAGGCTCGTCCCGTCGGGGGACCAATCGGCGTCCTCAACGTTTTCGAGGACCTCCCGCGGCGCGCCTCCGGCCAGCGGCACCCGCGCAAGCGTACCGACCGTTTCGAAACCAAACATGAAGTGACGGTTGACAGAGATCGCCAGCTCCCCGCTGGAAGAGATCGCGAGAATGTTTGCACCCGTGAGACCTAGCGAGCGCGATTCCGAGCTCTCGGCTCGCGTCGTGAAGATGTCGAGGGGAAGTCCCTCCCAGGCGGCGGCGTAGACAATCGTCTGTGCATCGGGCGCAAACCGCGCGGAGCGGATGGTGCCGCGCGCGTAGGTCAGCTGCTTGAGCTGGAGGGGTGAGTCGGGCCTCGCGTTCGTGAGGCCGCGCAGCAGAAGTCCCGCGGCGATTCCGGCGATGAGCGCGAGCGTGGCCGGCAGTGCCCACCCGCGGCGACGGGCTTTCGCCGGCTCCGCCGCTTCGAGGCCACCGGAAACGGAGGTCTCCGAAAGATGGTCCCGCACGCTGCGGAGATCGCGCGCCAGGTCCTTCGTCGAGGCGTAGCGTTCCTCGGGGTCCTTGGCAAGGCAGCGCTCGACGATCCAGCGCACGGGCGTCGGCGCCTTCGGCGCGAGCTGTCCGAGGGGCTCGGGCTCCTCCCGGATGATCGCGACGAGCGTTTCGGCGCCCGTCTTTCTCTGGAACGCGCGCTTGCCCGTCGCCATCTCGTAGAGGATCGAGCCCAGGGTGAACTGGTCGGAGCGGAAGTCGACCGGCTGACCGCTCGCCTGCTCGGGCGACATGTAGCCGGCTGTGCCCATGACGGTGCCGGGCTCGGTCGGAGATCCGATAGCCGTCGGAAGCACGGAAACGTCCTGCGACACGGGCTCGATCAGCTTGGCCAAGCCGAAATCGAGGATCTTGACGAAGCCGTCCTTCGACACCATCAGGTTCTCGGGCTTCAAGTCCCGATGCACGAGACCGACACCGTGCGCCTTGGCTAAGCCATCAGCGGTCTGGACCGCGATGTCGAGGAGCTTCTTTGTTGGCAGCGGCTCGCCTGCGACGAGCTCGCGCAGCGTCTTTCCCTCAACCAGCTCCATGGCGATGTAAAGAGTCCCGTCGGTGGAGCCGATGTCATAGATGGTTAGGATGTTGGGGTGGTTCAACGCGGAGGCCGAGCGCGCCTCCTGCTCGAAGCGCTGGCGCCGGCCGGCGTCGGATGCGGTCTCGCTCGGCAGAACCTTGATCGCCGCCTCGCGGCCGAGCTTCGTGTCCCTCGCGCGATAG
>DASXTI010000177.1:0-13296 GCA_036505535.1 Thermoanaerobaculia bacterium
CCGTTTTTCTCGGACGTGCGGGCGTTCAACACGTCCTACACCGACAGTCTCGAGGTGACGGCGACGTATCGGTGCTTCATCACGTGTCCGGCGGGCACGCCTCAGGTGACGTTCACGCTGGCGCCGCGGGAGTCCCGGGCGTTTGACGACATGGTCGCGTCGGCCTCCGGCTTCAATTCGCCCAACTCGGCGGGAGGGGTGGAGTTTTCCTTCACGGGGGAGAGCGAGCAGCTCGTCGTGACCAGCCGTCTGTTCTCGACGGCGCCCACGCCGACGGTCGGCATGTTCATCCCGGGGCTCCACGGCTCGGATGCGTTCCCCAACACCGTTCTGACGTCGATTCGCAACGCCGGTTCGGGCGCGGGCTTCCGCACCAACGCGGGGGTGTTCAATCCCGGGGACGCGGCGGTGAGTCTGACCTTCACGATCTTCGATGGCGGCGCGCAGGCGGGGACGCCCGTCTCGAGGACCGTTGGGGCGCACTCGGGCCTGCAGGTCAACCTGATTTTCACCGCGGCGGGCGTGCCGAACCTCTCCACGGCGAATGCCGTAATCGTGGTCAACGCCACCGGCCCTCTCTTTACCTACGCCGCCGTCATCGACAACGCCACGACCGATCCCTACCTCGTCATCGGCGCCGAAGACCAGCCGGCCACGTCCACTCCCTCGACGCATATCGTGCACGTGGGCCAGGGAGGCCTCCTGTTCGTGGACGACCAGAGCGGGAACAGCGCGACGACGATCCACGTCGGCGATACGGTGACCTGGGTCTGGGAAGGCGGCACGAGCCACGGAGTCGACGCCGGCACGTGCTCGGGGGGCGGCGGTCCCTACGGGGAGCCGACCTGCACGGCGAGCGGCCAGTGGGAGTCCGGCATCCATGCCGCCCCCTTCTCCTGGTCGCAGACGTTCACCCAGGCGGGAGTCTTCCCCTACTTCTGCGACGTCCATCAGGGCGCGATGACCGGCCGCGTCATCGTCAGTATGCCGGGGGCGGCTCGGAGGGTCTCCAAAACCGCGCGGCGGCCCGCGGGCTAGACGCTAATCGGCGACCGAGAAAATCCGCGGTCCGGCCAATGCCCCACGCCGGCGCTCGGCCCTCCGGCGTTCCCTCCGACGACGCTCGGAAACCCTGCGGTCGTGAATGAAAAACTCGGCCGGATCGACCGGCGCCTGCGGGACCGGATGGATGCGGATCGTGACGTTGCCGGTCGATTCGGGACGCGGCACCAGGATCTCGCGGATGAATCCCGCCTCGAGTGCGGCCGTCGGAATTCCGAGCACGTCGTTCACCGCGGCCACGATGCGCCGGGCGTCCGCCTCGAAGATCGTTTTCGCCAGGGTCCATCCGTTGGAGTTGAGGATCGATCGGCCGTCGTATTGCCAGGGCTCCGGCTGGTGTTGGTCTCTGCCCCATCCCGCCATGCGGCTTTCCTCCTCGAACCGCGACCCTGCGTTGCGAACTGGAGGGTCAGGTTTGAGGAATGTTAGCGCCGTTTGGATCCGAAGTCGACAATCGACACGAGTCGGGAGTCGACAGTCAACAGTTCACAGTCGACAGAAGTCCCTCTTTTCTTTACTGTCGACTGTCGACTGTAGACTGTTGACTCCTGTTCTTCGGCCGTAGCATCCAGAAGAGGAATCCCAGCGCCGACCAGAGCCCGAAGGCGATCCACTCCGCTCGCGAAAAACTCCCCGGAACCGCCGGGAGAACTTTCATCGCGATGACCGCCGCCGAAACGGCCGCCCCGATCGCGGCGAGCCCGAGCCCCGGCGCCTCTCGACCCCTGCGGCGGGCGCGAGCCCGGTAGGAGACGCACGTCGCGAACCAGCCGACGCCGACGGCGAGGGAGCCCACTTCGGTGACCGGGACGAGGAGCGCGTCGCCCAGAAAGGCCGTCGAGGCCGTCAGCGCGGACATCAGGAGGATGGCCGCGGTCGGCGTACCGAATCTGGGGTGCACGCGGGCGAGCGTGCTGGCGATGAGCCGGCGCTTGCCGATGCCGAAGAGGAGGCGCGTCGAAGCGACGAAATTGCCGTTGAAGATCTTCACCAGCGAAACGAGCGCGGCGAAGATGATGAGCCGGGCCATCGCGCGGGAAGAAAAGGCCCGCTCGAAGGCGGCCTCCGTCCCGAGATGCTCGGCGACGAGCTCCTTCCAGGGAAAAACCAGCGAGACCGCGGCGATGATCACGCAGTAGAAGATCGATCCGGCCACGGCGGCAAGCAGGATCGCGCGGCCGAAGTCGCGCGGATTAAAGCCCGCTCGGGCTTCCTCCGACTCCTTACCGACGGACTCGAAGCCCGTCATGAAGTAGGGAACGATCTGGAGAACGAGAAGGATCGAGAGCCATGCTCCTCCCATTCCTGGTCGCGCGAAGAGCGGCTCGAGATGCGCGGTCTCGCCGCGCGCGAAGCCCATAGCGGTAAATGCCGCAAAGAGAGCGAGCAGTCCGAAGGTCAGCACGTTTTGAAAGATCCCGGACAGCCGTATCCCCGCGTAGTTGATGACGGCGATGAGGCTGGTCAGAAGCAGCCCGGCCGCCAGGCGCGGGGCAGTGATCGTCTTGCCCCCGATCGCGTAGAGGGGGGCGCTGTTCATCCACGGCGCCAGGCGCGCTAGAAGGTTGCCGACCGCCACCGCCTCCCACGGGCAGACGATGGCGTAGGCGAGGACCATCGTCCAGGCCGCGGCGAAGCTGACTGAGGGGGGGAAGACCCCTTCGGTATAAGCGATCTCGGCGCCGGCATCCTGGATCTCGTGCACCATCCGGCCGTAGGTCCGCGCGACCGGCAGCAGCAGCAGCCCGCCAAGGAAAAATCCGAGGAACGCGCCGGCTGGCCCGCCGCGCCCGAGCCAGTCGTCCATCAGGACCACCCAGCCGACTCCCACCATCGTGCCGAAGCCGAAGGTGAAGTACTCGATGGTCGTCAAGCCACGGTGGAGGCGGGCGGAGGTGTCTCTCATCGTGCGTCGGAATTGCTGCGAATGTAGTCTAGTGTCTCAACCGACGAGGTCGTAGAGGCGGGGCTGGTACCCGCCCACGGGCGGCCGCGAGGGCCGCCCCTACGGCGGAAGACGACATTGCAAGCGAAGCAACATAACCGCCTCTCGCGCCGCACTCGCCCGTTCCAGGAATCCGTGATCCGGGAGATGACGCGGCTCGGAGCCGAGGTGGGTGGCGTCAACCTCGCGCAGGGACTTCCCGACTTCCATCCGCCACGACAGTTGCTCGAGGCTCTTCCGGCGATCTTCTCGCGGTTCGCGAATCAGCAGTACAGCTTCACATGGGGATCCCCCGCCTTTCGCGCCGCCGTCGCGAGGAAGTCCGCACGCGTCAACGCCATCCCGGCGGATCCCGACACCGAGGTCACGATTACCTGCGGCGTCTCGGAAGGAGTCATCGCAGCCGTGCTCGCGCTGACCGAGCCGGGAGACGAGGCGTTGATCCTGGAGCCCTGGTACGAGAACTACGTTCCGGCGTGCGTTCTGGCGGGAGTCCGGCCGCGGTTCGTCCCGCTCTCGGAGCCCGATTACAGACTCGACCTCGCGCGGCTGCGACGGGCGATCAACTCGAAAACGCGCGTCGTTCTCGTCAACACGCCTGGCAATCCAAGCGGCCGTGTTTTCACCCGCGAGGAGCTCTCCGGGATCGCCCGTCTCTGTGAGCGGCACGGCTTGATCGCGATCACCGACGAGATCTACGAGCACATCTGGTTCGACGGGCACCGGCACGTGAGTCTCGGGTCGCTGCCGGGGATGGAAGACCGAACGGTGACCTTGTCGGGTCTCGGCAAGACCTACGCCGTGACCGGATGGCGGGTCGGATGGGCGATCGCGGCGCCGAAGCTGACCGCGCTCATCCGCAAGGTCCACGACTATCTGACGATCTGCGCGCCGACCCCATTTCAGGAGGCCGGCCGCATCGCGCTCGCCTTGCCCGACTCCTACTACGACGAGCTGCGGCGCGAGTACGGCCGGAGGCGAAGGCTCCTCCTCGACGCGCTGACGCAGGTGGGCCTCGCGTTCACCCCTCCGGAAGGCGCTTACTACGTCATGGTGGACGCCGGGCCGCTGGGTTGGAGGGACGACTGGAAGTTCGTCGATTTTCTGGCGCGGCGAGTGGGAGTGATCGCGGTGCCCGGCTCGAGCTTCTACGCCCGCGGCGGTGGCCGCACACGCGCGCGTCTCAATTTCGCGAAGAAGGACGCGACGCTTCGGCAAGCCGTGCGGCGGCTGACGAGAGCGGATCTGAGAGCGCCGCGACGGGACCGCTCGTAACCGAACGTCCTACGGGCATGTCGCAAATGCCGACGTGTCCTGGACCGGCTGGAACGCCGTGCCGAGCGGGTTCCTGTACTGCTTCACGGTCCCGTTGTTCGTATCCGTGACCGTCAGCGTCACCTCGACGTTCGTCAGCCCCGCCGCGAAGGCCCATATGCGGTTGTTCAAGGCGCAGGCATTCAAGACCTTCGCGATGACCTCGATGTTGGCCGAATTGAAGAACCAGAAGTAGCCGGAATCGGGGGTCAGCTTCACGCCCGTCCCGAGTCCGGTGCGCCCGTCGTTGGTGCGCCACGCCGCGGTGACCGAGAACCGGCTGTTGCTCAGGCAGAGAGTGGTGGAGCTCGGAGTGCAGCCGGCCGTGCCCGCCGCCACCACGACGGACTTCGAGGTCGTTCCGGTCCCGGAGGCGTTGGCTGCCGCGAGCGTCACGGAGTAAGTACCCGGCGCCGAGAAGGCGTGGCTCGCGTTCTGGGAGGTCGCGGTGTTGTTGGATCCCGAAGCGGCGTCGCCGAAGTTCCAGGTCCACGCCGTGGGCGCCCCGGTCGAGGAATCGGTGAAGGTCACCGGCGAGCCCGACGTCGGTGCAGCCGGCGCGAAGCTGAAGCCGGCCGTCGGCGGCGTCCCGGCAGGGGCGGTACCGTACAGGTACTGAATCGCCTGGATGTCGTCGGTCTGGGGCGTGTCCGGCTTGGCGGAGGGGATGACCGAGTGCATCACGGCGTTGTCCCAGGCGGATTGCGTCGTCGTGCTATGCGTGCTCTCGTCCTGGTCAGGATGTCCCAGGCCGAGCGTGTGCCCGACCTCGTGAAGCACGCCGGAACGGAACGTCCGCGCGGAATATCCCGTGTTGCAGGTCACCTTGCGCATCGAGACGTCCCCGTCCGAGGGCGCGTAGTAAGTCGTATCTCCTTTGAAGGTGCGCGGTCCGCTGCTGTCGCCGGGCCCCCCCAGACCGATGACGCCGCCCCCGCAATCGAGCGGCGTGCTCCAGGTCGTCCCGCCGTCGAAACTCGACGTGGCATCGAGCGCGACCCTGACGTTGCCGCCCGCCGATGGCCCGCTGTAGCGGACGTCCGACTGTGCGACGCCGTGCCACTTCGTGGCGGCGTTCTGGACGTCGCAGTTTGAATCGGTGTGGCAGTTGGAATCGTCGTCGGTCAGATTCGACTGCGTGCCGCTGACCGCCAATACACCATTGGGGGAAGCGCCCGTGTCCCAGAACCACCGGAAGAGGCAGGGCGTGCCCGCGCAGTCGCCGGGCTCGCGCCCGCCGATGTTGACCCAGGCGGGACGGCGACCGCGCGGATCCCGGTCGAAGCGGCCGGTCGGAACAGCCCAGATGACCTCCGACATCGGCCCGCCGTGAGCAAGCGCGCGCAGGGACGAAAGAAATGAATCCGCATCCCGGGCTACGGGCGCGCCCTTCGCGCGGGCAACCGCGATCGAGGGCTCCCTCGTCGAGAGGACTAAGTCCTCCTCCGAACCGAAGACCGAGCGCAAGGCGAATCGCCGGCCGGCCTCATCGTCGACCAGATCGAACTTCGAGAGGCCGAACTCCGTCAAGCGGTACTGCCCCGGATGACCCGTCGCGCCGTCGAGCATGAGAACGACTTCCTGCCCGGGCGTGAATGCGGGAGTGCCCGGAATCCACCAGATCGCCTCTCCCACGTGCCCGCCCGCAAGCCGCACGGCGAGCGTCTCTGCCGTCATTACCCCCTTCAGGGTCTCCAAGCGCTCCAACGTGACGATCGTGAAAGGCCGGTCCACGCCGTCGATCGGTTCCAAATGCGTCTCCTGCGAGATCACTTGCGCGCGGACGATGATCGGCGCACGCGTCACCAGCTCGGCGTCGGAGGCGGGCAGGTACGTCGCCGCCTCGAGCGGAAGGCCGGCGAGACCGATCGCGAAGGTCAGAAAGAGTGTGTTGCGGCGAACCAATCGCATCGGGACCTCCCTGATTGCTGGTCTGGAGCTTCGATCATAACCCGCGTCCGTCGAGCCGAGAAGCGACTCAACGCAAGCCCTCGACGAGATAGAGAGCGGAGAAGACGCGGATGGTTCGATAGACGTATGACTTTCCGTCGGGCGTGATGCGCAGCCGCAGACCGCCGCCCTGAGTCTCGACGGGAAGCTCCTTCCATAGACGCTTTTCTCCCGTGTCCACGTCCACGAGCCACACCTTCACGGGAGGCTCTTGCCGGTATACGTATACGTAGAGGGAGCGGCCGTCGAGGCTCCATTGCATCGGGATGTCGCCGGGCGGAAGCCCGGGGATCGGCCTCGGCTCGCCCCCATCGATCGAAAAGATCACGACCTGTCCCGCCTTGAGAGCGAAGACGCGGCGGCCATCGGGTGAGACGGGGCTCGATGCGGGCTGGAGCCGCGCACCCGCCTCGCTGATGGCGCGCGGTTTTCCCCCCGCGACGTCCTGGACGTAGAGGCGCGATTGATCGTCTTTTCCGGCCGCGGAGAACACCACGCGCCGGCCGTCGGGGGTGAAGGCGCCCCAGGAGAATTCGCGGAGGTCATCCGGGTCCAAGTTCTTCGCCTCCCCCGGTCCGGTCGGCAGAAGAGAGAGATGCGAGGGACGAAGCATCCCCGTAAGGACCCACTTCGCGTCGGGCGAAAGCGCCAGGCCGAATCCTTCGCCCAGACGAACCGCCGGAGCGCCGTTCGTGTTCCGAAGGTAGATCACCGGGACGGGCCCGGCGCCTTCCTGCTGCTCGGTCAAGAGAAGGGTTCGTCCGTCGGAGGAAAGGTCCGAGGGGAAGGATGCGTCGAGCCAGGAGAGATCGCGCTCCTTCGATTCGCCGGGAGCGAGCCCTTTGAGCGAATGCAACGGAAGGTGATGGGCGAGCAGGACTCTCCCGTCCCGGGCGATGTCATCGAGCTCGAGAGTGCCGGGCACGCGCGTCACCAGACGCCGCCTCCCGGACCGATCGACCGACCAGAGAGCCTCCGTTTGGCCAGGTTGCGAGGCCGTGAACCAGATCTCCCGCCCGTCCGGGGTCCAGCACGGGGCGCCGGACACAAATCTCCAGCCGGTGGAAAGCGCCTTCTTCGTCTTGCCGAGGCGGTCGATGACGCTGATCGAAATCGAATCCGCCCCAGTCTCATGGAAAGCGATGGAATCGCCGCCGGGCGAGAAGCGGGGGGAATCCACGCCGGCCGGCACGAGCACGTGCCCGATCGGGAACTCCAGGCGCGACTTGCCGTCGACGACGTGGACGACCGCGAGCTGCTTGCCGTCCGGCGAGAAGTCCGCGCCGGCGTACGCCACGTTTTCCAGGACTTCGCGGGGCACGCCGCCCGACATCGGAACCCGCGCCAACGTTGCGGTAGGGCCCCGCACGTTGAGCTGGATCGCGAGCTCGCCCGTGCTGGAGACGGAGAGGATGTCCCCCGGAAACTCGAACTCTCGCGACTCCGGACTCTCGGGCCGCGTCTGATAGATGCGCCTCAGCGATTCCCCCTCCCAGTCCGCGCCGTAGAAGATGGTCTGACCGTCGGGGGCGAAGCGCGCGTTGCCAAGGCCGCCCTGCCGGAAGGTCAGGCGCTTGAAGGAGGCGGCCGTCGTCTTCTTCGCGGTCCCCCGGGCGAGGGCCCAACCCGCCGCCAGTGCCGCCGCCGCGAGAGCCAGACCGAGCGCCACGGACTTGACGCCCCGGCGCGAGCGCGCCGGGGCGGCAAGCATCGCCGCGGAGCCGCTCGAGACCTCCGAGATGTGGTCCCGTACGCTCGCGAGGTCGCGCGCAAGATCGCGCGTCGAGGCGTAGCGCTCCTCCCGGTCCTTGGCGAGGCAACGGTCCAGCATCCAGCGCACGGGCAGCGGCAGATCCGGCCGGAGCCTGGTTACGGGCTCCGGTTCATCGCGGATGATGGCGGACATCGTCTCGGCGGCGGTCTTGCGCTGAAAGGCCTTCTCGCCGGTCGTCATCTCGTAGAGCATCGACCCCAACGAGAACTGATCGGTCCGGAAATCGAGCGTCTCGCCGCTCGCCTGCTCGGGCGACATGTAGCCGACCGTGCCCATGACCGTGCCCGGATGCGTCTCCGGATGGGCGAGCGTCGGCATCGCGGACAGATCGTTCGCCTCGGGCTCGATCAACTTGGCGAGCCCGAAATCGAGGATCTTGACGAAGCCGTCCTTGGAGACCATCACGTTTTCGGGCTTCAGGTCGCGATGCACGATGCCGACAGAATGCGCCTTGGCGAGCCCCTCGGCGACCTGCGCCGCCACGTTCAAAATCCTTCGAAGGGGCATAGGACCGGACGCCGAAAGCTCGCGAAGCGTTTTGCCGTCGACGAGCTCCATGGCGATGAAGGCGGCGTCGCCTTCTCGCCCGATCTCGTGGATCGTGACGATGTTGGGATGATTCAAGGCGGAGGCGGCACGCGCCTCCTGCTCGAAGCGGGACAGACGATCCCGGTCGAGCGCCAGAGCCTCCGGCAACACCTTCAGGGCGACTGCGCGACCCAGGCGCGTGTCACGTCCCCGATAGACCTCTCCCATTCCTCCGGCGCCGAGAGGAGCGAGGACTTCGTAGGCCCCGAGGCGGGCTCCCGCAGCGAGCGTCATGGCTTCGTCCCACGGATTCTATGTGCGACACTCACCGCCCAATGAGCGAAGATCCGAGAGACCGGCAGCGCAGGCCGCTCTCCGCGGGCTTCATCGCCGTCATCGTTTTCAAGTATCTGAAGGCGGCGGCCTTCCTGCTTCTGGGCATCGTCGCGCTTCGCATCGCGCGCCTTCCGAGCCACTCCGAGCCGATGGAGATTGCGAAGTTCCTTCGTGTGGAGGCGGAACGGGAAGGCGTGCGCCGGCTCTCCGAGCTTCTGTCCCAAGTCACCCCGGGGCAGGTGCAGGCGTTCGGCGCCGCCTCGGTGTTCGTCGGACTCGTCTTCGCCGCCGAAGGCAGCTTCCTCGCCGCACGGATCTGGTGGGCCACGTACTTCACGATCTTCCTGACCGCCCTGGGGATTCCCCTGGAGATCGGAGAGATGTTGAAGAGACCGGGCAACCTGCGGGTTTACGCACTCTTCGCGATCAACGTCGCCATCCTGGTCTACGTCTGGCGGCGGCGAAACGAGTTCAGGAGCCCGCCGGAGGGCTGACCTCGGGGAACTCCTTCGCCAGCCACGCCTCGACTTCTTCGGGGTGGTATCCGAATGGGCCGGGCTTGCCCTTGTAGACGATCGTGCCGCTCTCGTCGACGACGTAGAAGCGCTCGGGCCAGCCGGCGTAGAGCTGGTTGGCCGGGTTCTCGATCGGGTCGACGACGAGGGGAACCGCGTAGTGGAAACGCTTGGCGAAATCGTTGGCGATCTTGACGCGTTCGGCGAGCGTCTTCGGCTGCGGATAGCAGACGCTCTCCTTCTCGTTGGACTCCATCTGCCACTCGTCTTCCGGGTGCGCCTCCTTGATGTAGAGCGTCAGGAATCGAACGCGATCGCCGTACTTCTTGTGCATCGCCGCAATGCGCCCGACCGAGCGCCGGAAGGGAGGTCAGGTGAAGCTACCGAAGACGAGCACGGTCGGCCTGCCTCCGATTTCCTCGGCCAGCCGAACGCGTGTCTTGCCGTCGAGCGAGACGAGCGTGACGTCCGGCGCGCGGTCGCCGACCTTCAGGTCCCCCTCGCGCCGCTGGTCGTAGCGGAGCATGCCGATGACGTTGCGCGGCCCGCCGACCATCACCGTGAAGCCGCCCGCGGCGAGAATCGCCAGGGCTCCGACGCCGATCAGGACCTTTTTCCAGAGATCCACCCCGCAATTATAGGTTGGGGTCAGGTCTGTGAACTGTGAATCTCGACTCTGATGCGGTCGATCTTCTCGCGAAGCTCGTCACTGCGCTTGAGGAGTTTTCCCCCAATGCCGGCCAGGTTCGACGCGGCCCATGGCTGTACGCCGAGTACATCGGCAAAATCGGCGAACCTCAGGCCCGCGTCGTTCCTGGCGAGGTAAGCGACGGCAATCCGAAAAAGCGTTTTTCGCGGCCGCCTCAGTTCAGTCCTCCCGACATCAAAGACCATCGCCGTCGCGGCAATGATCGCCTCGAGCGTCGGACGAAGCGGCGAGCGTTGCGGACGAGGGATTTCACGGCTTGGAGGTGCGCCATCAATCAAATTCTGGAGTTTCGTACGAAAGGCCTTCCCTCCGAGAAAGATCTGTCCAGTCAACTCTTCCCACGGTGCGTAGCCAGAATACCGTCCGGCCGCCACAAATCTACGATAGAGATTGCGTGCCCGATCTCCGTCACCGAATTGGACGAGCGTCCAGTTGACGTCCAGCCACTGCGGCGGGCTCGTCAGGCCGGCTGTCGCACGATAATTGCTCCAGCGCCACTCGGCGGCAGTGCGCGTGACTCCCGCCCTGACCGGATTGAGCACTATGTACCGCACGAGTTCGAGAAGGTGCCGTTCCTTCTCCACGAGAATGGATTTGAAACGTCCTTGCAGCAAGTGGCCGACTCGCGCGTGCCGTCGGTTGAACCGTTGAGTGTAGATTCCATTCAGCTGCCGTATGCCTTGTGACAGGTTTGGTACTGGCGTCTGGGATCTCGTCACGGACATCGTCGCGGTGATCGCGGGAGCTTGGCTCTACAAAGAAGCAGTCGCATGAGAAGGCGCTGGCCGCTCGCCTTCGCCTCCGCCGTCCTCCTCTTCGCGGTCGGGGCCGCGAGGGGCCAAGCCGCCGAGCCGCGCGCCAGGTCCCTGGTGCACCCGCTTCAGGAAGGTTTCGTGGACGCCAACGGCGTGCTGCTCTACTACAAGACCCTCGGCGCGGCGCGCCGCTGCTCGTCCTCCATGGCGGTCCCGGGGCCTCCCACGATTACTTGCTTCCCTACCTGGCGGGAGAGAGAGAATTGTCGATTGTCGATTGTCGATTGTCGATTGGAAAAATCCTTTCGATAGTGCCCTCAATCGGCAATCGGAAATCCTCATCCCAGCGCCTGCCTCAGGTCTTCGATCAAATCGTCGGGGTGCTCGAGCCCGACGGAGACCCGCAGCAGGTTCTGCGGCGTCGGGGAGCCGGGGCCCTCGCTCGAGGCGCGGTGCTCGATTAGGCTCTCGGTGCCGCCGAGGCTCGTCGCGTTGATGAACAGCTTCACGCGCGAAGCCACGCGCACGGCCGCCTCGCGTCCGCCGCGCACCCGGAAGGAGAGCATGCCGCCGAACGCGCGCATCTGACGCCGCGCGACGGCGTGGCCCGGGTGCGACTCCAGCCCGGGGTAGTGGACCGCCTCCACGGAGGGATGGGACTCCAGCGCGCGGGCGAGCGCCAGCGCATTGGAGGAATGGCGCTCGATGCGGCAGGAGAGGGAGCGCAGGCCGCGCAGCACCAGCCAGGAATTGAACGGCGAGCCGACGCCGCCGAGGATCTTGCGAATGTGTTCGATCCTCTCGTGCAACTCGCCGTCCTCCTTGAGGATCAAAACTCCCCCCTGGACGTCGCTGTGCCCGCCCAAGTACTTCGTCGTCGCATGCAATACCGCGTCTGCGCCGAGCTCGAGCGGACGCTGGAGGGCGGGGGTCGCGAAGGTCCCGTCCACGATCACCTTCGCTCGCGCCTCCCGAGCGACTTCCGCAACCGCGGAGAGATCCACGACCTTCATCAGCGGATTCGAAGGGGTCTCGGCCCAGATCAGACGCGTGGTCGGACGGATGGCGGCTCGCAGCGCGGGCAGATCCGCCATGTCGACCGTGCTCGCCTCCATTCCCCAGCGCGGCAGAAACTCCGTCGCGATCGCGCGGATCCCGTAGTAGACGTCGTCGGGAATGATCACGTGCGATCCGGTCGGGAGAGCCTGCAGATACGCGGCGCCGGCGGCCAGACCCGAAGCGAACACGAGCGCGCTTCGGCCGCCTTCGACCGCAGCCAGCGCCTCTTCCAACCGCGTCTGCGTCGGGTTGGACTCGCGGATGTAGAGAAAGCCGCGCGGCGTCTCTCCCGCCGGTCCGTGCTCGAAGGTCGTCGAGAGGTGGATCGGAGGAGCGACGGCGCCGGTCGTGGGATCCCGCTCGGCCGCGGCGTGGACCGCCAGCGTCTCGAATCTCATGGTTCGTCTCCTCGCGTGTCGGCCCGGATTGACAGCCCCGCGACGACAGTGCGATAAGGTCGGCCCAACTCCATGACCACGGGGCAGCTCGATCAGCGTCGAGCCATGATTCTCTCGCCCGGCGAGAGCTTCGGAGACTACACCATTCTCGGGCCGCTCGGGCGCGGCGGCATGGGCGAGGTCTATCGCGCGCGCGACGCACGGCTCGGGCGCGAGGTGGCGCTCAAGATCTTGCCCGACGACGCGGCCGAGGATCCGGAGCGGATCCGCCGCTTCGAGCAGGAGGCACGCGCCGCCTCCGCGCTCAATCATCCCAACATCGTCGTCATCTACGAGACCGGCGAAGCGAGACCGTCCGGCCGCGACCGGCCGATGCGCTTTCTCGCGATGGAGCTTCTGGACGGCGAGCCTCTGAGCGCTCTGCTCGCGGGCGGCGGCCTGCCTCTTAAACGCACGCTCGACTACGCCTGCCAGATCGCGGACGGTCTCTCCCGAGCGCACGAATCGGGGATTGTCCATCGCGATCTGAAGCCTTCCAACATCGTCATTACCCGCGACGGGCATCTGAAGATCCTGGACTTTGGTTTGGCGAAGCTTCGCTCCCTCTCGCCCGAGGACAAGACGCTCGAGGTCACCACGGATCCGACGCTCACTTCTCCGGGCACGCTGCTCGGCACGGTCGGTTACATGGCCCCCGAACAGGTGCGGGGCGAGCCGGCGACGGCGGCCTCCGACCAGTTCTCCTTCGGTTGCATTCTCTTCGAGATGCTGGCGGGCCAGCGCCCCTTCCAGCGGTCCTCGCCGGCCGAGACGCTCTCCGCGATCCTGCGCGATGAGCCGCCGCCGCTCGAGCAGTTCCATCTCAACGTGCCCGCCCCGATCCGCTGGATCATCGAGCGCTGCCTTTCCAAACCGCCGCGCGACCGTTACGCCTCCACCCGCGACATGGCC
>DASXTI010000178.1:0-13782 GCA_036505535.1 Thermoanaerobaculia bacterium
TCTGCCCCGCGGGGCTCGCGTGCGCCGAAGACGCGCTCCAGCTCGTAGGCCGGCGTGACCTCGAGCTGATCGTAGCGGCACTCTTGCGGCCGCTTGTCGGGACGCCAGCGGAGGAATCGTGCGGCGTGCCGGAAACGAGTCCCCTGCATGTGGTCGTAGGCGACCTCGCAGACGCGTTCGGGCCGCAGCGCTTCCCAGCTCAGGTCCTTGCCGCGATTCCAACGGCTCGCTGCGCCGGGGAGCCGCTGCCCCTTCGCATTTGCCGCTTCCTGCGCCTGTGCCCAACCGCGCCAGGGATGGCCCTCCAACGCGTTCTCTCGCAGGGGCGCCAGTTCCTCGACGAGCGCCTGGCGCACCGCGCCGGTAAACGCAGCGGCGACGCCGACGTGATGCAACGTGCCCTCGTCGTCATAGAGGCCGAGCAACAGCGAACCGACTTTTGTACCCACACCGTTTTTGTGCCAGCGAAAGCCGGCGACCACGCAGTCGGCCGTCCGGGCGTGTTTGACCTTGATCATGGTGCGCTCCCCGGCGCGGTAAGGTTCCTCGAGACGCTTGGCCATGACGCCGTCGAGCCCGGCGCCCTCGAAGCGGCGGAACCAGTCCTCGGCCAGGGCGCGGTCTCGCGTCGCCGGCGAGAGGTGCACCGGCGGTGCCGCACGGTCCAGCGCCTGCTCGAGCCGCCCGCGCCGCACAGCGAGCGACGCCTCGCGCAGGTCCTCGTCGTTTAGCGCCAGCAGGTCCCAGGCCACGAAGGAAGCCGGCGTTCGCTCGGCCAGAAGCTTCACGCGCGACGCCGCCGGGTGGATGCGGAGGAGCAGCGCCTCGAAGTCGAGCCCGCCGGGACCCACGATGACGATCTCGCCGTCGACGACACACCGCCCGGGAAGCGCGGCGGCCAGCGGGGCGAGGAGCTCGGGGAAGTACCGGTTCATCGGCTTTTCGTCGCGGCTCTGCAGCAGGATCTCGTCGCCGTCGCGAAACACCAGCGTTCGAAATCCATCCCACTTGGGCTCGAACTGCCAGCCCTCGCCGCCGGGCAGCGCGTCCGCTGCGCTGGACAACATCGGCGCAAGCGGAGGCGCGAAGGGCAGGGTCACGACCCCGATCCTAGATCGTCGCTCCGGGTGGCGGAAGACCACCTGCCCTCGGATTCACCGTGGCCTCCGACCGAACAGCTACCCAACGAAGAGGCCCCGCGACTACCGCCTGGCCTTCTCGGCGATCTCCTTGCGCAGGCGTTCCTCTTGCTCCCTCAGCTCGGGAGTGAGCTCGGTGCCGAAGTCCTCGGCCTCGAACACTTGACGGATCTCCACTTCGGTCTCTTCGAACGGGGCGCGCTTGAGCCACTCGATCGCCTCTTCCTTCGACTTCACCTGCCACAGCCAGAAGCCGGCGACGAGCTCCTTCGTCTCGCTGAAGGGCCCGTCGATCACGGTGCGTTTCCCGCCGGAGAACCGGACGCGCGCGCCCTTCGAGCTCGGCTGGAGCCCCTCGCCCGCGAGCATCACGCCAGCCTTCGCCAGCTCGTCGTTGAACTTCCCCATCTCGGTCAAGATCTTCTTGTCCGGGAGGACGCCTGCCTCCGAGTTCTTGTCCGCCTTCACGATCACCATGAATCGCATCCTCGTGCCTCCTTTTCGGTTCCGAGCCGGGCCCCGGTCGGTTACGACCGGGTCTGAACCCTGGCTCTACTATCACGACGAAGGAGAGTCCGCGAGATCGACACGCCGTACTCTCTTTCCACAATTCCCCCAGAACGGGAGCAGATCAGGACCAATCTTCGTGTTGTACGATCGATCGAGCTTCCCACTCGGACGAGGCGATATCGGCCGCCTCCGGCTTGCGCGAGCGCACCGGCGGCTCGGAGGGCACACCATGCGCCGAAACTGGACGCGACGCGGTTTCCTGCAGACGGCCGCCGCAGGAAGTTTCGCCGCGACCGGAGCGGCCCGCGCGATCGCCGCCCTGTCCACCGCCGGAACGCGGCCGGCCTCGTCTCCGTTCGCGGCCGGCGTGCGCGCGACGCTGCGCGCCGCGATGGACGAGATCATCCCCGCCTCGGACGGAATGCCGGCGGCGAGCAGCTCCCAGGTGCTGTCCTATCTCGAGGAGATCTCCGCGCGCGACGCCGACGTTCGTCGGGAAGTCCGCCGCGCGGCGACGGCGCTCGAGCGTCGGTCACGGCCGCGCGGTTTCGTTTCGCTGTCCGCCACGCGGCGCGTCCGCGTGATCGCCGCGTTGGAGAAACAGGAACCGGCCGTCTTCGGCTCGCTGAGGGACTACGTCTACGAGGGCTATTACACGAACCCCGAGATCTGGAGCCGCATCGGGTTCGAGTTCTATGGACCGGAGCGTCCGGGGCCCGGCATGCCGGCGTTCGACGAGAGCGCCGTCGAGCGGGTCCGTGCGGCGCCGCCGCTCTATCGCAAGCTGACCTGATGGCTGCCGACGTCGCGGACGTGGTTGTCGTGGGGTCGGGTGCTGCGGGCGCGGCCCTCACGTGGCGGCTCGCCGAGCGCGGCGCGAAGGTCGTGTGCCTCGAACAGGGTGACTGGATCTCTCGCGATGCCCTGCCGTCCTCCCGGCGCGAGGTCGAGACGTTTCTCCGACGAGGGCCGTCGAGCTTCAGTCCGAACACGCGTCGCCTCCCGCAGGACTATCCGGTCACGACGGTCGGCATCAGCCCTGCGCAGATTATGATGTTCAACGGCGTCGGCGGAAGCACGATCCACTGGGAGGGACACTTCCCGCGCTTTCACCCCTCGGATTTTCGGGTCCGCTCCTTGGACGGCGTGGCGGCGGACTGGCCGCTGCGCTACGAGGATCTGGAACCCTACTACGACTTGAACGACCGGATGATGGGCGTGTCCGGACTGGCGGGCGATCCCGCCAATCCGCCGCGGGCGGCGCGGCCGTTTCCGCCGCTCGCTCTCGGCAAGCGCGGCGAGGTCGTGGTGCGCGGCTTCGAGAAGCTCGGCTGGCACTGGTGGCCTTCCGACAACGCAATCCTCTCGCGCGACTCCGACGACCGCCTCGGCTGCGACGCTCGGGGACGCTGCAATTTCGGCTGTCCTCGAAAGGCGAAGGCGTCTGTCGACCTGACGTACTGGCCCAAGGCGTCGCGCGCCGGCGCGCGGCTGCTCACGTGGGCGCGCGTCCGGGAGATCACTCTGGACGCCCGCGGCCGAGCGCGCGGCGTGCTCTACCACGACCGAGGAGGCGCTCTGCACGAGCAGCTCGGCCGGGTCGTGGTCGTCTGCGGAAACGGAATCGGAACGCCTCGCCTGCTTCTCAACTCGCGGTCGCGGCTCTTTCCGCATGGACTCGCCAACTCGAGCGGCATCGTCGGCCGCCATTACATGGCGCACCCCGGCCATTACGTGGAAGGGAGCTTCCCCGAGCGCCTGGATGGCCACGTCGGCATCACTTCGAATCCCTGCTTCAGCCAGGAGTTCTACGAGACGGATACGAAGCGCGGTTTCGTCCGCGGCTATTCGCTCGTGGTGTACGGGCCCTACGGGCCACTGAGCCAGGCGTGGGGCGACACGCGGCCGCTGCCCTGGGGCGCCGAGCATCATCGCGAGATGCGCCGGCGGTTCGGACACACGATCGGCATCGCGATCATGGGAGAGGACCTGCCCGAGGAGACGAACCGGGTCGACCTCGACTCGGGCGACCACGATCGCCACGGCATGCCGGCCGCCCGGGTGACGTATCGCTTCGGCGAGAACACCCTGCGTATGCTCGAGCACGGGGTGAGCATGGCGCGCCGCGCGCTGGAGGCGGCCGGAGCGGTCGAGGTCCTGCAGGCTTCCGGGCCGAATGTGTTCGCGCACTTGATGGGTACCGCGCGGATGGGGAGCGATCCGCGGCAATCCGTCGTGGACGCCTGGAATCGCGCTCACGATGTTTCGAACCTCTTCATCGTGGACGGCAGCTCGTTCGTGACGAGCGCCGCCGTGAATCCCACGAACACGATCGGGGCACTGGCGTTGCGCGCCGCCGACGGAATCTGGGACCGTCGGCGGAACTGGAGCTGAGAGCCCGGCGTGTTCCAAGAGCCGACCGGGCACGCGGCCCCGTCATCCCGTCGGCGTCGCTTGCACGACGCCTCCCGCGGCGCGCGCTCCTCCCTCAGTTACTTCGGGAGACTACGCGCGCCGCGAACCGCCCGCGGGCGGCCGCGAGGGCCGCCCTTACCGGATTGAGCCCTTTCGGGCTTTGAGCGCGTCGAGGCTCCAGGGCCCTGGCCCCGCCGCGGAGAGATAAAGGAAGAGAAACGAGTAGAAGATGGCATCCGTCCCTTGATTGAGCACCGGCCAGAGACCCTGCGGCGCGTGGCCGATGAAGTACGCCACGGCCATCTCGCCCGAGAGCAGGAAGGCGACGGGGCGAGTGAACAGCCCGAGGAGCAGGAGCCCGCCTCCAAACACCTCTAGGAACCCGGCGATCCAGGGAAGCGACCCGAAGGACGCGGTGCCCCCGCCCGGCATGACGGCGGCCGGAAACGCGAACAACTTGGCCGTCCCGACCTGCATGAAGAGAAAGGCGGCAACGATCCTGAGAATGCTGAGTAGATACGGCGCCCACGAGTGCCAGCGAGACACCAGACCGGAATCGTTCATCGGCTCTCCACCGGCCCTGACATCCTTGCCAGGTGCTCCTCGAGGCAATCCATGGTTTGGGTCGCGCCCTCGATGGCCCGAAACTCCTTGACCACCCTGTCGCGTTCCGCGGCCGACGAAAATACCATTCGCATGGTGACTTTGGTCTTGCTGCCTTGCGCCTCGAAGGTCCACGTCGCCTGAAATTGCGCGCCGGGACCACCCTTCTTGCCCCCGGCATGAGAGTAAACAATACGCTCCGGTTTCACGACCTCCACGAAGACGCTCTTATTGGGATAGTCCGTGCCATCGGGGCCGTGCATGGTGTGCCGCCAGACGCCACCGGGTCTCACGTCCATTTCGTGAATCGTGGTCGTGAACCCGCGCGGCCCCCACC
Source organism: Thermoanaerobaculia bacterium (assembly GCA_036505535.1). GTDB lineage: Bacteria > Acidobacteriota > Thermoanaerobaculia > UBA5066 > Gp7-AA6 > DAHUXD01. Next base: position 5,005 of record DASXTI010000178.1, read on the forward strand.
AATGCACGATGTGTTTTGGATCGGTCCACGCCTCCCACACGAGTTCGCGTGGCGCATCGAAGACGCGCGTGACGACGAGCTCCCGGTCCGCCGGCGCGCCGGAAGGATCATTTCTTTCGGCCATGTCTCTTCTTCCTCCTTCGCAGGTCTCGCAGATACTCGTCCAAGCGATCGAAGCTCTGTTCCCAGAAGCGGCGATAGTGATCGACCCAGTCGGCGACCTCCTTAAGCGCGCCTGCCTCGAGCCGGCAGGGCCGCCACTGAGCTCGGCGGCTGCGGGAGATCAAGCCGGCGTTCTGCAGCACCTTGAGGTGCTTGGAGACAGCGGGAAGGCTCATCTCGAAGGGCTCGGCCAGCTCCGTAACCGAGGCCTCGCCCGAAGTGAGCCGCGCGAGGATCCCGCGCCGCGTGGGATCGGCGATCGCGGCAAGGGTGGTGTTGAGTCGATCGGGCGACATCGTATTTAACCGATTGGTTTAATACATCGGCATCCCGCCCGTGTCAAGCACTTTCACGACGTACTCGTGCCTCTACGCCAGAGCCTGCCGCCGCTCCCGACGCCTGACGAGTTAGACGCTCTTCATTCTTTGTCGGGCGGTCGCGGACGTGTCAGGGGCGGCCGACGGCGGAACCGAATGGTTGACCGAGGCGGAAAGTCGCAATACGGTTGCGAAAGGAGCGGAGATGGTCATCAAGATCAAACTGAGCAGTGTCATCGCGGATGACCTGGCCAAGGCCCTCGAGTTCTATACGAAGGTTTTGGGCTTCGTCAAAAAAACCGACCTGCCGGTAGGGGAGGCCAGATGGTTAACCGTTGTCTCCCCCGAAGGACCAGCCGATATCGAGTGAGCCAAGCGGCAACCCGGCTGCCAAGACGTTTCAAAAGGCGATTTTCGAGCAGGGGATACCGGCAACGGCATTCTCGACGGATGACGTTCAACAAGAGTACGAACGCATGAAGAAGCTGGGTGTGGCCTTCCGTACGGAGCCGACGAAAATGGGACCGGTCACCATCGCCGTATTCGACGACACCTGCGGCAATCTCATCCAACTCGTTCAACATTGACCGCCGTGTCACGGTCCGGCGCTCGCGAACGAATCCGGCACGCGGCCGCAACGGCCGCCTCGATCCCTATCGCCGCAACCGATTCTCGATCTCGAGAGCCCGCTTCTGGGCCTCCTTGAGGGCGAGCGCCGCGGGTGACTTTTCGCACTGCGACAATTCGCTGTTGGCGTAGTCGACCCACTCGGACATTTCAACCGCGAACGCTTCGATGTCGGATTCGTTCAGGAGCTCGATCGAAAGGAACTTCCCGTCCCAGTGGAGATCCCGAGCGCGGATAGTCTGGGTGCCGAATGGGGCTTCTTGAAGAAATCGAACCCATAGCGGAGGCGGTGGCGGCGAGGGCTGCCAGACGACGAGAAAGCTCGTGACGAGATCGTCCTTGGTCAGTCGCCCCGTCTTTCCGGCGATCGGAACCACGTGGGGACGCACGCGAGGCGCGCCCACGCGCACCGTAACCGCCATGGTCTGGTCCGTACATTCGTCCCGAGCACGCGAGCGAGGAGACGGGCCGGCGGGTTTCTCGAGTGACATGGCGTTCTCCGTTCGGGCGAGCATCCTAGCACTGGCCTTCGAATAACCTCTTCTCCTTCAAAAAGTCGGATCTCGATCCAAGATTACAAACCCCCGATCGGCTCCATCAGGACCCATCCCCCTTGTTCCGCTTTGTCGGCAGTGACTTAGAAGCTTGACATTCTTGGCGCTATCTGGCAGTCGGGTTGCTTTCCTATCGCTCAGGTGGGACAAGACTTCATTTTTCTCGCCAACCCATTCTTTCAGGAAGGAGGAAGCTCATGAAATCAGCGTATCGATTCAGTTTGGCCCTGGCGGTGTGCCTGCTCTTCCTCTTACCCGTCCCCGCCGTCTCTCAGACGACGGGACGGATCGAGGGAATGGTGGTCGATCAAAACGGGGCACCGCTGCCCGGCGTCACCGTGGAGGTCACGAGCCCGAACCTGCAGGGTAGCCGGACGGCCGTGACCGGGAACGACGGGCGATACCACCTCGCCAGCCTGACGCCGGGCACGTACAAGGTGACGGCGAGCCTGGCGGGCCTCGGAACGGTGGAGAAGACCACGACGGTGGCCCTCGACGCGACGGCGACGGCGAACGTGCAGCTGTCGCTGACGGCCAAGGAGGTCGTGACGGTTACGGGCGAAGCGCCGCTTGTCGACACCACCTCGACGACGGGTGGAACCAACTACACGAGCCAGGTGATCGGGAAGCTTCCGCTCGGCCGCAACTACGCCGAGATCATCCGATCGAACCCGGGCGTCAACACCGATCAGGGCGACACCCAGGGACGCGCCGTCGCGCTGACGGTGTACGGGGCGACGTCTGTCGAGAACCAGTTCATCATCGACGGGGTCAACACGACCAACGTCATCCGGGGCTTCCAGGGCAAGGCGATCAACGGAGAATTCATCCAGGAGGTCGAGATCAAGACCGGCGGATACCAGGCCGAGTATGGACGGGCGCTCGGCGGGGTGATCAACGTCATCACCAAGTCGGGCGGCAACGAGTTTCACGGCGACGGCTTCGTCTACTACGACTCCTTCGGGATGCGCGCGGACCAGGTCATCAACGAACAGGATTACTTTCAGGGGATGCGGGTCAACGGGTACAACCGCACCGACTTCGGGGTCGACATCGGCGGCCGCATCATCCGGGACAAGCTCTGGTTCTTCGGCGCCTATGACCGCGTGAGCAAGCCGACGGACATCTCGCGCTACAACGACTCGCCGAACGGCCAGGTTACCCGCGACTTGAAGTTCCCGGCCGACTCGACCGACAACCTCTACTCCGGCAAGCTCACATGGAACGTCGCCACCGGCACGACCCTGGTCGGAACGATTTTCGCCGATCCGACGAAGGTGGAGGGCGCCGCGGCCTCCGACCCCACGCACAGCTACTACCCCGTTCCGATCGTCAATACAGACCCGAGCACCTGGCAGTCGACGCTCGAGATCGGCGGAGCCGACTACGGCCTTCGTGTCAACCAGCTCTTTGGATCCAGGGGGTTGCTCACCATCCAGGGATCCCATCACAAAGACCGCTACCACACGATCCCTTCTGGAGCGGGAGCTGGCATCCGACAGGAAGACTGGACCTGCGCGGGCGGCACACCGGACAACCCGTGCACCCAGCCGAACGAGCCGAACACCGCCACGGGTGGGTTTGGATATGTGACCGGGTTCATCCGCAACAACGACTCGACCCGCAACCAGGTCCGCGGCGACCTCTCCCTGTATCTGGGCAATCACGAGATGAAGGTGGGCGGCGACTACCAGGTCGGCAAGACCAACGCGATCACCACCATCAGCGGCCTGCAGCAGGTCTCGAAGTTCAACGAGTACGGCCAGACCTACTACGCGCACAGTTTCTGGGCGGCGGGCCCCGGGGATTTGACGCCCGTGAATAACACCGTCTCTCCGAAGACGTACAACGAGAGCGCGTTCTTCCAGGACTCCTGGAAAGTCCTCCCCGGACTGACCTTGAACGCCGGCGTCCGCTGGGATCGCGAGGACCTGCGCAGCTACACAGGTGAAAGCGTCATCACGCTGACCAACGAGTGGCAGCCGCGAATCGGCATCGTCTGGGACCCGCGCAGGGACGGCTCGATGAAGGTCTACGCTTTCGCGGGGCGCTTTTACTATGCGCTGCCGACCGACCTGAACGTTCGCTCCTACGGCCAGCAGCTTTTCGCAACGACCTACAACTTCGACCCCACGAGCGTCGTTCAGGACCCCAGCGTCATCGGACACGGAACCGCTCACACCCAGGGCGGCATCTTCGCCGAGCCCCACGACGAGGGCCTGAAAGGCATCTACCAGGACGAGTTGACGGTCGGGATCGAGAAGCTGATTGATCCGACCTTCTCGGTGGGGATCAAGGGCGAGTACCGCCGGTTCGGGCGGGCCGTCGAGGACCGCTGCGACGCGGACTACGATATCGACCGAGCCCCGGAAAACGCCGGCAACACCTGCGTGATTACCAACCCGGGCGGCTCCGGAACCTACGCCACCGGCAATTTCCATGGCTGCAACGGTCTGGACGGGGACGCCTACGAATGCGGCATCTTCCCCATCAACACCCTTCTCGGAGGCCCCCTTCCCGACGCCAAGCGCCTCTATCGCGGCATCGAGCTCCTCGCCCGGAAAACCTTCACCGACAAACTGTGGGTGCAGGCGTCGTACGTCTACTCATCGCTGCGCGGCAACTACGACGGCGAGGTCAAGCAGGACTATCAGCAGACCGATCCCGGCATCACGGCCGACTTCGACTACGCGTCCTTCCTCAAGAACAAGTACGGTAGGCTCTACCTGGATCGTCCCCACAACTTCCGCCTGGACGCCTCCTACGTGACGCCCTTCCGGCTTTCGGTTGGGCTTCAGACGTTCGTCCAGTCGGGACCGCCGCTCTCGGTCGTCGGCTACTTCAATCAGTTCTACATTGCGCAGACTCAGCTGGTTCGGCTGGGGTCCGCGGGCCGGCTCAAGACCCAATGGGAGGCGAATCTCTCGCTCGGCTATCCGGTCCAGCTCGGACCGGTGACCGTGACGGGGCTGTTCTACGTCTTCAACATCTTCAACAATCAGATCATTACCAACGTGGACAACAACTGGCAGATCTCGCAGGGGGCGAACTATCCGAAGTCTCCAGACCAGTACAACCAGCTCTTCTTTGCTCCTTGCACGGCGGCACAGGCATCGGACCCCGTCGGAAACCGGTGCAACGAGCAGAAGAACGACAACTACGGCAAGGCCACTTCGCGTCAGGATCCGAGGTTGTTCCGCGCGGCGATCAAGGTCACCTTCTGAGGTCTCACCTTCGCTTTACTCCTCGGGGCGGCTTCGGCCGCCCCTTTTTCTCTCTCTCTTTGGGCGTATGATTTTCGTAGTCTGGGAGGTGCCCCATGCGTCGATTCGCGGTTTCGGCGTTGGCGCTCCTTGCCTGCCTCTCCATCTCGGCCGCGACGCTTCCGGAGCTCTTCCAGAAGGCCAAGGACCAGTTCCGGCTCGCCGACTACCGCGGCGCGCTTGCGACCCTCGAGACGCTCAACACCGAAAGCGAGAAGCCCGGTCTCGAGCAAATGCGGACCAAGATTCTTCCGGGACTCTTCTTCTACCGAGGGGCATCCCTAGCGTCGCTCGGTCGGTCGGCCGAGGCGCGGGAGAGCTTCGAGCGGTTTCTCTCCTATCAGCCCGACGCCCGGCTTGATCCGGCTCTCTTTCCGAAAGCGGTGTTTTCGGCGCTGGAGAACGCGAGAAAGTCGATCGAGCAGAAGCGGGCGACGGGAGGAACGGACGCGCTCGCCGCAGCCTACCGGAGCTTCCCGGCGCCGGGGCCGTTCGCCTCGACGGATGCGGGAGAGGACTGGAGCGCGGGGGCCGTTCGCTATCTGATGACCGCCGACGAAAGACGCGACTTCAGCCGCCTCTCCGACGCGGTCTCGCGCTCCTCCTTCATCAGCGACTTCTGGAAATCTAGGGATCCGAAGCCGGAGACCCCGGAAAATGAGTTTCGCGAAGAGTTCGAGAAGCGCGTCGCGTTCGCCGACTCGCGGCTGACTCAGGAAGAGACGCGGGGAAGCATGACCGACCGCGGCATGGTGTTCGTCCTTCTGGGGCCGCCGAGCTACAGCGGCCGAAAGCCTCTCCGAACGGGCGACGACATCGCCGACGCCTCCGGCCTATGGCGCTACACCCGGTCGGAGGTCAGCTCCGCGTACCGCGGCGGCGGAAACAGCGCCGAGCGGTCGGCGCGGATCGAGAAGGTCACCGGGCCCGCCTCGACGGTCCAGGATCCTGCGCTCAATCACGTGGAGGTTTGGCACTACCTCCGCGAGGCGTTCCCGAAGGAGATCCCGTATCAGGAGCTCGATTTCGCGTTCGTGACTAAGGTGGGCTATGGCGAGAACGTGCTCCAGCGGGACGACCGCGCCTTGGCCGCGCTCGAGCGCGCCAAGGTCCTCGCCAGGCGCGGCGAAGCGGTCCGTGGCGGTGGCGGCGACACTCCGTAGGTTTCACCCTCCTCGGCCTGTTTTCGCCCGGAACCGGGTGGCAGTCAGACGATTTGAACAGCGACCTGGCAGCTTCGGCGGCGAGCCGGAGGCCCGCTCGGCGGCCAGTTTCCCTCAGACGACTGTTCGCCGTCTCATAGCGACGGCGAGAACCGAGGCCGCAAGAACCAGATCGTCCTTCTCGCTCTCCTTTTCCAGGGCCCGAGCGACATCGATGGCGTTGCGGTAGCGAGGATCGCCACGGAGGGCATCGAGATCGTTGTCACTCGGGAGAGTACCGATCTCTTCGATGCCGGCGTCGAGCGCGCGGAAGAGCCAGTCGAAGGTGCGCGCGGTCGAGAGCTGCGCCCGCATCCCTCCTTCGACGGCCTGTTAGAATCGCTAGGCGACACGACTCCGAAGGGACAACGGGATGCTGCGTGCATTGTCTCGCGAATCTTTCCGCGCCTGCGAGAGTGTCGCTTGGATGTTCGCGCGCGGCCCATCGGAGCCGTCCGGATCCGCCCCTCTCTCCCGTAGGCGGCCACAGCCGAGTCGCCGGTGGCGATGAAGCGCGGCACGGCGGCGTACATCGCGAAGGCGAGCCTGCTGGCGGCGGTCTACGTCCTCCTTGCCCGTTTCGGTCTGAAAATCCATGCCATCAGCTCGTTCGCCACTCTGGTGTGGCCCCCGAGCGGGATCTCACTGGCGGCGATCCTCCTGCTCGGCTATCGCTTCTGGCCAAGTATCGCTCTCGGCGCCGTGGTCGCGAATCTGTGGACGGGCGCGCCCGTCGCGGTGGCGCTCGGCATCGGTGCCGGAAATGCGCTGGAGGCCCTCTTCGGCGCGTATGCGCTACGGCGAATTCCGGGTTTCCGCAGCTCCCTCGATCGCCTCCAGGACGTGCTCGGTTTGGTGTTCCTCGCGGCCGTCGTGAGCTCGATGGTCAGCGCCACCATCGGCGTCTCGAGTCTTATCCTGGGAGGGGTCATCGCACCCGATCGTTTCGCCGTCACCTGGAGGGCATGGTGGCTGGGGGACGCGATCGGCGATCTGATCGTCGCCCCCCTGATCCTGACGTGGAGGTCGGCCGCCGGTGGTGGCCTTCGGAGACTGCGCTTCGTGGAGTCCGGTGTGCTCTCCTTGCTCCTCGCTCTTTCGAGCTTCTGGATCTTCGAGAAGGGCCATGGCATCGCGGCTCTGTTGTCCCCTCTGCTCGTCTGGGCGGCCATCCGCTTCGAGCAGCGTGGGGCGGCCCGGGCGATGTTTCTGGTTTCGGTGATCGCCGTATGGGCCGCGACTCGGGCCCACGGTCCGTTTCCGGCGGCGACGGTCGAAGAAGGGCTCTTTCTCCTGCAAGTCTTCATGGCCATTACGGCGGCGACCTTCCTGGTGCTCGGCGCGGTGACCTCCGAGCGGCGACTGGCCATGGAGGAGGCCGAGGCCGCGTCCCGCGCGAAGGACCAGTTCTTGGCCGCCCTCTCCCACGAGCTGCGCACCCCACTCACACCCGTCCTCGCATTCAGCTCCTCTCTCGAGCGCAATCCCGAACTTCCGACGGAGGCTCGGCGGCAGATCGAGATCGTGCGGCGCAATGCCGAGCTCGAGGCGCGGCTGATCGACGACTTGCTCGACCTAACGCGCATCGCGAGAGGGAAGCTGCGTCTCGAACCGAGGCCGGTCGAGGTGGCCGAGGCGCTGGATCATGTCGTCGAGATCTGCCGGGAGGAGGCGGCGGCCAAGGGGGTCACTCTCGAGGGAGAGATCGCGGCTCCGGGGATGAGGGTGCGTGCGGACCCGGCGCGGCTGCGGCAGATCCTTTGGAACGTCGTCAAGAACGCGATCAAGTTCACGCCGGCCGGCGGACGGATCCTCCTGCGGACCCTGGTACCCGCTCCGGGCCGGATCTCCGTCGAAGTCTCCGATACCGGAGCGGGCATCGACCGATCGGACATCGGGCGTATTTTTCAGCCCTTCCAGCAGACCCGTCCCCAGACCGGAGGCCTGGGGTTGGGGCTGGCGATATCGAGCGCTCTCGTCGAGGCGCATGGGGGCACGCTGACGGCGGTGAGCGAGGGGCCGGGACGGGGCGCGACCTTTCGGATCGAGCTCGATGAGGCGATGGACGCTGAGCCGTCGGCCCAACCGGCGCGGTCCGTGGGCTTGCCTCCGACCGCGGCGGGACTGCGGCGCGTGCTCCTCATCGAGGATCACGCCGACACCCTGGTCGCCGCTCGCGAGCTGCTCGGGGAGCTCTCGTGCGACGTCGTCTCCGTCGGCTCGGTCCAGGAGGCGCTCGCGGCGGCGAAGACGCAGTCCTTCGACGTCGTGCTGTCGGATCTGGGGCTGCCCGACGGTAGCGGGCTCGACCTCATGCGGCTGCTCCGGGACCGATATGGACTCGCCGGCATCGCCGTGACCGGCTACGGAATGGAGGATGATCTCCAGCGGAGTCGCGAGGCCGGGTTCGTCGATCATCTCGTCAAGCCCATCACCTTCCAGCAGCTCGCCGGAGTCATCGAGCGTTTCTTCGAAGCGCGGGCTTGAGGATGGAGAAATAGACCGGACAGCAGACGCAACGCGTGGCTTGCTTCTTGCGTATCCTTCCGCGGTGCCGAACAGAATCTTTCTTCTCTCGCCGGCGAGCTGCTCGGGCCGCCGCGCGGGGCTTATCTTGCGCGAACGGGCCAGTTTCGATCTCGCCCGCCGGTTG
>DASXTI010000179.1:0-69533 GCA_036505535.1 Thermoanaerobaculia bacterium
TCTCACGCGCTGGAAGCGCGTCATCCCGCGGCCGGGGCTCCGGTGCGAAGAGCCGGGGCCGGCCGGTCGTTGGGACGGTCGTCGCGGATCTTCCCGTCGAGCAGCCGGACGACGCGGCGCGCGTGGGCGGCGATGTTCTCCTCGTGCGTGACGACGAGAATCGTGTTGCCCTTGGAGTTCAACTCGTCGAAGAGGGCCATGATCTCGGCGCCCGTGGCCGAGTCGAGGTTGCCGGTCGGCTCGTCGGCGAGCAGGATGCTCGGATCGTTGATCAAGGCGCGGGCGATGGCCACGCGCTGGCGCTGACCACCCGACATTTCATTGGGCTGGTGGTTCATCCGGTCGCCGAGGCCGACGGCCTGCAGAGACTTGATCGCTCGCTCGCGCCGCTCCTTGCGCGAGAGGCCGCCGTAGACCAGAGGCAGCTCGACCTGCTGGAGGGCCGAGGTGCGCGGCAGCAGGTTGAAGGTCTGGAAGACAAATCCGATCTCCTGGTTGCGCACCGCGGCGAGCTCATCGTCGGTCATCCGGGCGACCTCTTTCCCATTGAGAATGTACGAGCCGGAAGTCGGCGTGTCCAGGCAGCCGATCAGGTTCATCAGTGTGGACTTTCCGGAGCCGGAAGGACCCATGACCGCGAGATACTCCCCGCGTTCCACGCCGAGCGACACGCCGGAGAGAGCGTGCACCTTCTCCTCACCCATCTCGTAGACCTTGGTGATGTCGCGGATGTCGATCAGCATCGATGACCTATCCCTTCTTCCTGGCACTCTCGACGACGGGCGACCCGTCCTTCAGTGCCTTCAGCGTCCGATACGGGCCGATCGCGATTGTCTCGCCTTCCTTGATGCCCGAGACGATCTCGACGCGCGTTTCGTCCGTTAGACCGACCTCCACGGGAGCCGCTTTCGCTCTGTTTGCCTCGATCCGGTATACGATTTTTTGAGCGTCCTGTTTCGAGGACGAGCCCGCTTTCTCCCCCTTTTCGTCCTTCTTCTCGACGACCGCCTCGATGGGTACAACGAGCACGCCCTTGCGGCTCTCGGCATCGATCCGCGCTCGAGCGGTCATTCCGGGGCGCAGCCCTCCCGCGGTGTCGAGGAGGCGGACCTTGACCAGAAAGTAAGCCACGTCCTGTTTCTTCACCGCCGAGTCGGCGATCTCGACGACCTCGCCGCGGAAGTCCCGATCTGGGAAGGAGTCTACTCGTACCGTGGCTTTCTGTCCGAGCCGTACGCGTCCCACCGCGGCCTCGTCGACCTCGACCTTAGCCTCGATGTGCGAGAGATCCGAGACCGTCAGAATGACGGAGCCCGGCATGTTCATCGTTCCGGTGACGACGGTCTCCCCCTCCTCGGCATTGATCCTCGTCACGCGCCCCGACATCGGTGCATCGATGGAGGTTTTCGACAGGGCGCCGGTTGCCGTTTCCACCGCGGCCTTCGACTCCCGCACACGCTCACGCGCCGCGGCGAGCGCGGTCGATGCACTCTCGTAAGCCAGCTCCGCCGCCTCCAGAAACTCGCGCGAGGCGATCTTCTGCGTGGCGAGTTGCCGGGCCCGCTCGCGCTTGATTCGACTGTTCGCGAGCGTCGCCGCTGCGCGCTGCACCTCCGCCTCGGCGCCCGCGAGCGTGGCGAGTGACCGATCTCGCTGCGATAGGTATTGCTCTCGGTCCAGATCGACGAGCCGATCGCCCCTCTTCACGAGGTCCCCCTCGTGGACGTACAGCTTCTCGATGCGCGCGATGACGTGCGAGGAGATGTCGACTTTGGTCCGAGCCTGGATCTCTCCGGTGCCCGAGACGATCGCGCGCACCTCCCCTCGCCCCACTCTTCCGGTCGTCACCTCGGCGCCCTTGGGTTTGGAGGTAACCAGCGATACCGTCACGACCGCCGCGATGACGAGAACGACGAGGCCAAAGAGAAGCCACTTCTTCATGCGTTCGCCGACTCTAGCAAGCGGCTATCCGAATGCCGCGGCGAATCCGGCCTTGCCCAGAACGTAGAGAACCCACAGCGTCAGGACGAGCCCCGCGGTCCTTCCCCGCGAGATCTTCGCCGCGGCCGAGAGCCCCACGACCAGCAACACGATCGTCCAGAGCGAGAACACGTCCAGCGATTGCAGGAGGGAGTGGAGCGCCGGCGAGCTCTTGGCATCGACGAGAAAGCCGGGGTTCGACTTCAGCAGATCGCCCATCTCCTTGGGATCGATCGCGTCCATACGCCAGAGCAGCGGAAGGAGAATCAACGACGCCAGGATCCCTGGAAGGAAGGCATGGGTCGTGACCCCCAGCGACTGCCGGAAGGCGATGTCCCACCCGAAGGCCTTCAGGCCCAGCCAGAAGAACGCCGCCGGAACCAGGGCGATGACGGCGGGCGCGAGAATGGCGACCACGTAATACGTCCACGAAAAGCTCTTGATCGTCTCGATCCGCTTCTCGATCTGGGCTTCGCTCACGTTCTGGCCGCTCTTCTCGATCCCGCCGCGGATGATGCCCGCCCAATCGGTCCGAGGGATCAGTACGGCGGTCACCGCCACCGACATCACCATCCAGATGGCCAGAGGCAGCAGCCATGTCGGCCGGCGCCCGATCGATTCGAACGTCTTGCCGGGAGAGACGAAGACTCCGACCAACCGCGAGACCGCCGAGACGGAGTCGTCCGGCGTCGCCGCCGGGCTCGTCATGTCCTGGGGCATCAGGGCGCGGCTGCCTCCGCCTCGAGCACCCGACGCACGAGATCGGCCCGAGCCTCCGCCGGCGGCGGAGCCATTTCGGGCATGCCTTCGATCTTCACCCCTTTCCACTCGAGGATGTCGGCGATCGCCTGATGATAGGCCGAGATGGCCTTGCGATAAATCGCGAGGGCATTCAACTCCTTCGAGCGTGCGTCGGAAAGGTCGTTGGTGATCTTCGAGACCTCGAAGGAAGTCGACATGCCGTTATCGAACTTCTTACGCGCGGCGTCGAGGTTGCGCTCGGCGAGCTCACGCCCCTTGGCCGCGGCATCGATCTGCCGGCTGGCGATCTCGATCGCCCGGTGGGCCAGCCGAACGCTGACGATGATGTCCTGCTCGAGGACCGTTAGCCTAGCCTTGTCCGTCTCCAGGGTAAACTGCGCGTTCCCGGCGGCGCCTCGGGCGGCGCGATTGAGGATCGGGTACGAGAACACGAGTCCGACGTTCCACGACTTGAAGTTCTTGCCGAAGATGTCGCTCAAGGCATCACCGAAGCCGCCGGGTATCTGCGAGACGATCTCTCCGGTGTTCGGGTCGCGAATGATCGCGGTGCCGCCGAGACCGTTGCGCCCGTAGCCTCCCTGGAGATCCAGCTGCGGCAGCGTCTGATTCTTGAAGAACTGAAAGCGGAGCTCGTCCGAAGCCACGAGGTACTGCTGCTGCAGAATCTCGGGCCTGCGTTGGAGAGCCGTCTTCATGCCCTCGCCGAGATTGAAGCTCTGCTTCCCGGCGACGATCGAATCGGTCGGGATGATGGGCAGATCGCCCCAGTCTTCGGGACCAACGGTCAAGAGCCGCTTCAACTGGTCCTGCGCGGTGCCGATCAGGCCCTCGGCGCTGATGATCTCCTGCTCGGCCGTCGCGATGTCCACCTCGGTCTGAACGATGTCGATGGGCGCGAGCGATCCGACATCGATCTTGATCCGCGTAATGCGGTTCTGCTCGACGGCAAGGTTCTTCGCCTCTTGTTTCACCGTCAGGTTTCCATAGGCATAGACCAGGTCCCAGTAGGCCTGCTCGACCGAGTTCACCGTGGCTTGAACGCCGCGCACGAAGTCCTGATAGGAGGCATCCCGGGCGTTGCGAGCCACATCGATGCGCCAGGTGGTCGGTAGCTTGCCGGAGTTTCGCAGCAGGGGTTGAGAGAAAGACAGCTGGAGGCCCGCCGTGTAGGACGGATTGACCTGAGCGAACGTGGAGTTGGTGTTGGTCCGGTTGGCGGCAAATCCCAGCGTGAACGTGCCGCCGATCGGAATCAACTGCGAAACCTGAGCGCTGCCGTTGATCTGGTCCGCGGTCAGCACCGTGGCGCCGGCGAGTTGCGAGCTCGCGGGGTTGTCTTGATGCGACCGGCTGATCGAGGCGGAGGCCAGCGGGTCGAAGATACCGGTGTTCTGGAAGAGCGTGAACTGCGATGCCTCGGCCGCGTTGACGGTGACGTTCAGATCCTGGTTGTTCGAGAGCGCCAGGCCGATCGCCTGATCGAGGGTGAGGTGGATGCCGTCCTTCTCGGCGGCCGGCATAGGTTGCGAAGGGCGCTGGCCGGGCCGAGCCGATACGACCGGGGCCGATACAACCGGGGCCGACTGGCCGTGCAGATCTCCGGAAATCGGGGAAAGGAGCGCGCATGCCAGAGCCCAGTGTCCCGCCCGCACCTTCGCCAAACTCTTCATTCCATGACTCCTTTGTCACCCAATCTACGCATCCGGTGGATGAATGTTTTCATATCACCGCATTTCGCCCGGATAAAAGCAAGCCACTCTTTGGCCCGCTGCGGCGGGGAGAAGCTCCGGCCTCTCTTCCCGACAGCGCTCGCGGGCAATGGGACAACGCGGGTGGAAGGGGCATCCGGAGGGAGGGTTTGTGGCCGAAGGCGGATCGCCGGCCAGCACGATGCGGTGGCGCCGCGAGGCGGGAGGCGGCTCGGGCGCCGCCGAGACCAGAGCCACGGTATAGGGATGGAGCGGACGGACCGCGACGGCGTCCACCGGCCCTTCCTCCACGACACGACCGAGATAGAGAACCGCGATCCGATCTGCAAGCCGGCACACGACGGCGAGGTCGTGGGAGATGAAGAGATAGGAGAGCTGCGCCTGTTCGCGCAGGTCGAGCAGGAGATTGGCAATCTGGGCGGCGATCGAGACGTCGAGTGATGAAACCGGCTCGTCGCAGACCAGAAATTTCGGGCGGGTTGCGAGTGCGCGAGCGATCGCCACGCGTTGCCGCTCTCCGCCGGACAGCTCGGCCGGAAAGCGCGAGGCCATCTTCGCGGAGAGACCGACCCGGGACAACATTTCGTCGATGCGGTCGCGAATCGCGCGCCCCCGGGCAAGCCGGTGGATGCGGAGCGGCTCCGCGATCTGGTCGCCGACGGACATTCGGGGATTCAGCGAGGTCTGAGGGTCCTGGAAGACGACCTGAAGCTTTCCCCGGCGACGCCGGAGCGCCGATCCCGAGAGCGATAGCCAGTCCTCGCCGTCGAATCGGACTTCTCCGCCGTCCGCCTCCTCGAGCCGCGCGATGAGACGGCCGATGGTGGTCTTGCCGCTTCCCGACTCGCCAACCAGTCCGAGCGTCTCGCCGTGCGCCACGTCGAAAGAGACGCCGCGTACCGCGGGAAGGTAACCTTCGACCCGTCCGAAAAGCCCCCGCCGGATCGAAAAGCTCTTTTCGAGGCCGACCGCCGATAGTAACGCTTCCCGATTCGCGGGCGGCGCGACGGAGCTCATGCCGGCGTTCTCGCCTCTCCTTCCTCGTGGAGAAAACAGCGAGCCCGGCCGGTTTCCGTCGTATAGAGCTCGGGCTCGCGCCGGTCGCAGGGGGCGAACCGTTCCGGACAGCGCTCGACGAACGCGCAGACGCCGCTCTCGCGTGCCGAAAGATCCGCGACGGTCCCGGGGATCGCGTCGTACCGCTGACCGTGGTGACGAACCGCCGCCGCGATCCGCGGTACCGAACGGAGCAGGCCGCGGGTGTAGGGATGGCTCGGAGCCGCAAAGAGCGCGGCGGTTCGTGCCTCCTCGACCACACGGCCCGCATAAAGCACGAGCACTCGGTCGCTGTGCTCCGCCACGATGCCGAGGTCATGTGTAATCAGGAGGATCGTGAGGCCGTGCAGCCGACGCAGTGAATCGAGCAGCGCCAGCACCTGCGCCGCCACGGTGGCGTCGAGAGACGCCGTGGGCTCATCCGCCAGAAGGATCTTCGGACCGGCCGCAAGAGTCATGGCGAGAAACGCTCGCTGTCGCATCCCTCCGGAGAGGCGGTGCGGATACTCGCCCAACGCGTGATCCGGGTCCGGAAACGCCACATCGCGCAAGGCGTCGCGCGCGATCCGACGCGCTTCAGAGCGTGAGACGTTGTGGTGGAGCCGGATCGACTCGACGATCTGGTCTCCGATCGTTCGCACCGGATCGAGAGCCGCGGCGGGCTCCTGGAAAACCAGGCCGATCCTCGCGCCTCGGACGCCGCGCCATTCGCGGTCCGTCAGACGGAGGAGATTTCTTCCGGCGTGGATCACCCGTCCGCCGATTCGCCCCCCTTCCGGCACGAGGCCGAGGATCGCTCGTGCGAGCTGCGTCTTGCCGCATCCGCTCTCCCCCACCACCGCCACCGTTTCGCCGGCTTCGAGCTTGAACGAAATGCCGTCGACGGCCGGCCGGAGTCTTCCGTTGAGGGGCAGCTCGACGCGAAGATCTTCGACCACCAGCAAAGGTGAGGACCCCATTTTGGATTCAGGGCTTGGGATTTTGGACGGGGACGAATCTCGCGGCGGGATCAGCGGGTCACTCCTCACTGCGGCTCACGAGTTCTTCCGAACCGCCTCGAGATCTCTCACGCGCCGGATCACGTCGCGATAGTTCGTGTTGAGCCCGTAGACCTCGAGGAACGTCTTGTAGGCGAGGTCGATGTCGCCGGTGTCCTGATAGACCTGCCCAAGGTCATAGAGCATGCCCGCGGTCTCGGCTTCTTTGATCGACGGCGTCGCGAGCCCCTTGCGGAACCATTTGATCGCCAGCTGGGGCATTCCCTTCTCCAAAAAGCAATGGCCGAGCATGCTGCAGCACTCCACGGCGCGGCCCGGATCCTTGCTCGCGAGCTGAAACTCGCCGATCGCTTCGTCGACGAGACCCATCTCCTTGTATGCGATGCCCAGGTTGTAGTGGGTTTCGTAGTCCTCGGCCGACAGCTGCTGCTCGACCCCCTTCTTGAACTCGCGGAAGATCTCCTCCAGAGACACCTCCCCCTGCGGCGCCGAAGCATCCGTGCTCTCCTCGGCGACGGCCTCTTCCGAAAGCTCCTTTTCCAGTTCCTCGGCGAGGTTGAAGAACTTTTGCTCGTCGGCGAAGAGATTCTCTTCCGCGACGACCGGAACCTCCGGAGTCCGAGTCGCGCCGCTGTCGCCCGCCCGCTGCATCTCGTCCTCGAGAAGATTACCGAGCTGTTCGTAGGACACGAACTCCGTATCGGCCGGCGTCACCGGTTCCGGTGTGCTCAGGCGTTGGATCGTCGGGGGCGGCCCGCCCGGTTCGGGCTGCGTGAACTCGATCCCAGCTTCGTCGAATGGAGCGGGACCCATTTCGGCGGGAGGCGCGGCCGGTTGGCTGACTTCGAACTCCTCGAACGCAACATCCAGTCCCGCGGGAGGAGGCGGCGCGAGCTCGGAAGCCGGCGGGAACTCCGCACCGGGCGCCTCGAGCCCGCTTCGCGCCAGAACGCGACTGGCGTCGGCCGGGTGGCCGGCCTCGCGATACGCGGCGGCGAGGGCCTCCGTTTCCCGCTGCAGCGCGGGGTTCCTCGACTCCGCGAGCAGCTCGACCAAACGTTCCCGGGCCTTCAGCAGATCGGGGCGGCGGCGCAGGAGCGAGAAGAGGCGCTCGATCGCCTTGTCGGACAGGCCGTACTTGGCGAAGACCTCGGCTTCGACGATGAGGGTTTCGAGCTGCTGGTCGTCGACTGCCCCGCCCTCGACGAGGAGTTCCGCCGACGTCGCGGGCGCAACGTAAGCCGTGGGACCCGAGGGAGGCGCCGGCTCGGACCGGCCGCTTGCGGGCTCCCACTCGATCGCGGGAACTTTCGGCTGCGGCGCATGAATCGGGCCCGCATCCTCCAAATCGATGATGAGCTCCTGGAACTCGGGAGCCGCCTCGGCGGAGGCCACGGGCGGCGGCGGTCCGATGTCCTTGAGCCGATTCGCCGCTTCCACGTTGGATGGATCGGCCTCCATGGCGCGCCGGTAGTGTTCCGCGGCACGGGCCGGGTCGTTGCGCCGCTCCGCCTGTTGTCCGAGAGTCGCGAGCACCCTGGATAAGGCCGGGCGATTGCCTTCGGCCTCCAGCACCTCCGTCATCTTCTCGAGAGCGCCGCGCTGCTCCGGATCCGCCGCCAGAATGGGCTCGAGGTAATCGGCCGCGCGCGTGAATTCGCGCCGCGAGACGGCGGCGTCGACCGCCGGCGCGATGACCGCAACGGCCTTCTCGAAGGCCTGCTCGTTCATACGGAGCCGGCAGAGGAAGACCCGGGGCGCCTCGGCATGCGCGTCGAGGGCGAGCGCCTGCTCGGCCGTGCGCAGCGCTTCCGCGCGCTGCCCCGTCTCCAGTTGCGCTTCCGCGATCAACGCCAGGCTCTCGGCGGTCCTCGGCGCCGCCTTGAGAACCGCCATGGCGGCCGCCGCATTCTTCTGCGCGAGAAGGGAACGGACCAGGTTCTTTTGCGTTTCGGCATCGTCGGGCGAAAGCTCCAGCGCCTTCTGGAAGACTTGCGCGGCTTCGTCGTGGGCGCCGCGTTTCAACAGCATCGAGCCGATCAGGCCGTACTGCATGACGGCCTGATCCTTCTGGTTGTTGGCGCGGTAGAGGTCGGCGAGGCGGACCTGGATTCGCAGGTCTGCGGGATCAATCGACGACATCTTCTTGTAGACGGCGATGGCGTCTGCGAGCCGGTTGTTCTTCTGATAGTGGTCGGCTAAGACCTGGTACTGGCTTCGCGCGTCCTGGACCAACCCCTGCTTGTGGTAGAGGTCCGCGAGCTTGTCGTAGACCTCGAGCTGCGCCGGGTCGATCTTGTTGATCTTCTTGTAGATCGCGATCGCCTTCAGGAAGAAGCCATCCCGCGAGTAGAAGTCGGCGATCCGCGTAAAGAACGGGATCGAATCCGCCGGACGATTCATTCGGACGTAGAGGTCTCCGACTTTGTTCAGCGTCGAGATGTCCTTGGGATTTTCCTCCAGAACGCGCAGGTATTCCTTCAGCGCCTGGTCGAGCTTGCCCCGGGACAGCAGCTTCTCGGCGGACTGGAGAACCTGTTCGCGGTTGACCGCCATCTCAGAAGATTCTAACCGCGACGACGCGCCGGCCGGCCCGCGATTGCGTCGACGCCGGCTTCCGGCACGACTCCATGGTACGTGAGGCGATGCTCCGGACAGGGCCCGCAGAGCCGGAGAGCCTCCCAGTGCTCGGGCGTTCCATAGCCCTTGTGATGTTCGAAGCCGTATGCGGGATAGGCCCGGCCGAGCGCATCCAGAAGTCGATCGCGATGTACCTTGGCGATGATCGAGGCCGCGGCGACGGAGGCCGAGAGTGCGTCACCATGAACGACGGGAAGCTGCGGCACGCGCACTCCCGGCACGCAAACCGCATCGACGAGGAGCGCCTCCGGAGGCGGGTCGAGCGCCGTCACGGCGACGCGCATCGCCTCCAGGCTCGCGCGCAGAATATCGCGCGCATCGATTTCCGGCGCCTCGACGACCCCGATGGCGAACGCAATCGCGTGGCCGCGAATTTCCCGATCCAGGCGCACTCGGGCGTCCGCATCGAGCTGCTTGGAGTCATCGAGTCCCGGCAGGACGCAGTCGGACGGAAGGATGACCGCGGCCGCGACGACCGGACCGGCGAGGGAACCTCGACCCACCTCGTCGACACCGGCGATGAGAGCGAAACCGCGCCCACGCAGCTCTGCCTCGAGGCGAGCTAGGTCGCGGAGACGGCCCAATTCCGCGAAGAGAGCGGCGAGCGGGTCGGGGGTCACGTCCGGGGAGATGAAACGCTAATCCGACTGCTTTTCGTCGATGCGGGCAGCCTTTCCCTTGCGCGACCGCAGATAGTAGAGCTTGGCGCGACGGACCGCGCCCTTTCGCTCGACCTCGATGCGATCGATGATCGGGGAGTGGAGAGGAAAAATCCGCTCCACGCCGATACCTCCCGAGATCTTCCGGACAGTGAAGGTTTCGCGGGCGCCTCCCCCTCGGCGGGCGATGACGACGCCGGCGAACATCTGAATGCGTTCCTTCTCGCCCTCGCGAACCTTGACGTGGACGCGGACGGTGTCCCCCGGCGCGAAGGTCGGCACGTCGCTCTTGAGCAACGGCTTTTCTAAATCGAGCAGGATGTCACTCATGGCAAACCACTCCAAGGCCGAGCGGGCGGAAGCCCGCAAAACTCTCGAGGAAACGGCAAATTCTAAACGAGCGGCCCCCTTCAGCGCAACCAACCCGCTCAGGACTCCCCTTCCCCGGGAGCGGGCGGTCGCCGTGCGATCAAGTCGGGTCGCCGCTCGCGGGTTCGCTGGAGCGCCTGTGCTCGCCGCCAGCGAAAGATTTTCGCGTGGTCGCCGGAGAGCAGGACCTCCGGGACGACGAGCCCACGAAACTCTCGGGGACGTGTGTAGTGCGGATAGTCGAGGCGCTCGCGGAGAAAGGACTCGTTTTCCAGAGACTCCGAAGCCCCGACGACCCCGGGCACCAAGCGCGTGACGGCCTCGGTCAAGGCCAGCGCGGCGGCTTCTCCTCCCGGCAGGACGAAATCCCCCAGCGAGATCTCTTCGTCGTAGAGGCCGAGCTCGCGGGCGCGCTCGTCGATCCCCTCGTACCGGCCGCAGACGAGGAGGATGCGTTCCCGCGAGGCGATCGAGGCAGCCCGGTCCTGATCCAGACGCGTCCCCTCCGGGGCCAGGAGAATGGTCCAGGCCCGCGGACGGCCCTCGGTTTCGCGCCGCGCTTCGATGGCCGCGGTCACCACGGGCGCCATCATGACCATCCCGGCTCCCCCGCCGAAAGGTTCGTCGTCGACCTTGCGATGGCGGCTCTCCGCGAAGGCTCGCAGGTCGGTCACCATAACCTCGATCACGCCGGCCGCGATCGCCTTGCCCAGCAGGCTCTCCCGCAGCGGCGAGGCGAAATACCCCGGAAAAATGGTGAGAATCTCGATCTGCATGAGCGTCAGCGGCCGGTGCGATATAGTCTCATCGGTTGAAGGTCGAAGTTCAGAGGCCGAGAGTGGACGACGGACTCCCCCATCCTCGACCACGCGCTTTCGACCTTCGACTTTTTTGGCGACTTTCCAGCCACGCAGAGACCCTTTCACAGATCGAGTAATCCCTCGGGCGGATCGAGAACAATGCGCCGAGTGGCCCTGTCCACGCGGACGACGATGGGATGCGCGAAGGGAACGAGCACGACCTTCCCGGCCCGAGTTTCCACCGACAGCATCGCTCCGGCCGGTGTCTGCTCGAGCCCTTCCACGCGTCCGAGCCGGTTGCCGCGCACGTCCTCGCACAGCCAGTCGCGAATCTCGTGGCCATAGAAGAAGCCGTCGGGCGCCGGAAATGCATCCCCGACGGGGACGCAGAGGTCTCCACCCTGAAGGGCGCGGGCTGCATCGACGTCGGCCACGCCCTCGAAACGAAGGAGAAGCCGCGCGGCGTGCGGCCGAACGCTCGCGATCGTGAGCGTCTTTTGGGCCGCGCCGAGCCGCCACCGAAGCACCGCACCCGGCTGGAAACGCCCCGGAAAATCGGTGACGACCTCGATGGAGAGCTCTCCGGCCAACCCATGGGGCCTTCGAATTTGGCCGACGACGAGAAGCTCCGGCATTCCGAGGATTTCACGCGGCGGGCGCGTGGCGAGCTTTCAGTCGCGGACGCGGATGACGACGCGCTTGCCGCGAGCCGTCGCGGCCGCCGAAACGAACGCACGCAGAGCCCGGACGGTGCGCCCCTCCCGGCCGATCAGGCGGCCGCGGTCGGCCTCCGGCACCTCGATGTCGTAGACCGCCGTCTTCCCTTCAAAGCTTTCGGACACTCGGGCCTCATCGGGACGATCCGACAGCCGGCGAACGACCGTATCGATCAAGCGCTTCATCGCCAAGCTCTACGCCCCCGGCGCCGGTTCGGGACGCTCGAGGAGCGACTGAACCGTCGGCGATACTCCGGCTCCCCTGCCGATCCAGTGGCGGGCGCGCTCGCGATCGAAGGAGATCGTGACCGGATCGGTGACCGGATCGTAGGAGCCGAGCTCCTCCAAGACTTCGGCGCGCGCCGTCCGGCGCGAGTCCGAAACGACGATCCGGTAGTAGGGTCGGTTGCGGGCGCCCATGCGGCGCAGGCGAATTTTCAGCATCTCGGCGACCTTCTCCTGCCTTTCGAAAGCGAAGCATTCTACACGAAGGATGCCTACCGATTTCTGGCCGTCGGGAAGGCCACTTTCGACAGATCCAGGCCCGGCATCCCTTTTCGGGCTGCTCGCATCATGCGCCGCATCTGTTGGTATTGCTTCAGCAGCCGGTTGATCTCCGCGACGGAGGTTCCCGAGCCCCCAGCGATTCGCCTCTTGCGGCTGCCGTTCAAGACCTGGGGGTACCGGCGCTCTTCGGCCGTCATCGAGTCGATGATCGCGGTGACGCGGACCAGGGCCTTCTCATCCACACTCTCGGGTGTCCGCAGGGCCTTGAAGGCGCCGGCCTTGGGGAGTAAGTCCAGCAAGCCTTCGAGCGGTCCCATCTTCTTCATCGAGCGAAGCTGATCGCGGAGATCCTCGAGCGTGAACTCGCCGGCGACCGTCTTCGCGGCGAGTTTCTTCGCGGCGTCGGCGTCGACGTGGGCTTCGACCTTTTCGATCAGCGTCAGCACGTCGCCGAGTCCGAGGATCCGCGAGGCCATCCGATCCGGATGAAAAGGCTCGAAGTCCTCCGTCTTTTCGCCGACCCCGACGAACTTGATCGGCCGGCCGGTCGTCGTCACGACGGACAGCGCGGCACCCCCGCGCGCGTCGCCGTCGGTCTTGGTCAGGATGATGCCGGTCAGCGGCAGCGCCTCCGCGAATCCGGCCGCGGAGCGCACCGCGTCCTGGCCCGTCATCGCGTCGGCGACGAAGAGGATCTCCTGTGGCTCGATCGCTGCCGCGACGGCCCGGATTTGCTGCATCAGCTCTTCGTCGACGTGGAGGCGGCCGGCGGTGTCGACGATGACCGTGTCGCGCCCGGTTTGCTTCGCCTCGCGCACCCCTTCCCGCGCGACTTCGACCGGGTCCGTCCGCGAACCGGGACCGAAGACCGGAACGCCGATCTGCCTTCCCAGAGTCTCCAATTGCTCGACGGCCGCGGGCCGGGCGAGGTCGGCGGCGACGACGAGAGGATAGCGTCCCCGTGTCTTCAGATGCCGCGCGAGCTTGGCCGCCGAAGTCGTCTTTCCAGATCCCTGAAGCCCGACCAGCGCGATGATCGCGGGCTTCCCGGCGAGAGCGATGTCCGCCGCCTCTCCGCCGAGCAGCGCGATGAGCTCGTCCCGGACGATTCGGGTCACCTCCTGCGCCGGTGAGAGCTGCTGGATCACCCTGGCGCCGACGGCGCGCTCCTTGACCCGCGTGGTGAATTGCCGGACCACCGGCAAAGCCACGTCGGCCTCCAGAAGAGACAATCGGATCTGGCGCAAGGCGGAGTCGAGGTGGAATTCGGTGAGGTGTCCCTCCCCGCGCAGCTCCTTGAAGACGCCCTGGATTCGATCGCCGAGACTCTCGAACACCGCCCCGTAACCCCCGTTCGACTTCATCGCCGGCCAAACGGCGACGCGCCCCAAGAATAGCCGCCCGGTGCTGTCGAGTCGAGGCCGGTTGACAGGGGGCCGACTTCGGATATTATTGCGCGTCGATTTTCCCGGCCATGGCTTTTTTTTGCTTCGACGAGAAAGAGCGCTTCAACAAAGAAGGAGATGAGGGATATGAAGAAGTTCCTGACCCTGGGTTTTGCGGCCGTGGCGGCGATCGCACTGACGACGGGCTGCCAGAAGAAGGAAACGACCTCCACCACGACCGAGACCACGACCCAGACGGAGTCCGCTCCCGCCGTCGTGGAGGAGACCGGCACCACGGCGACTACGACCACGACAGGCACGGGGACGATGGGCACCGAAACGACGACCACGGCGACCACCACCACGAGCGCCCCGGCGCCCGCCAAGACGCCATAGTCCGGAATCGTTCGGTCATTTCGTTGGGCCCCCGATCGGGGGCCTTTTCTTTCTCTCCGATCGGCCGGAGGACGCTGCCGCTACACTGATCCGGAGTGCTTCCGGTCTGGCTGGATGCGTTGCTCCTTCTCCTCGCCGTCGGCGCGAGCATTCGCGCCTGGCGGTTGCAGGGTCGCGCGCGCGCGCTGGCCGCCCGCCTCCAGACCCGAGAGCGCGAGAGCCACTTCCTCGGCGAATCGCCCGATCCGGAGCAGATCCTCCGGCATGCATACCGCGCGGCCTCGGACATTCTTCCGCTGTCGGCATTCGATCTCTACCGGGTCGACCAGGAGCAGCGAATCTACGAGGTCTGGACTCTTTCGGGGGGCAGCGCGGAGGATCTGCATCCCGTACGCGATCCCGCGCATGCATATCTGGGAGAGCTCATCGACTCCCGCGCTCTATTGCGGTTTGCCGCCACGGAGACGGACCGCTCCTTTGCGCCGAGCGAATTGCTCGCGGGCAACCCTCCCACGGAGCGGCTGCACCTGCCGCTCTATTCCGGCGATGCCTTAGTCGCATACCTCATGCTGGTGTCGCCAGAGCCGATCGACGAGCATCACAAGGCCGAGATTCGGGCGTTGCTGGCGCCCCTGACCTCCTCCCTGCATGCGTCGCGCAACTGGGAGATCGCGGTCACCGACGAGCTCTCGGGCCTCTTCTCGCGGCGCTACTTCGAGACACGCCTTTCCGAGGAATGGGCCCGGTACCTCCGCTACGGGGCCGCCGTGTCGGTCGGCCTCTTCGACCTCGATAACTTCAAGAAGCTCAATGACACCCTCGGCCACGGGGCCGGAGACACGGCGATTCGACGATTCGGAGAGATCCTGCGTGCGGCCCTCCGCTCAAGCGACATTGCCTGCCGCTATGGGGGCGAAGAGTTTGCCGTGCTCTTCCCGGAGACCGCCGCCCGCTCCGCTCTGGCGGTCGCCGACCGCGTCCGCTGCTCGATCGAGCGGGAGCCCTTCGCGACGGAGGGACGACCGTTTCGGGTCACCGTCTCCGCCGGGGTGGCCGACACGACGGGCCTTGGCGCGAAAGACCGGCAGCAACTTCTGTTTCGTGCGGACAAGGCGCTCTACGGCGCCAAAGACACCGGCCGGAACCGGGCCAGGCTCTGGTCGGAAAAAGCGCCCATCCGGCGCTTCTAGTGCAAGCCGACCAGCAAAACCCGGACGCGTCTTACTGTAGCGCGCGACGGAGCCCGCGCAGAAGACGCTCGAGAACGGCGGGCAAGCGCAGGCGCAGGCGGGGCGTAACGAGGCTGGCAATCGCGTCCGCGTGATCGCGCGTCCAAGAAGTATCTTCGGGTTGGAGGCCGAGCTCCCCCAGAATTCGACCGTTCTCCTGCGCCAGGCGCCGCAGAGGGTCGTCGGCGCTCAAGAGAGCCCCGCCCCCGAGAGCAACGCCGCGATGGGCTCGTCCCACGTCAAGGCGGCCGCCCGCCGGCGGCCGGCCTCGCCCATGGCCTGGAGCGTTTCGATCCTCGGCCACGCCAGGCGCAAGGCCGCTCCCAGAGCCTCGGGCCGCGGAGCCACGACGAGGCCCGTTTCGCCGTCGCGCACGAACTCGAGCGGGCCGCCCGCGTCTTCGGTCGTCAAGACCGGCTTGCCCGACAGGAACGCCTCGAGCGGCACGTAGCCGAGGTCTTCCCCCGCGGCCGTCACGGCCACGATCCGCGCGTTTTCGTAGAGACCGAGCAAAGTCGCGTCGTCGACCGCCTCGATCCAGCGTACCCGCTCCTGCAGACCGAGATCGCGGGCGAGACGCTTGAGCCGTTCCTCCTCCGGCCCGCGGCCGACGAAGATCGCTCGGGCCTCTGGGGCGTGCGGCAGGGCCTCCAACAACAGGGCGGGGCGCTTCCATTCGTCGAGCCGTCCGACCCAGAGCACCGAGTCGCCGAAAGGGCCGCTGCGGTACTGTCCGACGAGCGGCGGAGGATGATAGAGCGGCGCGCAGCGGATTCCGTTGTATCGGTAGAGTCGGGAGGCGACCGTCTGCGAGTTTGCGAACACGCGGCGCGCCTCGGAGAGCCCCACCCGGTCGATCCTCGCGATGACTTCGCGAGTGCGCCGGTCCTCGGGAGAGGAAGTGAAGTCGCTGTAGAGGGTACCGAGCTGGTCGTAAACCTGGCGGTACTGGTGGATCAGCCAGACGACTTTGTTGGGGTGCCGGATCGCGTAGCTCGGGAATCGGGTCGCGATGACCGCGTCGACGCGGAAGGCTCCGACCTCCGTCAAGTCGAGGCTCCGCCACGCCAATGCGCCGCGGATCAGATCGAAGCGCTCCCGTTCGGCCAGCGGCATCGTCACGAGATCCGCCTCGACCCCTCTCTTGCGGAGCTCTTCGGTCAGTCGGCGGACATGTCGTTCCGCACCCCCATCGGAGAACGGGGTCTGCACGCCGAGAACCAAGATCCGGTGGGATTTCAAGTCGCGCGGCCGATCAACGCATAGTCCTGGGGCGCGAAGAGGAGGGCGTTCAACTTCCGCTCGTTCTCCGATCTTTCGTCGAGCCGCTCCGAAGGGGGAAGCGGCGAGCGAAATTCGATGCGGACGTCCGTGAAGCCGGCCGCTTCTGCGAAAAAGCGCAGTGTCTCGGAGGGCACGGGCCGGAAGTGTGTCGGATCGAGGTAAAACGCCCGCATCGCCGAGATCGAGTCGGAGTTGATCGTCTCGGCGATCACGACTCCCCCGGGGGCCAGCACACGCCTGGCCTCCTGGAGGAAGCAAAAGATCTCCACCGGAGTCCAGTGCTCGATGACCTGAAAGCAGACGACCCCGCCGAGTCGGCCCGGCGGGCGCCGGGTCAGAAGCTCGAGCGCCTCCCCCCGCTCGACGTCGAGTCCTGCTCGACGACAGGCCTCGACGCTAATCGGGTTGGACTCGATGCCGCTCGCGGCGATGCCCTCGGTTTTCAGGAGCCGGAGAAATTCTCCCCGGCCGCAGCCGACGTCCACGATGGGACCCGGTAAGTCTCGCAGGAAGTCGACGTAGAAGCGTTGTCCTTTCGCTATCTCTGCCGGACTGCCCCGGAACCGCTCCTCGAAGAGAGCATAGATGCCGGGCGGAATCGCCGCTGCAGGGGACGCCGCCGCGGAGGGAAGTGATACCCCCGCCGGTGACCCGGTCTCCGCCAGAGTGAGCCGCGCTTCCTGGACGCCGGCCCGCCGCTTCAACTCCTCGACGCCTCGCTCCGTATCGGCGCGAAGCCGATCCAAGCCATCGGCGAGGCTCGAGGAGGCGGCAAGCGATAAGGCGTTGAACGACGATTGATTCCTCCAGAGAAACCGCAACGCCCGGATCGCCAGACGCTTGACGCGCGCCAGCGGCGCCCCGGATGGTACCGATGGCGTCAGGACGTCCGCCCCCCGGCGAAGCGAACCACGCGCCTCCGCGGTGGCCGGCTCCCCGCCCTCCGCCGGCCCAACAGGAGCCGCCGCGGTTTCGGCGATCGCCGAGCGGATCTCCTCCGCGAGGATTTTCTTCCGGTCGTTTGCATGCTCCATCGCGAATCTCGAGCGAGGATAAAGGCGGCCCGAGAGCGTTGCAACCCAAAGCGCCGTCACGAACGGACGCCGAGAGCAGGCTGCTAGAATCCCGCGCCCCATGAGGTATCTGCTGCTGCTCTCGGCCGCCGCGCTGGCATTTCTCTCCGCCGCCGCGCAGAACGCTCCCGTACCGGCACCGGCCGTGCCCGATGCCGCCCTGCTCTATCCCGGGGAGGAGAACTTTCTCGCCCACGTCCGCCAGCTGACCTTCGGCGGACAGAACGCCGAGGCGTACTGGTCGGCGGACGGTTCGCGGCTGATCTTTCAAAGCGACGAAGGCAGGCTCCCCTGCGATCAGATCTTCGTCATGAAGGCGGACGGTTCCGCGCGGCAGCGTATTTCCAACGGGCAGGGCAAGGCGACCTGCTCCTACTTCTTCCCGTCGGGCGATCGCGTGCTCTACTCATCCACCTTCCGTCGCGGCCCCGAATGTCCGCCCCGGCCCGACCGGTCTTCCGGCTATGTCTGGGCGCTCGACGATTACGACATCTACACCGCGAAGCCCGACGGGAGTGACATTCGCCCCCTCTTCTTCTCGCCGGCCTACGACGCCGAGGCGACCGTGTCTGCCGACGCAAGGAAGATCGTCTTCACCTCCGCGCGCGATGGAGACCTCGAGATCTATTCGATGAACGCCGATGGGTCGAACGTCAAACGGTTGACGCACACGCCGGGTTACGACGGCGGGCCATTTTTCTCCGACGACGGGAAGAAGATCGTCTATCGGGCCGACCACCCGGAGAAGCCCGAAGACCTGGCGCGCTACCGGGAGAATCTCGCCCGACATACGTACGCGCCGCGGTCGCTCGAGATCCGCGTCATGGATGCCGACGGCTCGAACGACCATGCGGTGACGTCGAATGGCGCCGCGAATTTCGCCCCCTTTTTCTTCCCCGGAGGTACCGAGATCATCTTTTCCTCCAACCTCGCCGACCCGAAAGGACGGGACTTCGACCTCTACAAGATTCGCGGGGACGGAACCCGGTTGACGCGCATCACCTACAGTCCCGCCTTCGACGGGTTCCCGATGTTCACGCGCGACGGCGGGCGGCTCGTTTTCGCGTCGAATCGCAATGGGAAGGAGCCGCACGAAACCAACATCTTCGTGGCGGATTGGATCGAGCGCTGAGCCCGCGGGGCGCAAGAAGCCCGGCCCTAAGGACGAGGATGGGGCGTCTCCTCGGCGAACTGGATCAGGGCCAGCACCAGGGCAAGGATGACCGGGCCGAGGAAGAGGCCAATCATGCCGAAAGCGGCAAGGCCTCCGAGCACGCCGAAGAACACCGTCAGCGTGCCCAGCGCGGCGCGGCCCGAGACGAGAAGCGGTCGAACGAAGTTGTCCACCATCCCGACGACGAGCGCCCCCCACGCCGCCATGAAGATGGCCCTTCCGGACGCCCCCTGCGACAGCAGATAGAGCGCCGCGGGACCCCAGACGAAGGCCGTGCCCCCGACCGGAATGAACGAGGCAATCGCGGCGAGCGCGCCGAACACCACGGGGGAAGGCAGTCTCGTGACTGCGAACGCTAGGCCGACGGTGATCCCCTGGAGGATCGCGGTCGCCACGCTGCCGAAGACGACCGCACGTGTCACGTCTCCAAGCCGCTTGCCGAGCCGATCCTTTCGGCCCGGGTCCATCGGCACGAGCGCCTTCAGGCGCCGGGCCATCGCGTCGCCGTCGCGAAAGAAGAAGAACAGGAGGAAGAGCATCAGGATCAAGTTGCCGACGAAGCCGAGCGCTCCGAGGAGCACGTCCCGCGTGTGCGTGAGCAAGAACTGCACGATGTTCTGCGCCGCATGGACGGCCCAGTCCTGGACCTCGGCGGCATCGACCGCGAAATGCTTCTGGAGCCACTCCATGGCGGGGCCGATCAACGGTAATCGCTGAATATCCTGGACGCCCCCGACCTGGTACGCGGATGCCCTCTGCGCGAGCGCACGCCCCAGGTCGACGGCCTGCCTGGCGAAAGCCACGGCTCCGATGGTCGCAGGCGCGACGATCCCGAGCGTCACCGCGAGGGTGAGCAGGATCGCGGCCACGCCCTTTCGGCCGCGGACGGCCTTCCGGAGCCGATCGTTGACGGGATACAGGAGGAACGCGATCAGAAACGCCCAGAGAATCGGCCCGACGAAGGGTTGAAAGATGCGAAACAGCAGGTAGCCGAGCAGGGCGACGATCGCGAGGTTGAATACCCGCGCGGCGATGCGGTTCTCCTGTGCCACGAAAGCCTCGCGGCGGATGCTAGCAGGTTGTCCTAAAGCGAGTGTGACCCACAGCCATCTTTCAGCCGCCTGCTAACATCGACGTCGTGGGCGCGGTCCCGGATCGTCTCTTTGCGGCGCGAGTCTTCCGCGAGGAAGCGGAGAACGAGGGATTCACCCGCTTCGGCGTCGCGCGCGCCGGAGAAGCGCCGCGGTACGACCGGTTCGCGAACTGGATCGCGGAGGGCCGCCACGCCGGCATGCGCTATCTCCAGGCCACGCAGCAAGTGCGGAGAACGCCCGACGCGCTCCTGCGAGGCGCCCGATCCGTCGTCTGTCTGGCCGCACCGTACTCGGCAGCGCCGTACGTGGCCTCGGACGGGGCGCGCTTTGCGCGTTACGCGCGTGGCACGGACTATCACGGCACGCTCCGCAGGCGAGCCCTTCGCGCCGCCGAACGGACGTGGGAGCGGCTCGGCGGGGGATGGGGGTACCGCGTCTGCGTCGACTCGACGCCCCTCGCGGAGCGCTCCTTTGCGGCCGCGGCGGGCGTCGGATGGATTGGAAAGAACGGGTGCCTGATCGATCCTGTGCAAGGCTCCTATCTTCTTCTCGCCGAGATCCTCACGGATCTCGATCTACCGGAAGACGAGCCGATCGCCGAGCGGTGCGGCGCCTGTGTACTCTGCCTCGAGGCCTGCCCCACCGAGGCTTTTCTGTCGCCCGGACTTCTCGACTCGGCACGATGCCTCGCCTACTGGACGATCGAGCATCGAGGGGTGATCCCCGATCCATGGAAGAACGCGCTCGACGACTCGGTCTTCGGCTGCGACATCTGTCAGGAGGTCTGTCCCTGGAACGCTTCCCTGCCGGCCGTCGCGGCCCAGTCCTCGCAGGCGTTGCCCATGCCTAACGCTTTGCCGCCCACGCGGGCCGAGATTCTCGCGATGGGCGGAGGGGAGTGGCGCCGCCGCTTCGGAAACACCGCCGTCAATCGAGCCGGCCGTCGCGGGCTGCAGCGCAACGCCGCCGCATCGGCGGGAGCCCGGAGGGATGCCGCCTGCCTCCCCGTCTTGCAGAATGCTCGCGGCGTTGGCGAGGCGGGCCTGGCGGACGCGGCGGGTTGGGCCACGGCCCGCCTGCAGACTCTTCCCCTGTAAACTCTCGCTCCGGATTCGAAAGGAAGTCTCCGTATGGATCCCCAAATGCTCCTCTATATCTTCGCCTTCCTGCTCTCGCTTGCTTTCTCGGGCTTCTTCGCGGGCTCCGAGACGGCCCTCGTATCGCTCGGCCGGATCGAGCTCCAGCGGATGCGCGAAAAGGGGGACCGGCGCGGCGCACTGATCCGCATGCTGCGTGCGCATACATCGCGACTCCTCGCGGTCATCCTGATCGGCCAGAACCTATTCATGTCCGCGGCCTCCGCCTCCGCGACGAACCTGGCCACGGGCTGGTTCGGCCAGAAGTCAGGCTTCTTCGTGGCGGTTCTCTTCTCCACGATCACGCTGTTCGTCTTCGCCGAGATGATGCCGAAGTCCATCGGAGCCGCGTCTCCGGCCGCGGTCTCGCGGGCCGTCGTGATTCCGTTGTCCTGGATCATGAAGGTCCTCTCTCCCGTCGCCGAGGTCTGCGTGCGGTTGACCAGCCGCGTCCTCCGCGCCTTCGGCGTGCCCGAGGTGAGGCCGGCGTTGACCGAAGAGGAGTTAAAGAGCGTCTTCAATCTGGGCGCGGACGAAGGGGTGATCCACCGCGAGGAGAGACAGCTCCTCCACAAGGTTCTCGAGTTCGGAGACAAGACCGTTCGGGACATCATGGTCCCGCGCACCAAGATTGTGGCCCTTCCCGAGACGGCGAGCTTCGCCGACGTGCGGGCGCTCCTTCACGAGCACAAGCTCTCCCGCCTCCCCGTTTACCGTGGCACGCTGGACAACGTCGTGGGAGTTCTTCACGCCAAGGACCTGTTTGACCTCTCCGACGCGGAGGAGCAGGCCTTCGAGCTCGGCAAGTACTGTGATCCGCCCTTCCTGGTTCCGGAGTTCAAGCGCGCCGAAGATCTCTTCCGCGAGATGCGCCGCCGCCGGACGCACATGACGATCGTCGTGGACGAGCATGGAGGGACGGCCGGCCTCGTGACGATCGAGGACGTCATCGAGGAGCTTCTGGGCCAGATCCAGGACGAGTACGACGAGGAGATGCCGGGCTTCGAGCCGGCCGGCGAGCGCGCCTACATGCTCGACGGCAGCTTTCGGTTGGACGACCTCGAGGAGCAGTTCGGGTTCCATCTGCCGCGGGACGAAGCCGAGACGATCGCGGGACATCTCATGCTCCGGTTCGGTCGGATTCCGCGCAAGGGAGAACGCTGGAAGGGACGCTTCGCCGACTTCGTGATCGAGGAAGCCACGCCGACCGCCATCAAGAGAGTGAAGATGACGCTGCCCGTGGCTTCCGAAAAGAGAGAGACCCCCTGAGCGGGGAGCGCCGCGTCACGCTGATCCGCGGCGATGGAATCGGACCGGAAGTCGCCGACGCCGTTCTCACGATCTTGGAGTCGGCGGGCGCACCTCTCTCCTTCGAGGAAGTCGTCGTCGGGCAGGAGGCCGAGAAGACCGAGGGAAATCCCTTGCCTGCGCGGGCGCTCGATTCGATCCGGAACAACCGCGTCGCCCTGAAGGGTCCCGTCGGAACGCCGGTCGGAAAGGGATTCTCCTCCGTCAACGTCCGGCTGCGTCAGACGCTCGAGCTCTACGCCAATCTCCGGCCCGTCAAGAACCTGCCGGCCGTCGACAGCCGATTCCAAAATGTGGACCTCGTCGTCGTGCGGGAGAACACCGAGGATCTTTACAGCGGCCTCGAACACATCGTGGTGCCCGGAGTCGTCGAGTCATTGAAGATCATCACGGCGAAGGCCTCGACCCGCATCGCGCGGTACGCCTTCGACTATGCGCGAAAAAATGGCCGGCGCCGCGTCACGGCGGTCCACAAGGCAAACATCATGAAGCTCTCCGACGGTCTGTTCCTCGACTGCTTTCGCCAGGTGGCCGAGGATTACCCGGACATCACCGCCGACGATCGAATCGTGGACGCGGCCTGTATGCGCCTGGTCATGAGCCCCGACGCCTTCGACGTCCTCCTCCTGGAGAACCTCTATGGCGACATCGTGTCCGATCTGGCGGCCGGGTTAGTGGGCGGGCTCGGGCTCGTTCCGGGCGCCAACCTCGGGTCGGACGCGGCGATCTTCGAGGCCGTTCATGGAACCGCTCCCGACATCGCGGGACAGGATCGCGCCAACCCGACGGCGCTGCTGATGTCCGCGATCCTCATGCTGCGTCACCTCGACCTCCCCGAGCACGCCGACTCGGTCGAGAAGGCGTTGCTCTCGACCCTTCGGGCGGGCATCAAGACCCCCGATATTGGCGGAACGGCGGGCACGCGGGAGTTCGCGAGAGCGGTGGCGGAGAGGCTGAGATGATTGCCGATTGGCGATTTCCGATTGACGATTGAGGGCTCGTCTCGGTGATGGCTTCAATCGACAATCATCAATCGGCAATCGCCAATTCCTAGTACAGCTCGACCTTCGGGATCATCAGCGCCCGCACGGCACAGTTGCCCCGGACGCGAGCCTGGCAGCCGAGGCGGCGGCCATCGCCCATCTCGTAGGCCAACTCCTGCGGGTTGATCGGCGAGAGGTTCTCCGAGCCGACGATGACCTCGATCCGGCACGTCGAGCAAGTTCCATTCCCACCGCAGACGTGACTGATCTTCACGCCCAAATCGAGAGCAGCCCGTAGGACTGTCGTGCCCTCCTCGACGGAGCCCGCCTTCCCTTCGTTGACGAAGACGATCGTGGGCATGAGAATTGCGGTTTGCGAAATCAGGGTAGCACAGGGGTCCAAGCGGGCCGGTGGCCCGGCAGTCCGGACGAGGAGCTCTGGTTCGGGCGTTCGCTCGAGCCAGAGGACCTCTTCGGCCGCCGAGCGCCCCTGGAAGTCGAGATCGGCAGCGGCAAAGCGCGGTTCTTGATCCAAGCAGGTCGGGCGAATCCGGCGCACGACTTCGTCGGCATCGAACGCTCGCTCGCCTACTACCGGACCTGTCGGGATCGCGTGACTCGCGCGAGCCTCCCCAACGTCCGGATTCTGCGCGCCGACGGTCGGACCTTCGTCGAGACGGCGCTCGCTCCGCGGTCGGTTCACGCGTTGCACATCTACTTTCCGGACCCCTGGCCCAAGAAGAGGCAGAAGAAGCGTCGCTTAATCGACGGCGTCTTTCTGGAACTCGTGGCTTCCCGGCTGGAGGCGGGAGGGCTTCTTCGCATCGCCACGGACCATCCCGACTATGGCTCGGGCCTCGGTTCGCTCTTACAGACCGTGCCCGCCTTCGAGCGTCTCGTCTGGGATGCTCTCCCCGCGCCACCCACGACCCACTACGAGATCAAGTACCGCGCAGAAGGAAGACCGATATGGAGGTATCTGCTGAGAAAAGGTTCCTAGTTTCTGGTTACTGGTTTTCTGGTTCCGTCGACGTCGACCAGAAACGAGAAACCTGAAACCCGCTACCATCGGCTCTATGGTTCCGCCGCCGGAGGCGGCCCGGAAATTGCGATTTGCCGGAGGAAACGCACAAAGTACTCCGTCCCCGAGACGAGCGCGACGCCGACGACCAGCCAGAGTAGGACCCGGCCGGGAAGCGCGAACGCCTCATGGCGCAGCGCCAGGATCAGTAGAGAAACGGCTGCAATCTGCGTGAACATCTTCGCCTTGCCCCACCCCGAGGCCGGAATCAGGATGCCTCGCCCCGACGCGATCGATCGTAATCCCGACACGGCAAACTCGCGGCCGACGACCACAACCACCATCCATGCCGGCGCCAGACCCAGTTCCACGAGCGAGATGAAGGCCGCGGAGATCAGCAACTTGTCAGCGATCGGATCGAGCAGGGTCCCCAGGGTGGTG
Organism: Thermoanaerobaculia bacterium; assembly: GCA_036505535.1. Lineage (GTDB taxonomy): Bacteria > Acidobacteriota > Thermoanaerobaculia > UBA5066 > Gp7-AA6 > DAHUXD01. The sequence continues at coordinate 24,721 of DASXTI010000179.1, forward strand.
ATCTCGCCGCGCCTCCGGGCGAGCCAACCGTCCAGGAAGTCGGTGGCGACGGCGGTGAGAAAAATCCCGAGCCCGACCGTCTCGCGTCCGTCGAACTTCGTCAAGAGCACGACGACGAGAAACGGGACCAGAAAGATCCGCAGCAGAGTCAGAGCGTTGGGGAGGTTTATCGTCACGGGATCGTCTGCTCAAATATACGGGATTCCAAGACCGCGCCTCGAGACTCCTCCGTCTCGAGACTCCTCGCGCATAATAGTCGGGTGAACGTTCCCTGCCCGACCCACTCCGGCCGGCGCGCCCATAAGAGCTGTCACTTCTGCCGCAGGGCGATCTGCCGCCTGTGCGAAGTGCGGATGCGGGGACATCTCTACTGTTCCACGCGTTGCGCGCGTGATGCGAGCCGGCACGCGGTCTGGCGCCGCATCCAGGGGGAACTCGTTCGGCCCATCCCCGCGCGCGCCGCGGTCTTTCTGGTGGCGCTCGCCGCGTCGGCTCCCGTCATTCTCGCTCTTCGGACCGTCGCCCATCTCGATCGTCTCAATACCCCTTCTCCGCTGGCTCGTCCCCGGCGCGAGACGCCGAGCGCGCGCCTCGAATCTGCGACGGAGGCCGCCGGCGGACTCCGCCTGGATGGAACCGCTTCGGAGGGAAGCGCCGTCTTTCTCTTCGCGGGTGGACACTTCGTGGCGGCCGCTCCGGTCGCCGACGGGCGTTTTCACTTCGACGGGGTCAGGGAGAAGGGACCCTTCCGCGTCGGCGCCATGCCGCTCTCGACCGAGCTGCTTCCGACTCCCGTTGCTCGACCCGTACGCCCGATAGTCCCTCCCTCCGTGTCTGCCCCGCCCCAGCCGACCGGGCCGCCCGCCCGCGCCGCGGCGGCTCAACCGGCACTATTTCCGAGGTGGCCCGCGGCGCCGGACTTGACGCAGGGGCCGGCGGATCGCCGGGACGTTCTCGTCTCCTTCGACGCGGGATCCTCGGACCGCGGCGCTACCGAGATTCTCGACGCGCTGGCGGCCCGAGGAATCCGTACGACGATCTTCGTGACGGGGGAGTTCGTCCGCCGTTATCCGATGATCGTGCGCCGCATCGCGGCGGAGGGTCACGAAGTCGGCAATCACACCGACACTCACCCTCATCTGACGACCTACGGCCCCGACGGCCGCCAGATCACCCGCCCCGGAGTCGACCGAGCGTTCCTCACCGGCGAGCTCACTCGCACCGCGCGCCTCTACCGCGAAGCCACGGGGCGCGCCATGGCGCCCCTTTGGCGTGCCCCTTTCGGAGAGCACAATGCCGAAATCCGCCGGTGGGCGGCCGTGCAGGGTTACTGGCACGTCGGCTGGACGGGAGGCCGCAGCGGCCTCGACGGACTCGATTGGATCTCGGATCCTCTATCGCGCTCGTTCCAGCCGGCCGAGCGGCTCCTGGCTCGGCTGGTTCACCATGCCGAGAACGGAGGCATCGTGCTGCTCCATCTCGGGAGCGACCGGGAGGAGCCCGTCGCTTCGAGGATCGGCGTTCTCTTCGACGGCCTGAAGGGCCGCGGCTTCCGCTTCGCCCTCGCCTCGGAGTTCCTCGAACGGGAGGGCTACGACGAGGCGAAGCTGGCCGTCTTCCGCGACTCCGCCGCGGGCGTCGCGCATTGACGATCGCCTTCGGCACCGACGGGTGGCGCGGAGTCATCGCCGACGACTGCACGTTCTCCGAGATTCGCCGGATTGCCGCGGCGGTGGCGCGCTTCTACGTCGCGGACCCGGGACCCGGAGACCGGCACCGGATCGTGGTCGGCTATGACCCCCGTTTCTTCTCTCCCGAATTCGCCCGCGCGAGCGCCGAGGTCTTCGCCGAAGCGGGGATCGACGTTCTCCTGGCGGACCGTCCGATCCCGACGCCGGCCGTTTCGTTCCACGTCCGACGGCTCGGCTTGAAGGGGGGCGTCTCCATTACGGCCAGCCACAACCCCGGCCACTACAATGGCTTCAAGGTCAAGGCCCACTTCGGCGGCAGCGCTCCTCCGGAGACCTATCGGTCGATTGCGGGCGAGGTCGATCGTCGGCTTCCCCGCGCCGACCGCGCCGGAAGGATCGAGACCGAGGATCTGATCACGCCCTACCGGAATCGCTTATCCGAGCTGGTCGATCTCGCGGCGATTCGCGCGTCGCGACTCTCGGTCCTCTCCGACGCGATGCACGGCGCGGCGGGCTCTTTGGTCGCGGAGCTGCTCTCGGGTGGCACGCTTCGTATCGTTGCCTTCCGCACCGAGCGCGACCCGCTCTTCGGGGGGGTCCATCCCGAGCCGATCGCCAAGAACCTCGCGGCATCCTCCGAACGCGTGCGTGCCGGGAGTCTCGATCTCGCCCTGGCCCAGGACGGTGATGCCGATCGTCTCGGCGTGCTGGGCCACGACGGGCGCTTCGTATCGCCTCACCAGATTCTGGCGCTGCTCCTGCTCCACGTCTTCCGCAAACGGGGCCTCCGAGGAGGCATCGCCAAGACGTTCTCGACCTCGTTCCAGGTCGATCGCATCGCGGCGCGCCTCGGTGTCCCGCTCATCGAGACCGGAATCGGATTCAAGTACGTCGCCGAGCTGATGAACCGAGGGGAGGCCGTTGCGGGGGGCGAGGAGAGCGGCGGTTATGCTTTTTCCTTCCATCTGCCCGAACGGGACGGAGTCCTCTCGGCCCTCCTGCTGGTGGAGAGTCTGGCGAAGACCGGCAGAAATCTCGAGGAGGCGCTCGAAGAGCTCGCCTCCGAGTTCGGCCGGTTCGACTACGGGCGGCGCGACGTGTATCTGCCGACCGATGCCGCCGAGCGCTATCTCCGACAGAGCAACGCCTCCCCCCCCTTCTCCTTCGCCGGTGAAAGGGTCACGGCGGTGCAGGACCGCGACGGGGTCAAGTACGTCTTCGGGGACCGAGGCTGGCTCCTCCAACGCTTGTCCGGAACCGAACCGATGGCGCGCCTTTACTGCGAGCACGAGGCGGGAGAGAAGATGATGGCGATCCTGGACGAAGCCGAGCGGCGGCTTCGCGAGTTTGTCCACTCCGGGCGTATGCTCTAGCAGGCTGCTGGCCGATTGCGAGCCTCCGGAGGCGTGGCATGAACATCCTGCTCCTCTCCATGCCCGACTCGTTCGAGCACATGCCGACCGTCGCGGTTCGCATGCCCAACGGCGCCCTGACTTCGCTCGCCGGCAACGTCGATCCGCATCATCGAGTGGCCGTCGCGGACCTCGTGCTCGTCCAGCGGCGAGTTCGGGAAACCGTCGAGAGGCTGGTTCGGGAGCTCTCCCCCGACCTCGTCGGCCTGTCGGTCATGACCTTTCAGCGCCCGACGGCCTGGAAGATCCTCGACCTCGTGCGGGCGCTGCGGCCGGGCGTCCCGATCGTCGTCGGCGGCTATGACCCGAGTCTCGATCCCGAGGCCTATCGCGACATCCCCTCGGGCGCCGCCGACTTTCTCGTCCGCGGAGAGGGTGAGCTTCCCTTCCGCGAGCTGCTCCGTGCACTCGAGTCCGGCGGCGGTTTCGATGGGATCGCGGGGGTCTCCTTCCGCGTCGGGGACGGCTTCCACCACAATCCACCGCGGCCGGCCAGCCGCCTCGAGGAGGGCGATATTCGCCTCCCGAATCGTGGCGCGCGGGTGCTCGCGGGATACACGATGCTCGGCCGGCAAGTCGACGTCGTCGAGACCTCCCGCGGGTGCACCTACGACTGCAGCTTCTGCTCGATCATCGAGATGCGCGGGCGCAACTTCCACACCTACGATTTCGAGCGCGTGCTCGCGGACATCCGGGATGCCCGGTCACACGGCGCGCGCTCGATCTTCGTCGTCGACGACAACATCACGCTCGACGTCCGGCGGTTCGAGGCCCTTTGCCGCACCCTCGTGGAAGCGGGGCTGAACGACATCGACTACACGGTCCAGGCGATGACCTCCGCCATCGCGAATGCGCCGGAGACGCTCGCCCCGCGCATGCGGGAAGCGGGTTTCCGCTACGTCTTCCTCGGCATCGAGAATATTCTGGAGGACGATCTCGGATTCCTGCGCGCGGCCGCCAAGAACACCCGCCGCGAACAGGGGAAGAGCCTGGGCAATGCGACCGAAAAAGCGATCGACCGCCTCCACCGAAACGGCATGTACGTCGTCGGGGGTTTGATCGTCGGCAATCCCGACGACACCGCCGAGTCGATCGAGGCGAACCTCGACTTCGCGCGACGCCATGTCGACTGGCCCTACGTCCAGCATCCCACCCCCTACCCCCGAACTCCGATGACGCGAGAGCTCCAGGAGCGCGGGCTCATATCCCATTCTCGGATCGAGGAGTACGACGGAACGACCGCGGTCGTGCGCACCGCGAGCCTCTCCCCCGAGGAGATCGAGTTCCGGCGTTGGAGGAGGGATCGCTGGATGAAGCTCCGGCACATGCCGGTCGCCTTTCGGCACGATCCGATCTTTGTGCTTCGCCATGCGCCGCAGATGCTGGCGCACACGTTTCGCGGAACGACCTTCAAGTCTCTTCTGGGTCTCGAGCCGGAGTCGCGGACCTTCGAGCGGTACCGGAGGATTCGGGCGAGGGAAAGGGAGTATCTATAGGTTAGGAGGAGTGATTTGTGATTTGTGATTGGGGCGGAAAAGTCTTCTTCGCGCTGATCACCAATCACCAATCTCCAATCACAAATTCCTCCTAGCGCCCGTCCTAATTACGCCTCTGATCCACCGGCCGATCCATGTCGGAGATCCGGCGACGGGGGCGGGGAGGCTCGGTCAAGACGGTCCCTTCGCCTTCGAAGCGGATCTTCGGCGGGCTGGCGACGTCGGGCTGCATGACCTCTTCCAGAAACTGATCATCGAGGACCGAGGCTACGAGATCCCCGCTCCAGGCCACGAGATCGCGCGAAGAGATCGAGAGCGGAAAATCCGCCGTGACCTCGTGCGCGAGAACGGGAGCGCCGACGGAAAAGACGACGCTGCCCCGCCCGTGCACCCTCAGGACGTCGACGCGGCGGCCGCGCCGAAAGTCGTGGATCGCGTCGAGACGGAACGTGAGGCCGTGGTCGATCGCGAGAAGCCGGGTCCCCTCGACGAAGAGCGTCTGGCCGTTCAAGTCACGACGGTAGGCGCGACGGCCGGGGTCGTAAACGAGGAGCGTCCCCTGCCCCGCGACCCGCAGAATGCGCTCGAGCGACGTACTGCGGAACGCCGGTTCCACGGCGAAACGGATCTTGCCGCTGTACCAGGCCACGCACCCTTTCCGGACGAACACGGTTCCGCGCGAGGCGACTTCCAGGCCCCCTTCCGGCCGTACCTTGAAGAGCGGGCGCGAATCCGCCTGCGGCAGCGATATCGGCGCCACACCATCCGGCGCCTCGAGGAAGGCGGGCTCGTCGCCGGGGCGCGCGGCCTTGCTCACGGGGTCACCGTCCCCCGACCTCACCGCCGCCGGCGCGTCGGAGGGGAGGCGTGAAGCGCCGTCGCGTCCCGGACGTCTCAAGGCCTCTTCGATCTCGACGATGCGACGCTTGGCGCCGGCGACTCGCAAGTGCTCGAGGGCGAGGCCGAGCTTGCCGCGCATCTGATAGAGCAAGCCGAGGTACAGGTGACTGCGCCGATGGGCAGGCCGCAGTTCGATCGCCGCCCGCAGCTCCTCCTCCGCTTCGGCCAGCCGGCCCGCCTTGAAGAGGATCAACCCCAGGTTGGCATGAAGCACCTCGGAGGCGGGGTTTTCGACGATCAGCGCGCGCGCCGCGGACGCCGCCTCGTTGTAATGCCCCCGTTTGAACTCGAGAATGGAGACGAGGTTCAAGACCTCCTCATTGCGTGGACGGAGATTGCGCGCCTGCTCGAGCTCCTCCCAGGCCTCGGTCAGGTGTCCCGCGCGCACGCCGCGACGGGCGCGGTTCAGATGCAAGAGAAAGAGACCTTGGTCGACGGGTGGGTGGTCGCCGGCAGCGCTCGACACGTCGACCTCGGCGCCGGGCTACCCGATGCGTCGCGCCGCGGGATGGCCCTTGGTCGTCAGAATGACGCGGTTGGTCCGGGAGTCACGCAGCCAGTTGACCGGCCTTCCTTTCGTCGCCGGGATGCCTCGAAAGGTCTCCGTCGGAGGCTTGCCGAAGCCGCCGCCGAGCACGGACCCGCCGTAATAGGCGGCGAGCGTCTTGCGAACGTAGAGCTGGGTTTCGTCGTAAGGCGGGATGCCGTCATACCTTTCGACGGCAGCCTCCCCCGCGTTGTATGCCGCGAGCGACCGGATGACGTCTCCGCCGTAAACACCCAGCAGATGCGAGAGGTGGCGCACGCCGGCCGCGATGTTCTGCGCCGGGTCGTGAATGTTATGGACGCCCTGGCGCGAAGCGACCTCGGGCATCAGCTGCATGAGTCCCCGCGCCCCTTTGCGCGAGACGGCGCCCGGATTGAAGCCCGATTCCACGAGCATCACCGACTTCACCAGCTTCGGATCGATGGAGCTCTCGCGTGCCGCCGCGGCGATCAAGTTGTCGTAGGCGGACGCGCGCTGGACGCGGGACGCGAGCCATTCCTCGCTCGAACCGATCTTGGCCGGGCCGTCGTTGTAGATAAGCCGCCGGCCGTCCTTGACGACGACGCGCACATCCGCATTTCCTGTCCGGACCATGGCGACAAGAAGCCCCAGGCAGACGAACACTCGCAGTTTCATGAAAACGTGAGATGCAATTATAGCCGACGGTGGAAGCAGCGTAAAGATCTGAGTCGCGGCGTCTTAGGCGCTACTGCCGGTGACCCAGCACACACACCCGACCGGAAGCTCGGTGGCGCGAGACACTATGAGGCGGCCTGGCGCGGCGGCTCCGCTAGAAGATCTCTCACGGCTTCCGCCGCCGCCTTGAGCCCCGCCGCCAGGAGCTCCGCCTTCTTTCCCCCCGCCTGAGCGAGATCCGGTTTTCCTCCACCGCTTCCGCCCAAAGTCTTTCCAACGCGGGAGGCGATCCGCGACGCCGGAAGGCGGCCGGTCAGATCCGCCGTGACGGCGATGATCACCGAGGTCTTGCCTTCGCCTGCCGTCGCCACGATGACGACGCCGCTCTTGACCTTCGATCGCAACGTATCGGAGAGATTCCGCAGGTCCGGAATCGAGAGTCCCTCCACCACACGCGTCACGATCGGCACGCCGGCGACCTCGATCCTTTCGGACGGCGTTCCGGCGTCGCCGGAGGCGAGCTTGAGCTTCAACGCGGCGACCTCGCGCTCGAGAGCCTTGAGGCGCTCCTCGCGCTCGTCCCAGCGCGCCGGAAGTGCTTCGCGCGGCGCCTGCGCCGCTCCGGAGAGGGCATTCAAGATCTGCTCATCCCGCGACAGCAGCTCGACGGCGCCAAGGGATGTCACGGCCTCGATGCGTCTCTGGCCTGCGGCAATCGCGCGGTCCGAGACGATCTTGAAGGCGCCGATCTCGCCCGTGCGCGGGACGTGGCAGCCGCCGCAGAGCTCCGTCGAGAAACCCGGGACTTCGACTACGCGCACGCGCTCGCCGTACTTTTCGCCGAAGAACATGTCAGCGCCCCGACGCCGCGCTTCCTCCATCGGCAGGATCTCCTTGGTGACGGGCTGGTCTCGAAGGACTTCTTCGTTGACCAACCGCTCGATGTCGGCGAGCTGCTCGGAGGTGGGAGCAACCGCCGCAGCGTAGTCGAAGCGGAGCCGGTCCGGCGCGACGAGCGAGCCCATCTGCCTCGCCGAGGTTCCGAGCACCTTGCGCAGCGCGGCGTGAAGGAGGTGTGTCCCGGTGTGGTTCGCCTGCGTTCGGCGGCGAGTCCATTCGGGAACGGACATGTCGACGGCCATTCCCAGTTCGAGTCGGCCCCGCAGGATTCGAATGCGGTGCGCGATCAGTTTCGAGATCGGCTTCTGAACGTCGATGACTTCCGCCTCGCCTCCGGCCCACCGCCAGACACCCGTGTCGGCAACTTGACCGCCCCCCTCCGGATAGAAGACCGTCCGATCGGTGATCGCGTCGCCGGTTTCCCCTTCGGTGAGCGATGAAGCCTCGGCCCCGTTTGTCACGATGGCCAGCACCTGCGCCCCGGACAGGGAGACGAAATCCTGCTCCGGGTAGCCGCGAAAGACCGAGTGCGGCGCCGGGAGCTCCAGCCGCTCGAAGACTCTCGCGTCGGCCGCCTCGAACTTCGTCGAGGCTCGCGAGGCGGCGCGCTGCCGTTCGAGGGCTTCCTCGAAGCCGGCCCGGTCGACGGCGACGCCTTCGTCGCCGGCGATCTCCTCGATCACCTCCAGCGGGATCCCGTAGGTATCATAGAAGCGGAAGATGGTCTCGCCCGAAAGAGCCGTCGCCCCTTCGCGCCGGAGGCGCTCGATCGCCTCGCCGACGCGGTCGGCCCCCTCCGAGAGCGTCTTGCCGAATCTCTCCTCTTCCCGCCTCAGCGCGCCGGCCACGCTCTCCTCGACACGCGGCGTCTCGGAAGGCTGGAAGTAGACGCCGGCGAAGCTCTCGACGACCGCCGGGACCAGCTGATACAGAAATGGCTGGGTGAGCCCGAGCCGGTGGCCGTAACGCATCGCGCGTCGAAGGATCCGGCGCAGCACGTAGCCTCGTCCCTCGTTAGAAGGCAAGGCGCCGTCGGCGACGAGCATCGTCGCCGCGCGGGCGTGGTCCGCAATCACGCGAAAGGGTGCATCCTCGGGCGCCATCCCGCCCTTGTAGGGCTGGCCGGAAAGCTCCGCGAGCCGCGCCAGGATCGACGCGAAGAGGTCCGTGTCGAAATTGTTGTTGACGCCCTGAAGAATCGCCGTCAGCCGTTCGAGGCCCGCGCCGGTGTCCACGGACGGCCGCGGCAGCGCCGCCATTCCGCCCGACGCGTCGCGCTCGTATTGCATGAACACGAGGTTCCAGATTTCCAGCGTGTCATCGCCGGGGCCATTGACTTTGTCGACCGAGTTTTGCGAGGGGCTCGTCGGATCGGGGCCGCGGTAGTAGTGGATCTCGGAGCAGGGGCCGCACGGCCCCGTGTCCCCCATGGCCCAGAAGTTCTCCTTTTCCCCAAAGCGCAAGATGCGGGCCTTGGGCAGATACCTTTCCCAGAGCCGGTAGGCCTCATCGTCCTCGGCGTACACCGTGGCCCAAAGCCGTTCGGGGTCGAGGCCGTAGCCGCTCTGTTCATCCGTGACCAGCTCCCAGGCGAACCGGGTCGCCTCATCCTTGAAGTAATCGCCGAAGGAGAAGTTGCCGAGCATTTCGAAAAACGTGTGGTGGCGCCCCGTGTAGCCGACGTTGTCGAGGTCGTTATGCTTGCCGCCGGCGCGCACGCATTTCTGGACGGTCGTCGCGCGCGTGTAGTCCCGCTTTTCGCGGCCGGTGAATACGTCCTTGAACTGATTCATGCCGGCATTGGCGAAGAGCAGGGTAGGATCCTCGGCCGGAATCAGGGAGGAGGAGGGGACGCGGCGGTGCCCCTGCCCCTCGAAATATCGAAGGAATCTCTCCCGGACCTCAGTCGACCTCATACCAGCTCCGGATGATCTCAGAAATCTTCTCCGCCCGAAAACCGCGCCGGGTCAGCGCATCGAATACCCGTCGGCGACGGAGCGGCGGCGCAAGATTCGACCGCGCGCTCCAGAGCCTCTCAAACGCGCGGCGGAGCGCCTCCTCTTCCCGTTCGTTTGCTCCTTCCGCCGCGAGGGCCTCCGCGATCGTCTCGCGTCCGAAACCCCGAGCCTTCAGCTCCCGTTCCACGCGGGAGCGCCCGTACCGCGCTCCTCGCGAGCGCACCGCCGAGCGCGCCGCCGAAAGGTCGTCCAGCCAGCCTTCCCGCTCCAGGCGTTCCAGGGCCTCTCCGACCGCGCTCGGATCGAAGCCCCGATCGACGAGCGCGCGGTTGAGCTCTGCGCGCCCCCGCGGCCGAATCGCGAGAAGGCGAAGGGCCCGCTCCCGCGCGCCCTCGACGGACGCGGGCTCAGCGGGAGGAGAAGAGCGCCGCGCCGTCTAGCTGCGCCCCGGAGGGAGCTGATTGGAGAAGTCGAACGGGGACTCTTCCCCAAGCGGATTGAAGTCGGACGGCACCTCGAGCGAAGCGTCCATCTCTTCGCGCGCGACGTCCGAGGTCGACTGGATTCCCTGAATCTTGAGCTTGAACTCGTTGGGGTTCGTCGCACGCTTGAGCGCCTCTTCCAGCGTGATCAGGCCCGACTTGTAGAGGCTGTAGAGGGACTGGTCGAAGGTCTGCATGCCGTACTGCGAGGTGCCCTGCTGAATGGCGTCCTTGATGTATTTGGTTTTTTCCTTGTTCTCGATGCATTCCCGGACGTAATTGGTCCGGATCAGCACCTCGGCCGCCGGCACGCGGCCGAGTCCGTCCGCGCGCGGCATCAGGCGAAGTGAAATGACCGACTTCAAGACGGCGCCGAGCTGTAAGCGGATCTGCTTCTGCTGGTGGGGCGGGAAAACGGCGATGATTCGATTGATCGTCTCAGTCGCATCGAGGGTATGGAGCGTGGAGAAGACGAGATGGCCCGTTTCCGCGGCGGTCAAGGCCGTTTCGATCGTCTCGTAGTCCCGCATCTCGCCGACGAGGATGACGTCGGGGTCCTGGCGCAGCGCGCTTCGCAGTGCCAGCGAGAAGCCCTTGGTGTCCACGTCGACCTCGCGCTGGTTCACGATCGACTTCTTGTCGCGATGGAGAAACTCGATCGGGTCTTCGATCGTCATGATGTGCTCGTTGCGTGTCGAGTTGATCTGGTCGACCATCGCCGCGAGCGTGGTGGACTTGCCCGAACCGGTCGTTCCGGTGCAGAGCACCAGCCCGCGCTGTTCCTGGCAGATCTTCTCGAGCACCGGCGGGAGCAAGAGGTCCTTGATGCTCAGAATCCGGGCAGGAATGACGCGTAGCACGAGGCCCACCGTGCCGCGCTGCTGGAAGATGTTGCAACGAAAACGCCCGAGGTTCGGTACGTTGTAGGCGATGTCGATCTCGAAGTTGTTCTTGAATTTTTCCTTCTGGCGGGCCGACATGATCGAAAAGGCCATCGCGATCGTGTCTTCCTGCATGAGACGACGCATGTCGGCGAGCGGAATGAGCGTTCCGTCGACGCGAATGACGGGAAAAGCACCGACTTTCAGGTGCAGGTCGGACGCTTTCCGCTCGACCGCAATCTTCAGCAGATCGTTGATATGCATGGTTTTGTTTTCCTCGGTTGGCGGCTAGCTTACGCCCCTTGCCGAATGATTGGAAGACCTCGGTCGCCGATCGTCGGTGTCGTGTGGCGCGGCAGCGATGCTTCTAAGTGGCTGGACCGTAAGACGTAAGAGTGAGATCCACTCTTCTCAGACACGGGCTTCGACCGGCAGCGCCGTCAGCCATCCACGGCGATCTTCCGCCTCGCCGCGAACGAGCGCGAAGAATTCTTTCTGGAGCCTCTCGGTGATCGGACCGCGACGGCCTCCACCGACCACGATGCGGTCGACCGATCGGATCGGCGTGATCTCGGCCGCGGTTCCGGTGAAGAAGACCTCGTCGGCGATGTAGAGCATCTCGCGGGCGATCTGCTGCTCGACGACGGTATATCCGGCGTCTCTGGCCAGGCACATGATCGAGTCACGCGTGATACCCGGCAAGATCGTGCCGGCCAACGGCGGTGTCAGAATCCGGCCCCCGTAGACGATGAAGATGTTCTCGCCGCTTCCCTCCGAGATCCGCCCGCCGTTGTCCAGAGCGATCCCCTCCGTGAAGCCGTTGACGATCGCCTCCATCTTGATCAGCGCGGAGTTCAAATAGTTGCCGGTCGCCTTGGCCATGGCCGGGAAAGTATTGGGCGCCATGCGGTTCCACGAGGACACGCAGACGTCGACGCCGCCTTCCAGAGCCTCCTCGCCCAGGTAATTTCCCCACCGCCACACCGCGATCATCACCTCGACGGGGCTATGGAAGGGGTTCACCCCGAGCGCTCCCAAGCCGCGGTAGACGACCGGGCGGATATAGCACTCCTCGAAGCCATTGGCGCGAATCGTCTCGAAGACCGCATCGCGAAAATCCTTGGGCGAATAGGGAATCTCCATCCGGTAGACCTTGCAGGAGTCATAGAGCCGCTTGATGTGCTCGTCGATACGAAAAGCCGCAGGACCGCTCTTCGTCCTGTAGACACGGGCCCCTTCGAACATCGCCGAGCCGTAGTGAAAGACGTGAGAGAAAGCATGGATCTTCGCGTCGGCGAAGTCCACGAGCCGGCCGTTCATCCAGACTTTCTTGACGTCCTCGTAGGACATACCGCCTCCGCTTCGAGATCTTGGGTGACGACGGAGTATTCTCCCCTTCCCTCTGTCAATGCGCAATCTCTAAAGGTGAACGGAAGAACCTCGAGCATTAAGCAAACTCGGGGCGCGTCTTGCGTCTTCGCTTTCACGTTTCACGTCTCGCGTCTCATGTCTTACGGGCGAGCGCCGCCTGAGCGAGTATCAGCGCGGCGACCGCGGCCGTCTCGGCTCGAAGCTTCCCCGCGGCCAGCGACACAATCCTCCATCCGGAGGCGATGGCCCCGTCGCGTTCCCGGTCGGACCATCCTCCCTCCGGCCCCACCAGCAGGGCTGTCGACTCCGCGCGGAGCAAGGATGGAAAGACCTCGCCGCTCGGATCGAGCATGAGCCGGTTCTTCGAGGACTCGCTCCGAAAGATCTCGGAAAGAGCGACGGGTCCCACGATCGCCGGCCACCTCGCCCGCTCCGACTGCTTCGCCGCCTCCCGCACGACGCGTTCGAGCCGCGGGACGAGGCGCTGGCTCGCGCGAAAGCTCTGTGTGCGCTCGCTCGTCAAGAGTGTGAGGCGCGCGGCTCCCAACTCGGTTGCCTTCTCCGCAACCCAGCCGAGCCGCTCCCCGCGAATCGCCGCGACACCGAGAGATATCGGCGCGTGCGCTTGGACAGACGCGACTCGAATCGACTCGACGAACACTTCGAGCTCTCGCCGCTGCCGCCGGGTCAGCCGCCCGACCGCCTCCCGTCCACTGCCGTCGACGAGCACGATGGCGTCGCCCGACGCCAGCCGTCGCGCGTGCGCGTGAGCTACCTCTTCGCCGGTGATCCGGCAGGCCGCGCCGGCTGCCGGAAGCCTGTCGACTATGAGACGCGCGCCAGGCTCAGACAGATCCACTCCTTGTCTGTGCGGCGGCCCGCAAGCTTCCAGCGCGCGGTCCTCGTTTTCGCCAGCACGTCCCGCTCGCGATTTCGCGTCACGCCGGAGAGAATGACGCGCCCGCGGCGACTCGCGCGGGCGAACAGCCGCCGCGTCTCGGAAAGGATTTCGTCGGGCAGCATGTTTGCGACGATCAAATCGAAGTGCCCGGCGCATGCCGAGAGCGGGCCGGCGAAAAGCCGCACCCGAATACCGAAGGAGTGCCGGCGGATGTTCTCGCGCGCCACGAAGATCGCGTCGGCGTCCGTGTCGAGTCCGACGGCCAAACGCGCTCCAAGGGCGGCGCCGGCCAGAGCCAGCACGGCGGAGCCCGTCCCCGCGTCCAGGAGCGAGCGCCCCTCGAGCGCTTCCTCTTCCAGAGCGATGAGCGCCAGACGCGTCGACTCGTGCGCTCCCGTCCCAAAGGCACGGGAGGCCGGTAGGCGCAGGACGATGCGCCCCTCCGGGGGCGGCGCTTCGCTCGGATCGCCGGGATCGATCCAGAGGCGGCGGCCTACCGGGAAAGGTCGCGAAACGGCCCGATACGATTCGAGGGGATCCCCCTCCAGGATGTCGGTGGTCAGCGCGTGACGGATGCGCGCGGCGCGGAGGGACTCAGAAGCCCGCCGCGCCGCGCCGGCCTCGCGATAAAACGCGACGAGATCGCGACCGGCCTGCTCGAAGCCGAGGGGATCATGCAGGGAGAGGAGCCCGAGCACGACCTCATCCCCGGACTTTCGGGGGACGGTCAGGCGGCTGTAGCGGGCGCGGGACACGAGTGCTGAAGATTGAGGATTGAAGATTGAGGATTGAAGATTAGGCGATTGAGGTGAGACATTTCCGTGACTCCTCAATCATCAATCTTTAATCATTCGTCTCCGAATAGCTTCTTCGCCTTCTTGAACACATTCGCCTTCTCCTTTCCGACGGGGGCGCCAATAAGGTCCGCGTACTGCCGCAAGATCTCCTTCTCCTCCTTGGACGGAGACTCCGGCACCTGAACGCCGATTCGGACAACGAGATCCCCCCGCCCGCTCCGGCCCAGACGTCCCATGCCCTTGCCTCTCAGCCGCAATTCCGAGCCGGCGGCGGTCCCCGGCGCGACCGCGATCTGTTCGGGTCCATCGAACGTGGGGACCGAGACCTCACCCCCGAGCACGAGCGTTGGAAAGGGAAGATCGAGGGAAACGACGACATCGTCCCCCTCACGGGAGAACGCCTCGTCCTCGGCCACCGTCAGCACGACGTACAGGTCGCCGGCGGGTCCGCCGTTCGGACCCGCGTCCCCCTCGCCCGTTAGGCGCAGCCGCGAGCCCGACTCCACGCCCGCGGGGATTCGTATCGTGAGCTCCTTTTTGCCGCGCCGACGCCCCTCGCCGTGGCAGGCCCTGCAGGGTTTCTCGATGAGCCGGCCCTCCCCCTGGCAATTCGCGCAGGGGCGCGTGAGAGTGAGAAACCCCTGTGAAATGCGTTGGCGGCCGCGGCCACCGCAAGCGGGACATATTTTCGGCCGCGAGCCCGGCTCCGCACCCGTGCCGCCGCAGCTGTCGCAACGCTCAAAGCGTGAGATCGCGATCGGAGCCTCCATGCCGAACGCCGCGTCGCGAAACGAGATCTCCATCCGATAGACGAGGTCGCTCCCCACCGGTGGTTCGCGCGCCCCGCCGAATCCGCCCCCCGACGCGAATCCGAAGAGACCGCTGAAGAGATCCGAAAAGTCGGCGAAAACGGATGGGTCGAATCCCTGGAACCCCCCGAAACCGGGGCCGTTTGCGGCAAAGGCGGCGTGACCGAAGCGGTCGTAGCGCGCCCGCTTCTCGGGATCGGAGAGAACCGCATAAGCCTCGGAGGCCTCCTTGAACTTCTCGGCGGCATCGGGATTGTTGGGGTTGCGGTCCGGGTGGTGAGTCAGCGCGAGCTTGCGATAGGCAGACTTCAGGGCCGACTCATCCGCGTCGCGGTTGACGCCCAGAATCTGGTAATAGTCGCGTCGTTCCGACATAGAAAAAATTGCCGATTGCCGATTGCCGATTGCCGATTGCCGATTGCCGATTAGGAGACCCGGTCCCAATCTTCAATCGGCAATCTTCAATTATCTAGCCCGCCGCGGCTCCGCCCGCTCCCGCACGAGCGAGCATGACGCGGGTCAAAACCTTACTGACACCCTGCATGTCGAAGATCGCTTCATTGAAGGCCTCTCGCGAATCGCCTGTGGCGATCTCGCGCGAGCGCTTCAGGGTCTCCTCGATTCGCTGCCGCTCGTCGTCGGCCAAGCCCGAGCCGAACTCCGAGAGCACCCGCTCATTCGATGAGATCATGCCTTCCAGGCGGTTCTTGATCGCGGCAATCTCCCGACGCTCATGATCGGCCTCGGCGAAAGCCGAAGCCTCCTTGATGATCTTGTCGATCTCGGTCTGCGACAGGCCCCCGGCCGGGTTGATCTGCATCCCCTGGGCCTTGCCCGTCGCCAGATCGCGCGCGGAGACGTTGACGATTCCGTTCGAGTCGATTGCGAAAGTGACTTCGATCTGCGGCACCCCGCGGGGCGCCGCCGGAATGCCGACGAGCTCGAAGCGCCCCAGCGACTTGTTGTCCTTGGCGATGTCGCGCTCCCCCTGCAGGACATGGATCTCGACGACGGACTGGTTGTCGGCGACGGTCGTGAAGACCTTCGTGTTCTTCGTCGGGATCGTGGAGTTCCGCTCGATCAGCTTCTCGAAGACGCCCCCATGCATCTCGATGCCGAGCGAGAGTGGCGTGACATCGAGGAGGACGACGTCCTTGATCTCTCCCTTCAACACGCCCCCCTGGATCGCGGCGCCGATCGCGACGACCTCGTCCGGGTTGATGTCCCGATTGGGCTCGCGGCCGAAGAGCTCGGCAACCATCCGCTGGACCTTCGGCGTGCGCGTCTGTCCGCCGACCAGAATCACCTGATCGACGTCCGACGGCTTCAATCCCGCGGCGGCGAGCGCGTCGAGGCACGGCGCCGCGGTCCGATCGATCAGATCCGCAACGAGGCTCTCGAAGCGCTCCCGCGTCAGCGTCCGGTTGATGTGCTTGGGGCCCGAGGCGTCGGCGGAGATGAAGGGCAGGGTGAGCGTCGTTTCCGTCGCCGTCGAGAGCTCGCACTTGGCCTTCTCGGCGGCCTCCTTCAGGCGCTGCAGCGCCATGCGGTCCTGGCGCAGATCGATTCCGGTCGACTTGCGGAAGTCGTCCAGAAGCCAGTCCATGATCTTCTTGTCGAAGTCTTCCCCGCCGAGGTAGGTATCGCCCGCGGTGGCCTTGACCTCGTAGATTCCATCGCCCAACTGCAGAATCGAGATATCGAACGTGCCGCCGCCGAGGTCGTACACGGCGACGATCTCGCTGCCTCGCCGGTCGAGGCCGTACGCCAGCGAAGCGGCCGTCGGCTCGTTGATGATGCGGAGGACCTCGAGCCCTGCGATCCGCCCGGCGTCGCGCGTCGCCTGACGCTGCGCATCGTCGAAGTACGCCGGAACGGTGATGATCGCCTCGGTGATTTCGTCGCCGAGAGCCTCTTCCGAGAACTCCTTGATCTCCCGCAGAATGAAGGCCGAGATCTCCTCGGGGCTGTACTCGCGTGCCCGAGCGCGGATCTTTACGTCGCCGTTGACGGCGCGCACGATCTCGTAGGGGAGCACCTCCCGGGCGTGCTGCGTCTCTTCGGCGTCGTATTTCCGGCCGACCAGACGCTTCACCGCGAAGACCGTGTTCATCGGGTTCGTGATCGCCTGGCGCTTGGCGATCTGCCCCACCAGCCGCTCGCCGTCCTCGGTGAAGCCGACGATCGAGGGGGTCGTGCGGCTCCCCTCGCGGTTCGTCAATACCTGAGGCGTCGCGCCCTCGACCACGGAGACGCAGCAGTTGGTCGTACCGAGGTCGATGCCCAGGATCTTGCCCACGATGCCTCCTTAGTCTCCCTCGAAACGTTCCGTCATGCACGCGGACCGTCGGGACCCGACGTGTCCGGCTCCGTATTCTCTCCCCGGCGCACGGCGACCTTGACGAACGCCGGCCGGATCAGCCGATCGTTCAAGAAGTAGCCCTTCTGGAGCTCCTGCAGGATCGTGTTCGGGGGCACCGCGTCGGTCTCTTCGGTTGCGACCGCCTCATGGAGGTTCGGATCGAACGGGCCGGAAGTGTCGATGGGAATCAGTCCGTATCGCTTCCAAAGCTCCGCCAGCTGCTTGCGGATGATGACGACGCCCTGACCAAAGTCGCTCTCGAGGTCCTCCGGCCTCGCATGCGTCAGCGCCCGCTCGAAGTTGTCCATGATGGGAAGAAAGTCGTGAGCGAATCCGGCGAGCGCAATCTTGAAATACTCCTGACGCTCCCGCTCGCTTCTCTTCTTGTGGTTCTCGAACTCCGCGAGCTTGCGGATGTGGCGCTCTCGGAGCTCTTCGAGGTCCTTCTGAATCGATCGAAGCTTCTCTTCGGCCGCGGATAGCGCGCTCGTTTCCTCGGCGGCGAGAGCGGCGTCGAGCGATTCCCCCGAGTCCTCGAGCTCGATTGTGTCTTCGTCGGAACGCGGGCGCGGCTCCCGGTCTCGATCGCTCATTCGGAGCTCTCCCCATCGGAGGCGTGATCCTCCCGCCGCTCGAGACGGTCGGAGACGGCCCGTCCGAGCAATTCCACGACGGGGATGACGCGGGTATACTCCCGCCGCGCCGGCCCGATGACACCCAGCATTCCCGTCAGTGTCTCTCCCGGTCCGTAAGAGGTCAAGACGGCCGAGAGCCGCGGGTCCACCGCGTGGTCGTCCTCGGAGCCCAGAACCACGCTGGTGCCCGGGAAGTCCAGGTACCGGGAGACCAGATCCAGCACACGTGCCTTCTCATCGAAGGCCTGGAAGATCTTCTTCAGGGAAAACACGTCGGAAAACTCGGGCTTCTCCAGCAATTTGGCGGTGCCGTCGAAGAAGAGGCGATCCTCGGCGTCCTTCTTCTCGAGCGCCAGGCGGGCCAGTGCGGCCGCCCGCCCGAGGATCCGATCGGCTTCGGCCTTCTCGCGAGCGATCGCCGCCAGCAGGCGACGGCGCGTTTCGTGCAGCGTCAGGCCTCCATATTCCCGGGTCAGCCGATCGCTGATCCCGTCGAGCTCCGCCGGCGTGTAGGCCACATCCGTATCGAGGACGCGCGAGATCACGACGTCGGGCTCGTTGATCTGAACGACGAGGATCTTACCGGGCGCCACGGCAAGGAAACGCAGGCTCCGGACGACCGTGTGGAGGGCGTCGGGAGCCACCACGAACCCGACCTCACCCGAGAACTGCGAGAGCAGCCGCGAGGCGGCAGTAAAGAGGCGGCTGACGTCGCCTCCCGCCGAGTCGAGATCCGAGTCGACCTGCTCGCGCACGTCGTCGGCCACCCGCCGATGCCGCATCAGTTCGTCGATGTATAGCCGGTAGGCGTGGTCCGTGGGAACCCGGCCGGCGGAGGTGTGTGGCTGTGCGAGGTATCCGCCGTCGGTCAAATCCGCCATGATGTTGCGGATCGAGGCGGGCGAAAGCGCGAATCGATTCGATTTAAAGAGAGCCCGGGAAGAGACCGGGCGCCCGGTGTCCACGTGGACACGGATAATCTCCTTCAAGATCGCGCGGCTGCGTGTATCGAGCGGGTTCACTTAGCACTCTCCCTTTAGGAGTGCTAATGATACCAGAGGATGAGCGGCTAGACTCGCGCCGTGCCGCCGCTCCTCGATAGCTCCCTCCTCCTCGTGGGCCCCGGCCGCGTCGGTTTGGCGTTCGCGCGATCGTGGACCGCCGCAGGCGGACGAATCGCCGGTATCGTGGCCCGAGACCCATCGCGCGTTTCGATCGCCGATCTGGGAGACGTGCCATTGCTTTCGGAGGGAGAAGCGAGACTTCCCGGCTGCGACATTCTGATTCTCGCCGTCTCCGACGATGCCATCGCCGCGGCCGCCACGAAGTGGGCGGGACGGCTCGCCTGCCGGTACGCCTTTCACTTTTCCGGAGCGCTGGGAAGCGACGAGCTCGCATCCTTGCGCCGTGGCGGCTCCTCGGTCGGCTCACTTCACCCGGTGCGTCCCTTCACGGGCGGGCGAAATGAAGACTGGCGTGGCGTCCTGGTCGCGGTCGAGGGGGACACGGCCGCCGCCGACGTGGGTGAGGCGATCGCACGGGCGGTCGGCGCACGGCCGTACCGCCTGGCGGCCGAGGCAAAGCCTCTCTACCACGCGGCTGCTTCGCTGGCCGCCGGCGGCGCCGCCGCTATCGTCTCCGTCGCCGTGCGCGCCTGGGTGGCGGCTGGAATTCCCGAGGAGATCGCGCGGGAAACGCTGGCGGGCCTCGCTTCGCGCGCCACCGCTGCCGTCGGAGAGCACCCGTTCGCGGAAGCGTTTACGGGAGCCGTCGCGCGGCGCGACGTCGGTACGGTCCGGACGCACGCCCGCGCGCTCGCGGGACACGAGGAGGCTTTGAACCTCTACCGCGCGCTCGGCGAGGAGATTCTGCGCCGAACCTCGGGCCGCGGCAAGGAGAAGGAGATTCGAGAGATCCTGCGCGCGGGACGTGCACCTTTCTGAGCGGTCCGGCAGCCTCATCGTAACCCTCTGAAGTGTTACAATTTCGGCAGTCCGTCGTACATGCGCGACGGCTCTTCGAAGCATGGTTTTCTTCAACTACGCCACGATGCAGATGGCGGCCAAGGTCGTGTACTACGGCCCGGGTCTGTGCGGCAAGACGACCAACCTCCACCACATCTACGGACGCACCGCCCCCGGCTCTCGCGGAGAGATGGTCTCGCTGGAAACCGAGACCGACCGAACCCTCTTCTTCGATCTGCTGCCGCTCGACGTCGGCGTGATCGGGGGGTTCAAGACACGGGTACAGCTCTACACGGTTCCTGGTCAGGTCTTCTACAACACGACTCGAAAATTGGTCTTGAAGGGGGTCGACGGTATCGTCTTCGTCGCCGATTCCCAGCGCGCGATGAAGGACGCCAACGTGGAGTCGCTGGCGAACCTGAAAACAAACCTCGCCGAGATCGGCATCAAGCTCGAGGAGATCCCGCTCGTATTCCAGTACAACAAGCGGGACCTAGCCAACATCCTCTCGGTCCCGGAGCTCGAAGAGAGCCTCAACCATGATCGCCGCTGCGAGAGTTACGAAGCCTGCGCCGTGCTCGGCCAGGGCGTCTTCGAGACGCTGAAGGCGATCTCGCGTCTGACTCTGCGATCTCTGAAGAAGCGAATGCTTGGTGAGGAGAAGCCCCCCGCGCGGCCGGCCGAGGCACCGCCGCCGATCGCCGCGGCGGCACCTTCGCCGTCCCCGACTCCGGCGCGCCCCTCCGCACCTCCTCCGCGGCCCGTGATCCCGGAGGCGACGGCCGAGATCGAGGAGACCCTGGAGGTCGAGCCCGGAACGTTCTCGGAGGCGTCGCCCATCTCGGAAGAAGCTCCGGTCGCGCACGAGCTCAACCAGCCTCCGGCGGCCTTCGACGCGACGGATGTCGAGACGGTCCAGGAATTCGAGCAGGCTCTCGATTCGCTCGATGCGCCGCTGCCCGAAGCACCCGCAACCGCTGCGCCGCCGGACACCGAGATCGCCGACGTCTCGTTCGCGGAGACCGAACAACCCGAGCCGAAAGAAGCCGTCTCGGAGGAAGTCCGCCACGTCAAGGTGCGCTCCAACATCGACATCCTCGCGGAGCTCGAAAGACTCCGAAAGACTTCGACCGCGGCACCATTGGACGAAAAGCCTCGCCGCGCGCCCACGGGCATCTCCGTCGACGATCTTCTTGCCAGCAGCCTCAACCACCGCAAGGAGGTCAACAAGGTCTTCGAAGTGCAGGTTCCCAGGCAGCAACTCTCACAAGGGCACCAGGTCACCGTCGGATTGCGCTTCGCGGACCGCCAGGGCAAAGAACTCGGCGAAGAGCAATCTTTTTCCATCGAGCTGCACTCACGCAGCGACATTCAGAAGCTCTTGCTTTCGCTCAAGTTCCATATCCTCGGTAAGTGACGGCGCGCACCGCCGTCGCGATGAAGATCCGGTACAACACCGTGGTGTCCTCTGGGCGCCACAACCTCGGAAAGCCTTTGCATTTGAGCTGCAGACCGGTTTACCCTTTTTTCATGCATCAGGCTTTCGGGCGCGTGCGGAGGAGAATTCTTGTGTTTGCGGCTTTGCTCGCCGCCGTCCGCTGCGCCTCGGCGCCCTCGACGCCCTCGACGCGGCCCGAACCGCCGCAGGCAGCGGCATCCGCATTCTCGCCGGCCGAGAGGATGATGAATCAAGCGTCGGACGAGTTTCGTTACGGCCGGGATGCCGCGCTGGCAGGAGACTTCGAGTGCGCCCGGTACCATTTTAGCCAGGCGATCGACAGCGTCCGGCCCGTCGGCGGGCCCGCGCTCGAGGGACCGATGCTCGCCTTCTCCTTCGACTTGTATGACGGCATTCAGCGCTACGAAGCGCTCGCCGGTGCGACGGAGGAGGCCGGAACCTCGCATGGGCAGATCGCACCGGAGCTGGCCGAGATCGAGGCGCCCGCGGCCACACCGGAAGCGATCTCGACGGCCCGGGAGGCGATCGCCTCCGACATGCCGACGGTCGTCTCGGACGTCCCTCTCGTCGTCAATGAAGCGGTGCTGAGGGTGCTCGCCGCCTTCCAGAGCGACGCGCTGCACGACAAGATCGCGGCGGGGCTCTCGCGCTCGGGCCGCTACATTCCGATGATCCACCGCGTCTTCGAAGAAGAAGGGCTGCCACGAGATCTCGCGCTGATCGCCTTTATCGAATCGTCGTTCCTTCCGCATGCTCAATCGCCGCGTTCGGCCCACGGCATCTGGCAGTTCATGCCGCGCACGGGGCGTCAGTACGGCTTGAAGTCCAACGGCGTCGTCGACGAACGCAGCGACCCCGAGAAGGCGACGCGCGCCGCGGCCCGCTATCTCTCCTACCTCCATGAGATCTTCGGCGACTGGTACCTCGTCATGGCCGCCTACAACGCGGGCGAGGGCAAGATCCTGCGGGCCATGGAGAAGACCGGAGCGCGGGATTTCTGGGAACTCGCCGCGACCAACGCGATCCGCCGCCAGACTCAGAATTACGTCCCGGCCTTCCTTGCCTCGGTCTTAATCTCCAAGAACCCCGCGCACTACAGTTTCGACGTCGTGCTCGAGTCGCCTTTCGACTACGAAACCATCCGGCTGGACCGTCCCGTCAGTCTGCAGCATCTGGCCAAGGGCGGCGAGGTCTCGCTCGAGGACTTGCGCGGACTGAACCCGGAGCTGCGATCCCTCGTCACACCGCACCAGCCCGAGGGCTACGAACTGAGAGTTCCGGGCGGAAAGCGCAATGCCGTGCTGCTCGCCTTTGCCGCCGCGCCGGCCTCGAAGCCGCCTGTGTTCCGCGCCTACGTCGTCAAGAAGGGGGAGACGCTTCCCCGCATTGCCCGGCGCTATGGCATGTCGGTCGGATCGCTCGCCTCCGCGAACTCCCTCCCGCCGCGTGCGAAGCTGTCGCGCGGACAGGAGCTCCTCATCCCGGAGAAAATGGCCGCGGCCTCAGTCCGAAGGAAGAGCGCAAAGAAGGGCCCGGTGGCGAGGATCGCCCAGGCGCCGATTTCTCCGGCGAAGAAGGCCGATGCGGCCAAGAATTACCGCGTCCGGAATGGCGACACGCTCTACCGGATCGCCCTGCGGCATGGGGTCAGCGTCGCCGAGATTCTGGCCATCAACAGCCTCGGCGGACCGGCCGTCATCAAGCCGGGGGACAGGCTGAGGATCCCGGCCAAAGCAAAGTAGGTATCGGCCCTTCTCGCGGCGACGCGCGCCGAAATGAATCCGCCCCAGCGTCTCCGACGCTTGATACAATCGGCGAGTCCTCATTCGATCAGGCTCTCCTCGGCTCCGAGGAGGCTGCATGCTCGCCCGCGTTTACTCCGCCGCCACTCTGGGCCTGGAAGCCCGAGTCCTCGACGTCGAGGTCGACGCCTCTGACGGATTGCCGCGCTTCACGATCGTGGGCCTGCCCGATACGAGCGTGCGCGAGGCGCGCGAACGGGTTCGCTCGGCTCTGAAGAACGCGGGTTTCCCTCTTCCCGGTGGCGCCGTCACGGTCAACCTTGCGCCCGCCGACTTCCGCAAGTGCGGTGCGGCGCTCGACCTGCCGGTCGCCGTCGGCCTGCTGAGCCTCTGTGGCGTTCGATCCGTTTCCAGCGCACGGCGGATCTTCGTGGGCGAGCTCGGGTTGGGCGGCGAAGTGCGTGCCGTGCGAGGGGCGCTCTGCCTCGCACTTGCCGCCCGCGAGGCCGGTTTCGACGAGATCGTCCTGCCCGCCTCCAATTCCGCCGAGGCGGCGGCGATCCACGGCATCCGGGTCATTCCCGTGGCCCACATGAGCTCGGCGATCGAGCACTTGACCGGCGCGAGACCGATCCCCCCGGCGGCGCCGGCCGCCTACCGGTCCGACCCGCTGTTCGATTGCGATTTCGCCGAGATCCGTGGCCAGTCCGTCGCCCGCCGCGCCGCCGAGATCGCCGCGGCGGGGGGTCACCATCTGCTCTTGACCGGGCCGCCCGGCGCCGGAAAGACGATGCTCGCCCGCCGTCTGCCCGGAATTCTCCCGGCGCTATCGCACTCCGAGGCGATCGAAGTCACCAAGGTCCACTCCGTCGCCGGCGTCCTGCCTCGCGACGGCGGTCTCGTCGCGGCACCGCCCTTTCGCGCGCCCCACCACGGCATCTCCTCGGCAGGCCTGATCGGCGGGGGCGCGAAACCCTCCCCGGGAGAAATCTCGCTCGCCCACCGAGGAGTCCTTTTCTTGGACGAGATTCCCGAGTTCCGGCGAGACGCGCTCGAGGCGATCCGTCAACCGCTCGAGGAGCGCCGGATCGCGGTCGTCCGAATCGGCGGCGCCAGCACTTTTCCGTGTGACGTCCTTCTCGTGGCCGCGATGAACCCTTGCCCATGCGGCTTCCGGGGTGATCCGCGCCGCTCCTGCTGCTGCGATCCGCGCGATCGGCTCCGCTACATCCGAAAAGTCTCCGGCCCGCTGCTCGACCGCATCGACCTTCACGTCACGATGGCCGCGGTGCCGTGGAACGACCTGCGCGACTCGGCGGAGGGCGAAAAATCCGCCGCGGTTCGGGACCGCGTCGTGAGCGCCCGCAAGAAAGCGGCGCCTCGACGCCGCGGTGTGCCCGGGTTTCGCAACGCGGACCTCTCCGCCTCGGATCTCGAACGCCATTGCGAGGTCGATGCGGCGGGCCGCCGGATTCTCGAGGCCGCGGTCTCGCGCCTGCACTTCTCCGTTCGTGCTCTCCACCGGGGGCTGCGAGTCGCCCGAACGATCGCCGATCTGGCGGCCAGCGAACGGGTTAATGCGGAGCATCTCGCCGAGGCTTTCTCCTTTCGCGCACCGGGCCTCGCCTCGCCAGCCTGCCCGAGGGATCAGGATTGACAGGCGACGCAGGGCCTCATAGGATCCGAGTCACTTCCGAAGCCAGAGCTTCGGTCATGACTCTCTCATCCGGTCTTGCAGGCGTATCGGCGCGAAGCCTGCCCGCCCGGGTTGGCCTTGAGAAGGAGAGCGAGTGAAAAAGTACAACACGATCATCTTCGTTCCCCATGCCCGGGCGCGATTTCGCAAGCTCACCATCTCCACGCGCTTCCTCGGCCTCTCGGCCGTCGCCGCCGCGACCCTCTTCGTCGCGGCGATTGCGTTTGCATGGGCCTTCTTCGCGTCGGCTCGGAGCGACCATCAGTACCGTCTCGCGATGGCCGAGAACCAGAAGCTGCGCTCGACGTCGGCCCTCCTCCACCAGCGCCTCGACGGGATCTCCAAGCAGCTTTCCGATTTCGAAGCACGGACGCGGCGGCTCGCGATCGTCGCCGGACTGGCTGATTCCGTGCGCGGCGGCGTGGGCGGACCCGGAGCGACCCAGGGCCGAATGGACTCCCTCTCGGATCAGAGTGCCCTCCTCTCCTCGCGCCTCTCCCTGCTGGAAGCCGAGTTCTCGAAGCGCTCGACCTTGATCGCGACCACTCCAACGGTCTGGCCGGTGCATGGCGTCGTCAACTCGGGATTCGGCATGCGGACCGATCCGTTCACCGGCCTGCCGGCTTACCACGAAGGCGTCGACATCTCGACCGCCCGAAGCGAGCCGGTGCTCGCCACCGCGGACGGAATCGTCCGGAGGAGCGGCTGGGCCGGCGAGTACGGAAAGTCGATCGAGATCGCCCATGGCGACCGGTATCAGACCCTCTACGGCCACCTCGAGGAAATGCTCGTGCAGGAGGGGGACGAGGTCCGCCGTGGGGATCGCGTCGGTCTCGTTGGCTCGACCGGCCGCTCGACCGCACCGCATCTTCATTATGAGGTGCATGCCGACGAGCATCCGGTCAATCCGCTCGAGTACATTCTGGAGAGTCGGTAGTCTGTAGTTGGGACCAGCCGACTACCGACTACCGACTACCGACTACCGACTACCGACTGACCCTCGACCCTCCCGAAACTCACGAATCCGAAATAAACTGTGTCGGGTAAGGTGTTAACCGCCTAAATATGATCGATCGTCTCCTGGCGAAGGTATTCGGGACTCAGCACGAGCGCGACATTCGGAAACTGATGCCGCGGGTCGAGCGGATCAATGCTCTCGAGCCTCAAATGAAGGCGCTCTCCGACGGAGCCCTGCGCGCGAAGACCGACGAATTCCGAGCCCAGCTTGCCCGGGCGCTGGAAGGGGTCCACGAAGATGATCTGAAGGCCGCTCGGGAGGCCGCTCTGGACGGACTGCTGGAGGAGGCCTTCGCGGTCGTGCGCGAAGCGTCGGTGCGCACCCTGGGAATGCGCCCCTTCGACGTTCAGCTGATCGGCGGGATGGTCCTCCACTCCGGAAAGATCTCCGAGATGAAGACGGGCGAAGGCAAAACGCTCGTCGCCACGATGCCCGTGTACCTCAACGCCCTGACGGGGCGGGGCGTCCATGTCGTCACGGTCAACGACTATTTGGCCCGCCGCGACGCGGAATGGATGGGGAAAATCTACAAGTTCCTGGGCCTCGCCGTCGGCTGTATCCAGAACAGCCTCCTCGACGACGAACGCAAGGAGGCCTACGCCGCGGACGTGACCTACGGCACGAACAACGAGTTCGGGTTCGACTACCTGCGCGACAACATGAAGTTCGAGCTCGAATCCATGGTGCAGCGAGGCCACGTCTACGCGATCGTCGACGAGGTCGATTCGATCCTCATCGATGAGGCCCGCACGCCGCTCATCATCTCTGGCCCGTCCGAGGAGAACACCGAGATCTATTACCGGTGCAATCGCGTCATCCCTCATCTCGGCAAGGGCACGGAGGAAAAGGACAAGTACGGCAACAAGACGACGACCGGCGATTACCTCGTCGACGAGAAGTCGCGCACCGCGGTCCTGACGGAAGAGGGGGTCGCGAAGGCCGAAAAGTACCTCGGTATCGACAACATGTACGACCTTCCGAACATCGACCTCCTCCACGGGGTCGAACAGGCGCTGCGCGCCCACGCTCTCTACAAGCGCGACGTCGACTACATGATCAAGGACGGGCAGGTCCTCATCGTCGACGAGTTCACCGGGCGCGTTCTGCCGGGACGGCGCTGGTCGGATGGCCTCCACCAGGCGGTCGAGGCGAAGGAAAACGTCAAGATCGAGCGGGAGAACCAGACGCTCGCCACCATCACGCTCCAGAACTACTTCCGCCTCTACGAGAAGCTCGCCGGAATGACCGGTACGGCCGACACGGAAGCCGCCGAATTCCACCAGATCTACAAGCTCGACGTCGTCGTCATCCCGACCAACATGCCGATGATCCGGGCCGACCATCAGGACGTGGTCTACGCCTCCGAGCGGGAAAAATACGAGGCGGTGGCCGACGAGATCGTCCAGCTGCGCGAGAAAGGCCAGCCCACGCTCGTCGGAACGGTCTCGATCGAGAAGTCGGAGCGGC
The DNA here is from genome assembly GCA_036505535.1 of Thermoanaerobaculia bacterium. Lineage (GTDB taxonomy): Bacteria > Acidobacteriota > Thermoanaerobaculia > UBA5066 > Gp7-AA6 > DAHUXD01. The sequence goes on from DASXTI010000179.1 coordinate 51,845, forward strand.
TCTCGGATCTCTTGAAGAAACGGAAGGTTCCGCACGTCGTCTTGAACGCCAAGTTTCACGAGAAGGAAGCCGAGATCGTCGCGCAGGCCGGCCGTTCGGGTGCCGTCACGATCGCGACGAACATGGCGGGCCGGGGCACCGACATCGTCCTCGGCGGCAACGCCGAGGCCCTGGCCCAGCACGAGCTGAAGGACGTCCAGGATCCTGCGGAGTGGGAGCGCCGGCTCGCACAGCTTCGGGAGCTCTGCGCGAAGGATCGGGAGCGGGTCCTGTCCGCGGGCGGCCTCCACATCGTCGGCACCGAGCGCCACGAGTCGCGGCGCGTCGACAATCAGCTCCGCGGCCGGAGCGGCCGGCAGGGCGACCCCGGCTCCTCCCGTTTCTATCTCTCGCTCGAAGACGACCTGATGCGCATCTTCGGATCGGATCGCCTGCAGAACATTATGCGCCGCCTCGGAATGGAGGAAGGCGTCCCGATCGAGCACGGCATGGTCAGCCGCTCGATCGAGCGCGCCCAGAAACAGGTCGAGGCCCGAAACTTCGAGACCCGAAAGCACCTGCTCGAGTACGACGACGTCATGAATCGGCAGCGTGAGGAGATCTATGGCATGCGCCGCGAGATCCTTCGCGGCGAACAGGCGCGCGACCACGTTCTCATGCTGGCCGAGACGATTCTCGACTACATCCTGGGCCGGCACCTCGCCGAGGAGAAGACGCCGGAGGAGTGGGACATCGCCGCCTGCGAAATCGATCTCCAGGATTACTTCGGCTTGAAGCCAGGCTCCCTCGACTACTCCGGCAAGAACCGCGAAGAGATCCGAGAACAGCTTTGGAAAGCGCTTCTGGAGATGTACGACCGGAAGGAGCGAATTCTCGGCTCCGAGATGATGCGCACGCACGAGAAGTTCGTCATGCTCCAGGTCGTCGACCAGCAGTGGAAGGATCATCTGCTCGCCATCGACCACCTCAAGGAAGGCATCGGCCTGCGCGGCTACGGCCAGCGCGACCCGTTGATCGAGTACAAGAAGGAGTCCTTCGAGCTCTTTACGCTGATGCGGGAGCGAATCGAAGACCAGATCGTCCAATACCTCTTCAAGCTCCAGCCGGTCACGCGCGAGGAGAGCGAAGAGGCGGAACAAGCGCGCGAGCGGCGCGCTCCGATCCCGATGCCCTCGCGCCGCGCTCCGGCCAACGTGAATTACTCCTATGGCGCCGCGGCTTCGGGCGGCCAGGACGCCAAGGTCGAGACAATCCAGCGAAACGCGCCCAAGGTCGGGCGGAACGATCCGTGCCCCTGCGGCTCGGGGCGGAAGTACAAGAAATGCCACGGAGCAAACCGTAGCGTGGCGGGGGCTTGATGCCGGATCGCTATCGCCCGAACGGCGGCCGAAACCAGGTTCCGCTGGCGCTTACGTTCGACGACGTCCTCCTGCTTCCCGCCCACTCGAAGGTTCATCCCCGGGACGTCGACCTCTCCACGAACCTGACGAAGGACATCGGCCTCAACATTCCCGTCATCTCCGCGGCGATGGACACCGTCACCGAGTCGCGCCTCGCTATCGCGATGGCCCAGCAGGGGGGGTTAGGCGTCATCCACAAGAATCTGTCGGTGGAAGCTCAGGCGGCGGAGGTCGACAAGGTCAAGCGCTCGGAGTCGGGCATGATCGTCGACCCGGTAACCTGCCGGCCCGAGCAGACAATCGCCGAGGCGCTCGAGGTCATGTCCCGGTACAAGATTTCGGGCGTGCCGGTCGTCGACGATCGTGGAAAGCTCGTCGGGATCCTGACCAACCGCGACCTTCGTTTCGAGACCCGTACCGACTGGCCGATTTCCTCGCGGATGACGAAGAAGAACCTCATCACGACCCGGGTCGGTACGACGCTCGAGCAGGCCAAGGAGCTCCTCCACAAGTACCGGATCGAAAAGCTCCTGGTGGTCGACCGCGCCGGCGCTCTCAAGGGCTTGATCACGGTCAAGGACATCCAGAAGGCGATCAAGTACCCGAATGCCGCGAAGGACGGACTCGGGCGGCTGCGCGTGGGTGCCGCCATCGGCATCACCCGAGACATGCTGGATCGCGCTCGCGAGCTCGTGCGTGCCAAGGTCGACGTGCTCGTCCTCGACTCCTCGCACGGCCACAGCCAGGGAGTTCTCGACGCTCTCCGCCTCGTCCGCAAGCGCTTCCCCTCGACTCCGATCATCGCCGGAAACGTCGCGACCTTCGAAGGGGCGCGCGATCTTTTGAAGCGCGGCGCCGACGCCATCAAGGTGGGGATCGGCCCGGGCTCGATCTGTACGACCCGTGTCGTCACCGGCGCGGGAGTTCCTCAGATTCACGCGATCCGCGAGTGCGCGCGCGCCACCCGAGGGACGAGGGCACCCTTGATCGCCGACGGAGGTATCAAGTTCTCCGGGGACATCACCAAGGCGCTCGCGGCCGGCGCCCACCTCGTCATGATCGGCTCGCTTCTGGCCGGCGCCGAGGAGTCTCCAGGGGAGACGATCCTTTATCAGGGGCGCACCTTCAAGGCCTACCGCGGCATGGGATCGCTCGGCGCCATGAAGGCCGGTTCCTCCGACCGCTACTTCCAGGAATCGATGGACGTGGAGGCCTCCGTCAACAACGGGTCTCTCTCCAAGCTCGTCCCCGAAGGCATCGAGGGCATGGTTCCCTACAAGGGAAGTGTCGAAGTACTGATCGCGCAGCTGATGGGCGGAGTGCGCAGCGGAATGGGCCTGGCCGGATGCCGCACGGTCGATGAGCTGCGGGGAAAGGCCAGGCTTATCCGCGTCACCGCGGCGGGTCTCAGAGAGTCCCACGCTCACGACGTCATCATCACGAAGGAAGCGCCGAACTACAGGAGGGAGGAGGTCTAGGACATTGCCGATTGAAGATTGACGATGGAAGATTGAAAGCCCCGAACAAATCGTCAATCTTCAATCGGCAATCATCAATTCTTCCTCTTCTTCCTCTTCTCCTTCTCCTCTTCCTCCTTGGCCCACTTCTGCTGTCGGAGCTTGAGCACCGCCTCGAGCCGCCGGGACAGCTCCGCCTCCTCACCGGAAGCGCGCGGACGATAGTAGCGCCGGCCGCGCAGGCTCTCGGGAAGACACTCGATTCCTCCCACTCCCTCCGGCTCCGCATGCGCATAGCGGTAGCCGCGCCCATATCCGACTTCGCGCATCAGCTTCGTGACGGCATTCCGGATGACGGGCGGCACCGGTTCCGCCGGCTTCTCGGCGACGTCTTTCTTCGCCTCCCCCTCCGCTTGGTAAAGGGCGTTCGACTTCGGCGCCAGAGCGCAGTAGACGGCGCCCTGCGCCAGGGCGAGCGATCCCTCGGGCATTCCGAGGAAATCGAACGCGTCCTTGGCGTCGAGCGCGACGCGCAACGCCCGCGGATCGGCCAGACCGACGTCCTCCGAGGCGAAGCGCACGATCCGCCGGGCCAGGTACAGCGGCTCCTCCCCCGCCTCGAGCATCCGGACGAGCCAGTAGATCGTGGCGTCGGGGTCCGACTCCCGCATCGACTTGTGGAGCGCGGAGATCAAGTTGTAATGCTCTTCCCCCGCCTTGTCGTAAAGAAGGACCTTGCGTTGCAGCAGGTCCCGCAGCTTTCCGACCTCGATTGTCTTGGCCTTGGCCGCCTCGGCGTCGGCCGCCGCCGCCTCGAGCAGGTTCAGCGCGCGCCGCGCATCACCGCCCGAGGCTTGCGCGATGAAGGAGAGGGCCTCATCGTCGAGCCGAAAGTCTCGCGCGCCGAGGCCGCGCGAGATGTCCCGCAGCGCGCGCTCGACGATCCGAGCAATCGCCTCGGGAGCCAGAGGCTCTAAGACCACAACCTTGCAGCGGGAGAGCAGCGCGCCGTTCAATTCGAACGACGGGTTCTCCGTCGTCGCCCCCACCAGCACGATGTCCCCCGACTCGACGTACGGCAGGAAGACGTCCTGCTGCGAGCGGTTGAAACGGTGGATCTCGTCGAGGAACAAGATCGTGCGCTTGCCATGTCGCGCGCGCATGCCACGTCCCTGTTCCAACACCTCGCGCATTTCCTTCACGCCCGTCGCTACCGCCGAGTAGGAGAGGAACAGCGAGGACGTCTGTGATGCGATCAGTCGCGCAAGGGTCGTCTTCCCGACGCCGGGAGGGCCCCACAGGATGAGCGACGGCACCCGGTCCTCGGCGATCGCCCGGCGAAGAAAACCATTGGTGCCGACGACCTCCGCCGGCCCCTCCACCTCGTCGAGGGAGCGTGGGCGCATCCGGTCCGCGAGCGGCGTGGCAAGAGGAAAAACGTCGCCGGTAGCCCGCTTCGGTTCTTCCTCGAAAAGCCGGCCGCTCACTTCGCCTCCAGAGCCTTTCGGCACTCGGGGGAGCAGACGGCAACGATCTCTTCCCCGCGCCTCCCCGAGAGCGCCAGTCGCCGATCGATCCAGGTCCCGCATACCGGATCCCGCACCATTTCCTCTTCGCGCGTGCCGCCCGGCCGAACGCCCGCACGTGAACCCGGCCGCCCGAGAACGGCCGCCAGGAAGATTCGCAGCCCGCGCAGAACGACCAGAAACAGGAAGACCGCGAAAAGAAGCAGGACGACGCGGACCATCAGGCGGCCGCGCGAAGGCTCGAGATCTGAACCTGGATTCTCTCGAGCTGCGGTATCTCCGGGTAACGTCTCTTCAATTCGTCGAACGCGCGCTGGGCCGCTCCGGCGTCCTTTCGATCGAAAGCTTCGACGAGAACCAGGTTCAAGAGCGATTGCCAGTGATTGGGGTCGCTCTCGCGCGCCTTCGAAAAGTAGGCGACCGCGAGATTGAATTCCCCCCGGTTACGGTAAGCGGCTCCGAGATCGGAGAGAAGATTCGGATTCTTGGGGGCCTTTCGCCGAGCCTTTTCGTAGAGTGCGATGGCCTTATCCCACTCCTCCCGGTCGTAATAGACGTTGCCGAGGTCCATCAATAACTCCGGGTTTTCGGGATCCCGGTCGACGGCCCGCTTCAGATCTCCGAGGCGATCCCCCCCCGTCGCCGCCGGGGCCGCCGGAGAAGCGGAAGGTACCCCCTCCGGTCGCCCTCCCCCGCCGGCGAAGTACCCCGCGCCGAACCCGATCAGCGCGCCCACCAGAAGGGTCACGATCGATTGCGCGGCGAAGGATCTCCTCGGCGCCTCCATTGCTCCATTCTCTCAGACTTTGCCCGCCAGCCCCGGTATCGCGGCCGATGATCGGCAGCCGGAGACGCCACAAACGTCGGGCGGAGTAGGCTCGAGTCGGCGAGCAATAAAAAGGGCGGCTTGCGCCGCCCGTCCTTGCCCACGACTCGCCGGAATCAGTGAGCCGTGGCGCGGCTCGAGGCCGATCGTGCGAGCGCCTTGTCCACCTGACGCTCGACTTCCTTCTCATCGAGATTGTTGATGACCGCAATCTCCGAGACGATCAGATACTTCGCCCGCTCGTACATCTTCTTCTCGCGAAACGACAGCGTCTTGCGGGACGAAATGAAGTTGAGTGTCTTCAATACGTCGGCGATCTCGTGGAGCTGACCGCTCTTCATCTTGTCCAGGTTCTGCTTGTAACGACCCTTCCAATCCCCCGTGGCAGAGAAACGCCCGTCCGCCAGCAGCTTCATGAGACCCGTGATGTCCTTTCGCTGAGTCAGCCTTCGAAGGCCGATCAGACCCGTGTTCCCGATCGGCACCATGACACGGGAATTGTTCGACAGGAGACGGAGATGATAGAAGCTGCGCGGAGCCGCCGGTTCCGACGCGAAACCCTCGCCGATCTTTTCGACGACCGAGACCCCGTGGTTGGGGTACACAATCTTCTCTCCCACCTTAAATCCCACTCAATCCTCCTAAAAGAAGTTCAAAAGACCTGTGCCGGGAGCCAAGAATTATAGGCAAAAAGAGGGCAGAACTCAATCCTTAACGGGCGCTCGGACGGTTGGAACTTATGCTATTTCAGCAAGTTACACTGTCGCTGTGACCGCCGTCACAGTGTCGCCGGCCGTGACCGACAGCCAAGTGCCGTCGCCTCAGTAAGTTCTGCGCGTAGCGTGGTCTTCACAGGGACTCGATCGCCCGCGCGATCCCGGAACGACATTTGCACCCTTCGATCGCGAGGGCGAGGCCGCCTCGATAAGGACTTCGTGAGCACGCAACCCACGGATTGAAGATCGATGCCCACAGCCGAAGGAGCCGCTCCGTTCGTCCCGAAGACCCGGAACCTCGACCGCTTGCGTCGCGCCGCGGCGACGTGTCGGGGCTGCGACCTCTATCGCCGGGCCACGCAAACCGTCTTTGGCCTGGGAGCGCCCGATGCTCGAGTCGTCCTCGTCGGAGAGCAGCCGGGAGATCAAGAGGACCGGCAGGGAGCGCCCTTCGTCGGACCCGCGGGAGATGTGCTGCGGCGAGCACTCTTGGAGGCGGGCATACCCTTGGACAAGGTCTACCTCACCAATGTCGTCAAGCACTTCAAGTTTGAGGAGCGCGGCAAGCGCCGAATTCACAAGAAGCCGGGTCGGACGGAGATCGTCGCATGCCGCCCGTGGCTCAATGCGGAGCTCGAAGCCATACGCCCGGACGTCGTCGTCTCGCTCGGAGCGACGGCGGCACAGGCGATCATGGGCTCCCGCTTTCAGCTCATGAAGGATCGCGGTCGGTTTCTGCCGACTAGCCAGGCGCCGAAGTTGCTGGCGACCCTCCATCCCTCGGCGGTTCTGCGCGCTCCCGAGAGAGCCGACCGGCACCGCCTCTACCGTCTATTGACTGCCGACTTCCGTGTGGTTGCCTCGGAACTCGACGGCGCAAGCCGGGGCCGCGCGAGAATGGCTCGAAAGCGCCCTGCGAGCCGGATTCTTGTGGCCAAGGGACGCCTCGCCACTCCTCGCGGCTGAATTTCGTCGCGACGCTCGCGCCGGAGCCTGATTTCGGCCAAGGAATTCTGCAGCGAGACAAGCGGGTTCGCATTCCGATCGGGCCTTCTTGAGATGGAGAGTCGGCTGGCTTGCTTCTTGCTCCTTGACTTGTGTGGTTGGCGTGTGCGGCGTTCGATAACCAGCGCCGCACCACGATTCAACCAGACCGGAGGTCTTGCAATGGCGAACAGACTGGAGGGAAAGAGAGTCGCCATCCTCGTCGCCGATGGCTTCGAGCAGATCGAGCTCACCGGCCCCCGAGAGGCGCTCGGTCGCGCGGGCGCTCGCACCTTCATCGTTTCGCCGTCCCCGAAGGCGGTGAAAGGCTGGAACGTCAACGAATGGGGGGATAAGTTCCCTGTCGACAAGCCGCTCGACGAGGCCCGGCCGGAGGAGTACGACGCGCTGCTACTGCCCGGCGGCGTGATGAACCCGGATCGGCTGCGCCGCAACTACAAGGCGCTGGCCTTCGTTCGCTCCTTCTTCGACGCCGGCAAGCCCATCGCGGCAATCTGCCACGCGCCGTGGACGCTGATTGACGCGGGCGCGGTCCGCGGGCGTCGGCTGACCTCCTACGAATCCATTCAATCCGACCTCAAGAACGCGGGAGCTCAGTGGGTCGACCGGGAGGTCGTGGTCGACGACGGTCTGGTGACCAGCCGGAAGCCCTCGGATATCCCCGCCTTCGTCGAGAAGATGATCGAAGAATTCTCTCGGGGTCGGCACGAGCAACTTCGCGCCGGCTGATGATCAACCCTTTTTTCTTTTCAGGAGGTTGTCGATGGCCATACAGACGACAGCAGAACGGAGAACGCTCACCGCGAGCACTCTGACGGGCAACGCCGTTCGCAACTCGCAAGGCGAGAGGCTTGGAAAGATCGAAGACTTCATGCTCGATTTGGAGACGGGCCGGATCGCCTATTGTGTTCTTTCCTTCGGAGGTTTTCTGGGGATGGGCGACAAGCTCTTCGCGGTTCCCTGGAACGCGATGACGCTCGACATGGTCAACCACGAGTTCATCCTCGATGTGCCCCAAGAGCGCCTGAAGCAAGCGCCCGGGTTCGACAAGGACAATTGGCCCGACATCTCGGATCGTCAGTGGGGTTCGCGCGTGTTTGCTTTCTACAACGTGGCGCCCTACTGGGAATAGCGTGCGGCGGAGCAGCGGCGCGGGACTTCTGGTTCCGCGCCGCTTCGTTTTCGTCGCGCGCTCGCAGGAGGCCCCATGGAACCAGTCGTGGGAATCTTTCCTTCCCGTTCCACAGCGACGAGCGCTGCTCTCGATCTGCGTTCGAGAGGATTCGCACCGGAACGGGTGCAACTGCTTCTTCCGCAGGAAGTCTCCGGCGAGCTGGCGAGGGTCCCCACGGAGGAGGCCGAGCAATCCGGGGTGGGCCAGGCGGTGGGCGGAGTCGTCGGCGGCGCGCTCGGCGCCTCGGCGGGCCTCGGCCTCGGGACCGCGGTAGCGAGCGTGCTGGTGCCCGGTGTCGGCGCCGTGACGGCGATCGGTCTGGCGGCGGCTGCTCTGTTCGGAGCCGGGGGCGCCCTCGGAGGAGCAGCGGCAGGAGGCGCGTTGGAGGAAAAGACGCGCCACGGCCTGCCCAAGGACGAGCTTTATCTGTACGAAGACGCGCTCGCGCACGGGCGGTCGGTCGTCTTCGCGATGCCCGAATCCGAGGAAGAGGCCGAAACCGCCCGTCGAGTGCTGGAGAACACCGGCGCCGAGAGCCTGGACAAAGCGCGGGAGGCATGGTGGGTCGGACTGCGGGACGCGGAAAAGGCGCACTACGAAACCTCGGAGAAAGACTTCTCCTCCGTCGAGACGCACTACCGAAGAGGATTCGTGGCCGCCCTGCACCCCGATACTCGCGGGATTCCGTACGAGAAGGCCCGTGCCCTTCTGCGCGATCGCGCGGGTGACGTCGTCGATCACGATGCTTTTCGCCTCGGCTATGAGCGCGCTTCGGCTCGTGCGCGGCGGCCCGAGCCGGCTGGCCGCTGATTGGCGGGGCCCCCCGTCCGAGAAGCCCCCGGGCTCCGCCGGGCCTCAGCCGAGAACCACCGTAATCCGGTGCTCGCTCCCATCGTCGGCGAGAGGGATCCACCCGGTTGCCGCGGGCTCGCCGTCGAGCGAAATGGTCGCGATGCCCCGCGTGACGCCGCGCGGGTTCTCGACCGTCAGGCGGTAGCGAGCCGAGTGATACCGGAAGAGGATCTCGTATCCGGGCCAGGCGCGGGGGATACACGGATCGAGGTACAGCCGCGTACCCCTCAACCGGAAGCCCAGAATCCATTCCACACCCGCACGGTACATCCAGCCGGCCGATCCGGTGTACCAGGTCCAGCCTCCGCGCCCGACATGCGGCCGCTCGGAGTAGACGTCGGCCGCCACGACAAAAGGCTCCACCTTGTAGCGGTGGAGGCCCGAACGCGTGCTGGAGTGACCGATGGGATTGACGATGGCGAAAAGCTCGCCGGCCTTGTCTCCCTCGCCCAGCGCCGCGAACGCGGCGATCGTCCAGAGGGCGGCGTGTGTGTACTGACCGCCGTTCTCCCGGACGCCCGGCAGGTATCCCTTCACGTAACCTGGCGAGAGCGTCGTCCGGTCGAACGGAGGCGCGAAGAGAAGGACGAGGCCGTCTCCCCGTTGCACCAGGTACTCCTCGACCGCGACCATCGCCCGCCGGCTTCGCTCCGCGTCTCCCGCGCCTGAGAGCACCGCCCAGGACTGGGCAATCGAATCGATGCGGCACTCATCGTTCGACGCGGATCCGAGCGGCGTTCCATCATCGAAGAAGGCGCGGCGATACCAGCTCCCGTCCCAGCCATCTCGTTCGAGGGCGGTCTTCAGGGTATCTAAGTGAGCCCGCCACTTGTGCGCGCGCTCGAGCTCCCCACGCTCCTCGGCGATGGGGGCAAACTGACGAAGATTCGTGTGCAGAAACCAGCCGAGCCAGATGCTCTCACCCTTTCCGGCGGATCCGACGCGGTTCATCCCATCGTTCCAGTCTCCGGTACCCATCAGCGGCAGACCGTGACGCCCGACGGCGAGGCTGCGGTCGAGGGCGCGGGCGCAATGCTCGAAGAGCGACGCCGTTTCCGCCGAGATCTTCGGCTCGAAATATCGCTCGGTTTCCTCGGGCCGAAGCGGCTCCGCCTCGAGGAAGGGGACCGGCGCGTCGAGAACACTGCGGTCGCCCGTGATCTCGACGTAGTGCGCGGTCGCGTAGGGCAGCCAGAGCAGGTCGTCCGAGATGCGCGTGCGCACTCCCTTCCCCGAAGGAACGTGCCACCAGTGCTGAACGTCACCCTCCCGAAACTGTCGCGCGGCCGCGCGCAGCAGATGCTCGCGCGTCACCTCGCGTCGGGCCACCGTCAGAGCCATCACGTCCTGGAGCTGGTCGCGGAAACCCCAGGCGCCGCCGGACTGATAGAACGCGGCGCGGGCCCGCACGCGGCAAGCGAGGGTCTGATAAAGAAGCCATCCGTTCAACATCAGATCCATGGCTCGGTCGGGAGTCCGAACCTGCAGGGCCCCGAGCGTGTCGTCCCACTCGCGAGTCACTTCGCCGAGCGCCTCGTCGAGGTTCCGCAAGCGATAGCTTGCGACGAGCCGCCGCGCCTCCCCGGCATCCGCGCCCTCGCCGAGCAGAAAGACGATCTCTGTGCGTTGTCCCGGCGCCAGCCGGAGGAACGTCTGCAATGCCGCACACGGATCCAGGCCGGCGCCCGCCCGTTGCGACAGCGCCGCGCCGGCCGCCAGGCCCGCCGGCGCGTCGAGGCCGCCGTTTCGCCCCAGGAACTCGGTGCGGTCGGCCGTCCAGGCGGTCTGCCGTCCGCCGAGGTCGGCGAACGCAACCCGCCCCGCGTATTCTTCGTTCCACGGGTTGCGAGCGAAGAGGGCGCCCGTTCCGCGGTCGAGCTCGGTCAGAACGAACGGCGCGGTGGCGGATCTCCGCGGGCCTAGGACCCACTCCGCGTAGGCGGTTACCGAGAGCGCTCGCGCCTGACGCGACCGGTTCTCGATCGAGAGCCGGGAAATCTTCACCGGGTCTTCTCGCGGAACGAACACGAAGAGGTCGAGAGCGATGCCGCGGCTTTCGTGCTCGAAACGGCTGTAGCCCCGGCCGTGCCTCACCACGTAGGGCCATTCATCGCGGATCGGCAGCGCGGTCGGGCCCCAGATCTCCCCGGTGTCTTCGTCGCGCACGAGCAGGGCCTCGCCTGGCGAGTCGCCGACGGGGTCGTTCGACCAGGGGGTGAGCTGGTTCTCGCGGCTGTTGACAGCCCACGTGTAGCCGGAGCCCGACTCGGAGATGAGAGTACCGAAAGAAGAATTCGCGAGGACGTTGACCCAGGGCGCCGGCGTCCACTGTCGTTCTCCGAGGATCGTGACGTACTCGCGTCCTCCCCCGGAAAAGCCTCCGAGGCCGTTGAAAAACTCTAGCGCGAGGCGGGGCTGCGGCACCTCGGCGGCGGGGATCTGAGCGGCCGCAGGCTGGGGCGGCCGGGCGGCGGGAACCACACGCAGGAGGCGCACCATCTGCTCCGCAAGAGAGCCGTGCCGGGAGAGCAGAATGACCCGCGCGGCGGTTCGTAGCGCGTCGCGTTCCTCTCCGGAGAGCAGCTCTCCCCGCAAGACGAAGATTCCGCCCGGCGATTCTTCCGCAATGCCGGCTGCCCGGCGCGCGGCGCGCGCCAGGGATTCCAGGACGGCCGTGAGGTCCGGGGCGTACGACGGCGGTTGCTCGTTGATGATGACGAGATCGACGTCGAGACCCTTCAGCCTCCAATACTCGTGGGCACGAAGGAGTTGCCGGGCAATTTCCTGGTCTTCTACATGGTCGATGCGGAGAAGCACGATCGGCCGGTCACCCGAGATGCCATGCCGCCACAGAGTGGATGGTCCCCGACGATTTCGTTTGAGGACCTCTGCGGGCGCGCGCAGACTCGGGTCGGAATAGAGAATGCGCGTCCCGAGCCGCTGAAAGAGATGAGCCTCGTCGGCGGAGATGCCGAGATGATTGAGCTGCACCTGCGCCTGCGTCCAGGCGAGGCTCCCCATCCGATCGAAGGTCGCCGGCTCGCGGTATTTGTCGGCGAGGGCGAGTGCTCCCTCTCTCGAGGGCGAAACGACCGTCGCGAGGTGAACCCTCGTCGTCGCGCCGGGCAGGAGACGTAGCCGGCGGCGCAGACTGAAAATTGGATCGAGAACCGAGCCCACGGTATTCGAGAGCGGGCGTCCCTCCTCGACCGAGCTCGGACTGCGTATTCCCTTTCCGCGGCCCAGAAACCGCGCGCGATCGGTCTCGTACTGCGCCGCCCCAGCGGATTCCGCCTCGGCCGTCATCACGTGAGCGGCCCAAATGGCCGTCTCCTTTTCATCGCGAGGCCGGCGAGTAGCGAGGAGCGCCTCCAACGCGGGCACGAACTCCGTGTGAACGAAGAGGTTCGAGAAAGCGGGATGGGCTGCATCCACGGCGGACGGCGCCAGGACGAGCTCCGCGTAGGAGGTGATCTCGATATCCCGAAGCCGCGTCCCGAGATTCGTGACGGAGATCTCGCGCATTTCGGCGTCGTCCTCCGCCGAGACGACGACGTGAAGACTCGTCGCGATCGGCCCATCCCTCCGCAGGATCTCGACCCGGTCCTCGGAGAAGACGGCCTCGTAGGCATCGGGCTCCACTCCGGCCGGCTGGTATCCCGCGGACCAGAGCTTTCCCGTCTGGCCGTCTCGCAAGAACACGTAGGTGCCCCACGGATCCCGAGTCGTGTCCTCGCGCCAGCGCGTGATGTCGAGCCCCTTCCATCGGCTGTAGCCGGAGCCCGCGGCCGTGACCATGACGGCATAACGGCCGTTGGAGAGCAGGTGCGTTCTCGGCGGCGAATCGTGAGGCGACCGGAACCGCCGGAGAACGGGGGGCACTTCCTCCCGGACGTGAAGCAAGGCTTGCCCCTCTTCGGCACGGGGGCGGGCCACGGCCACGGTGCGGGGCGTCCTTTCCTGAAGGAGCAGTTCGGAGGCTTGAATCGCGGGCTCGGCATGGAAGCGCCGACGCATCACCCCCTCCTCGAGGACGTTCGCGAGGGCGAGGATCGTCATTCCCTGGTGATGCGCCATGTAGGCGCGGACGATCGCGAACTTTTCCCCTTCGGGAAGCCGGGAGGTCGTGTAGTCGATCGACTCGTAGAATCCGTAGCTGCCGAGCGCGCCGGTCGCTGCGAGGCGTTCGAAGTTCTTCGTCGCGGCGGCCGGATCGACCATGGCGCCGAGCGCCGTCGCGTAGGGGGAGACGACGACATCCTCGGAGAGTCCGCGCTTCAAGCCGAGGCCGCCGACGCCGAAATTCGAGTACTGATAGGTGAAGTTGAGGTCGCGTACGTTGTAGGCCGCCTCCGAGATCCCCCAGGGAACGCCGCGGTCCTTGCCGTAGCGAATCTGCCGCCGGACGATCAAACGATTGGTCTGCTCGAGCAGACTTCCGTAGGGAGGGTCGAGCACGAGGTCGGGCATCAGGTACTCGAACATGGATCCAGACCACGAGACCAGGGCCGACCCCCGCCCGACCGGCGTCAAAGGACGACCGAGGCGGAACCAGTGCTCGGCCGGGACATCGCCGCGCGAGATCGCAATGAAGCTGGCCAGACGGGCCTCGGAGGCCAGGAGATCGTAGTGGCCCGGATCGAGACGGCCTTCGGACAACCGGTAGCCGATCGAGAAGAGCTCGCGTTGCCGGTCGTAGAGGAAGGTGAAGTCCATTTCCGCCACGATTTGCGCCGCGATCCTCGCGAGGGACGAGAAGCGGCGAGCGAGCCCGGCCGCGCCGCTTGCCGAGCGGTCGAGCTCTCGGATCAAAAAATCGAGAATCGTGTCGCCGGTTCCATCGCGAAGTCTTTCGCGCAGTGCGCCGAGATCGTGTGAGGCGGCCTCGTAGAGATCCGGAGCCTCCTGCAGGGTGTGAGCCTGGTCCGTCAGTGTTTCCACGACCTGGACCGCTTCGCGCGGGACCTCCGCCCCGCCGCCGGAACTCTCGGCGAAAAAGCGGCTCCAGCTGCGCATCGCGTCGAGATCGCGTCTGTGGCTGGCAATGCAATCCCGCAGCGCGAGCGCCCATGCGGTCGCTTCCCCTGCTGGGGCGTCACCGATCTCCTGCCCCAGCGCGTGCACGATGTCGACGAGGGTCTCGGCGCACGCGGCGAGCCTTTCGAGACGCCCGGCCCAGCCACCCGGCGAATCCGGCACGGGTTTTCCCAGCAGCCCGTTGGCCTCTTGAAGCGCCTCCTCGAGCTGCCGCTCGGTCACGATGCGATCGCGGCGGTGCCCGGCCATCGCGCCCGCCGACTCGCGAAGCAGCGCCAGCGCATCGGCGATGCCTTCCAGAACGCGGTCGGTCCGAAGAGGAGTGTCGAGCCTTTCGAGACAGGCGTTTCGAAGGGTGATCAGAGCAGCGGCCAGGTTGCCACTGTCGACGGTCGAAACGTATTTCGGTTCGAGCGGCGTCAGGCGGCGGGTGTCATACCAGTTGTAAAAATGGCCGCGATAGCGTTCGAGCTCGCGCATCGTAGATACGGTCGTCTCGAGCCGTTCCGCCATCTCCTCGGTTCCAATCCAGCCGAGGTCGTTCGCGGCCACGGTCGAGAGAAGAAACAGACCGATGTTGGTCGGAGACGTGCGTCCCGCGATCTCGGGCCGCGGCAGTTCCTGGAAGTTGTCGGCCGGCAGATGATGATGCTCCGGACCGGCGAAAGACTCGAAGTATCGCCACGTCCGGCGGGCGATCGCGCGGAACTGTCTGGCGTCCGCCTCCGAAATCGGCGCCTCTCCGACCTCGAGGGGAGGCAGGCTCACCCATCGCGCGACGGCCGGCGAGGCCGCCCAGAGTAGAAGAAAGGGAAGGGCGCAACGCCAGGCTCCCGAGCCGCTGGCAGCGACGAGGGCGCCCGCGGCGGCCGCCATCCAGACGGCCACCTGCATGCGACGATAGAAGCCGGTCAACCGGAGATCGAGCGCGCGGCGTGCCTGCGCGGCGGGAATCCATTCGAGGAGGTGACGGCGCGTTACGGCGAGGCGCCAGAGGGTGCGCAGGATCGCGTCCGACCGGAGATAAGCCTGGTGAGCCAGAAAGACGATGCGCAAGGCCGTCTGGGAGAGGCCCAGCATCAAATCGGCGGCGACTCCGCGGATGAAGCTCCTCTTGGCGATCTCGCGACGGCGCGGAAGCAGGCCCGCGAAGAAGGAGAGGAACGACGGGAGCGCCAGAACGCAGAGCAGGAATGCCGTCCAGAACACGGCGCCCACGCGGGGAAGGGTCCAGCTCGCGACGAGCGTCCCGAAGGCCGCCGGCGCCGCCAGGCTGCGGCGGAGATTGTCGATCATCTTCCAGCGTCCGATTGCCGGAATCGGGTTGGCGACACGGCGCCCGTGCGCGTCCGGGATTCTGGGGAAGATCCAGGCAAGAAGCTGCCAGTCGCCGCGAGTCCACCGGTGCTGCCGCGCCGCGGCCACCTCGTAGTGTCCCGGGTAGCCTTCGAAGAGCTCGATGTCCGAAACGAGCCCCGCCCGGGCGAAGAGTCCCTCGAAAAGATCGTGCGACAGTAAGGTGTTCTCCGGGACTCTTCCCGCCAGCGCCCGCTCGAAGGCGTCCACATCGTAGATTCCCTTGCCCGTGTAGATCCCGTCCCCGAACAGATCCTGATAGACGTCGGAAACCGCAAAGGCGTAAGGATCGACACCGCGGGGACCGGAAAACGCCCTCTGGTAGAGCGTGCCCCACCCCGTTTCTGGGAGCGTCGGCGTGACGCGAGGCTGAAGAATCGCGTGGCCTTCCACGACGCGGCCGGTTTCGAGTTCGAAGAGAGGTCGATTCAACGGATGCGCGATCGTTCCGACCAGCCGCCGCACCGCGTTGCGCGGCAGGCGCGTATCGGCATCGAGCGTGATGACGTAACGAACGCCGGCCGGTGTGGCGGCGACCCCGCCGTCGAGCGCGAGGAAGGTCGTGTCGGTTGCGCCGCGCAGAAGCCGGTTGAGCTCGTGGAGCTTGCCACGCTTGCGCTCCCAACCCATCCAGATTCCTTCGCTCTCGTTCCAGACACGGCGACGATGGAGGAACAGGAAACGGTCGCCGCCTCCCGCCGCCGGGCCGTGCTTGCGGTTGAGCTCCTCGATGCCGGCCCGGGCGACCTCCACGAGCCCTTCGTCTTCGGGGAGACTCTCGACTGGGGCGTCGGTCCAGTCCGAAAGCAGCGCGTACCGCAGTTCCGGGTCGGGATTGGCCAGGTAGTGCACTTCCAACCGTTGGACGACCTCACGGACCTCCGCCTCATCGGTCAAGAGCATCGGAATGGCCACGAGCGTCCGCGCCCCCGCCGGCACGCCATCGGCAAGCTCGAGCTTCGCGAGGCGCCGGGGACCCACCAGCTCCGTCACATCCCGGTTCACGACGGCGATCGCGAGCTCCGAGGCGGGCACGAGCGCGAGCAGCGCGAGAACGAGGAGGGAAATCAACGGTGTCCCGGCGAAGGCCGCGATCGAGACCGGAATGGCCAGAATCGCCAGGGTCAAGAACGAGATCGTCCAGAGATAGAAGGGACTCGCTGCCCGAAACCAGGCGCGGCGCATCCACTGGGGCGCGGGAAGCCGGAAATCGAGCACGCGCTCGAGCTGCGGGCGGCCCTTCGAGATCAGGTAGTAACCCGGGTCGGCGAAGCGCGGGTCGGCGGGCTTCGCGCTCGCGGCTGCCGCGGCGGCGGCGTTGCGCGCGAGCTTGACGGCCCGTCGGGCAACCTCGAGCTCAGAATGGAAGCTGCCCCGCGAGAGCTCCTCGACGGCGCGGCGATAGCGATCGCGCGTCGGGAAATCCATCTCCGCCACGCGCGTGCCGTCGCACAGCGCCTCCTCGACCAGGCTGACCTGCTCGAAGAAGTCGGCCCAATCGACCGAGGAAAGAAGACGCATGCTCGTGATGACGTTTCGGACCGTCGCGTGCGTCGCGACCTGCTCCTGTTGCTCGATGCGGACGATTTCCTCGGCCGTCGTTCCCTGTCGGATAAGCCGCTGATCGAGCCAGTCGAGAGCCGGTGTGACGGCAGGATCCTGTTCGCGCAGCCTCTGGACGAGCTGGACCGCGAAGGCTTGAGAGAACGGACGCTGCTCGAGCTCGCGCAGGACCGCGGCCGGATCGGCCTTCTCGCGGCCTCCCGCGAGGAGAAGGCGATCCGCGATCGCGTCCGCCTGCTCGCGCGCGGCGCGTCTCGAGGCGACGCGCTCGACGAGACGCCGCAAATTCTCGACCAGCACGATGCGAAGAGAGATCGCAACGGCCCACAACTCGCCGATCGTGAGTGGCTGGACGCGCTGATAGGCCCGAACGAAGCGGCTGAGAGTCTCGAGTTCGAGATGGCTGTCGGTGTGCGCGACGAAGGCCCAGGTCAGGCCATAGACGCGCGGGTACCCCTCGAGCGGGCCGGCGGCGAGCTTGGGCAGCTCCCGATAGAAGCCGGCGGGCAAATCCTCCTGGACCTCGCGGATCTGCTCCTCGACGATGTAGAAGTTGTTCAGCAGCCATTCGGCGGCGGGAGAGATGACGCTCTCGTCGCGGATCGTGGCCGCGATCTCCCGATACGATCGGAGGAGAACCCGGGCGTTCTCCCGGAGCCGGGGCAAGAGACGCTTCCCCCGCCGCTTCGCAGGGTGGACGGCCTGCTCGGCCGCGAGGCTCTCGGCGAACTGCTCGAGACGTTCGGTCGAGAACAGCTCAGCCCGGATCGGGCTGGC
>DASXTI010000180.1:0-4355 GCA_036505535.1 Thermoanaerobaculia bacterium
CAGCACCCTGCTAAGAGACGCGGGCGAGCTCCTCGAGTGCGCGGTTGGCGCGGTCGATCAACTCGGCCAGCTTGGCGACGCATCGCCGCCGCTGATCCGTGCGGATCGGCCAGGCGACGTCAAACGCCGAGAAGACGGCATCCTCGAGCGAGGGCTCGCCGGCCTCCACGCCCCGCGTCCATTCTTCCCGGAGCATCGCTCTCCGTGCATACCGAAGAGACTCGAGGCTGCGGGCGTCGGTGGCCGTCAGACGGTACCGCAGCGTCACAGTCGACTCGGCCAGCCGCGGGGCGAGCGATTCCGCGCAGAAGGCGATTGGGTCCGGCGTCTCTTCGAGAGGGACCAATCCGATGAGCTTTGGCATTCCCGCTTCTATTAGCGAAGACTGTGCCGGGAGTTTCTCGACGACGTAAGGCTTCGATTCAGACGATTTGGCACTCCGGCCGGGTTGAAGAGGCGCGAGGAACGCGAAGAAACTGTTACCGGGGGTAACGTCGACCTGGAAGGACCTCAGCGGCTGGCGCCGTGGATCTCGCTCGCGGCTCGATTGGCGCGCTCGACAAGCTCGGAAATCTTCTCCCGGCACCAGGCGGCCTGGGAGGCGAGAGCGAACCACCGGATTTCCAAGCCTGCCAGCGACGGGTCCTCCATCGAAGGCTCGTCCCACTCGAGACCACGCGTGCGCTCCTCGCGGATCATCGCGCGGCGCGCGTAGCGGAGCGCTTCGATCTCGTCCTCGCTTTGAAGAGCGATCTGGAACCGGAGCATCACCCGACGGGAGGGATCGAAACGCAGCGCCACGGCGTCACGCGCGGTGTCCTCCGCGGAAGAGGAATCCGTTATCTCGCGAAAACCGATGGAGTGCGTCATCGGGTGGAAGCCGATTTTACCGCAGCTTCAGGGTTCCGAGGGTGCTTATCGCCTGCTTCCCGATACCGGTTTCGCCGCGAAAAAGGTGTTCTTGAACACAGTGAACGGGATCGGAGTAAACCCGCCTTTCAGCCGCTCGTCGAATCCTTCGGAGGCAAGATATATGAACAAGAAGTACTCCTCCGCGCTATTTCTGGCATCGGCGGTGGTGCTCTTCCTGCTGCCGGTGAGCCCGGCCGAGGCCGGCCGCATCCGAAACCGCCGGGAGCGACAGCAGGACCGGATCGCCCAGGGCGTGGAGAGCGGCCAATTGACTCCGCGAGAGACGGCGCGGCTCGAGGGTCGCGAAGCGGCGCTCGATCGGTCGATCGCGCGCAAGCGCAGCGACGGCAGCCTCAGCCCGCGCGAGCACGCGCGCATCGAGCGCCGCCAGAACCGGATCTCGCGCGGCGTCTACCGGCAGAAGCACGACGGCCAGACACGGTAGGTCCGCTTCCTCCTTTCCGTCCCGTTCGCGTCCCGCCCCGCTGTGCGCGGGGCTTTTTTCACGCCTCCCTCTTCTCTGCCGAGCGTCTGGAAATGATTCAATGACGCCGTGATCAAAGCCGAGATGTCGATCGCGGCGATCGTGGGGGGGACGATCCTGCTCCTCGGCATCCTGTGGGACGTGTTCGAGACGATGGTGCTGTCCCGGCGCGTGTCTCGCGGCACGCGGCTGACGACGCTCTTCTACCGTTTCACCTGGCCGCTCTACCGGAAAGCCGCGCGCCGGATCCCGCCGGGCAACCGGCGTGAGAATTTCCTTACACCCTACGGACCGTTATCGCTCTTGCTTCTGATCGGGCTCTGGGCCGTGAGCCTCGTCGTGGCCTTCGGACTCCTTCAGTGGGGCTCAGGCTCCCGAGTGTCGACAGCGGAGGGTGGCGGCGACTTTTTCACGACGCTGTACATGAGCGGGACGACGCTCTTCACCCTCGGACTGGGAGATGTGGTTCCCCACTCCTCCGCCGGGCGTTTCTTGACGGTATTCGAGTCCGGTATCGGCCTGGCCTTCCTCGCCCTCGTCATCGGATATCTGCCGATCCTCTCTCAGGCCTTTTCGGCGCGCGAGGCGAACATCGCGCTGCTTGACGCGCGGGCGGGATCGCCGCCGACCGCCGCGGAGCTTCTGCGCCGCCACGGCTTGGACCATGCGGGCGAAGCCCTCGTCGGTCTGCTTCGCGACTGGGAAAAATGGTCCGCGCATCTGCTCGAGAGCCACGTCTCGTTTCCAGTCCTGGCCTTCTACCGCTCGCAGCACGACAATCAGTCTTGGGTCGCCGGGATGACGGCAGTGCTGGACGCCTGCGCGCTGGTGCTCTCGACCGCGGATCAGCGCGAGAAGAGGCTCGCCCGCCAGGCGCGGCTGACCTTCGCCATGGCGCGGCACGCGGTCGCCGATATGTGCCGCGTGTTGGGCCGCAAGGCTGCCTCTCCCGAAGCCGATCGTCTACCGGCGGCGGATCTGGCCCTCGTTCTCGCCTCGCTGGCCGACGCCGGCATCGTGGTGACCGCGGACGGCGGTCCGAGCCAGAAGCTCGGCGAGCTCCGCGCGATGTACGAGCCTTACGTCCACCCTCTCTCGGAGTTTCTCCTCATGCCGCTGCCTCCCTGGGCGCCGAAGGCGCCCCCGCGCGACAACTGGCTGGCGCACTTCTGATCCGCATGCACGAAGAGGACCGGACGCTCGAGCTGTCCTCGGAAGCGCTGCGGCGCCTGATCGACGCCGCCACGGAACGCATCGTCGCGCACATCGCATCTCTCTCCCGGCAGCCGTCCTTCGACACCGCGGGAGGCGCCGAGCTGGCCCGGTCGCTCGTCGAGTCCCTCCCCGAGACGGGCTCTCCCACGGAAGAGCTTCTGGACCTCCTCTTCGAGCGCGTCATTCCGAAGAGCTTCAACACGGCGGGCCCCGGCTACCTCGCCTACATTCCGGGCGGCGGTCTCCCACAGTCCGCCGTCGCGGACCTCATCGCCGACTCCGTCAACCGATACGTCGGAGTCTTCGCCGCCGCGCCGGGGCTCGCGCAGCTCGAGTCCAACGTCGTTCGCTGGTTCGCCGAGATCGTGGGCTACCCGCCGGGCTCGCGAGGCATCCTCACGAGCGGAGGCTCGCTCGCGAATTTCTCCGCGCTGGTCGCGGCCCGGCGTGACCGGTTGCCGGAGAATTTTCTCTCCGCCACGATCTATGCCTCGGATCAAACGCATCACGCCTTGGCGAAGGCGGCGATGCTCGCGGGCTTTCCGCCGCGCAATGTTCGGGAGATCGCATCCGACGGCGCCTTTCGGATTCGCATGGACGAGCTCGAGCGGGCGATCGCCGAGGATCGTGCTGCCGGGCGAGCACCATTTCTGCTCGTGGGCAACGCGGGAACCACCAATACCGGGGCCGTCGACGATCTGTCGGCGCTGGCCGACCTGGCGGCGCGCGAGAACCTCTGGTTCCACGTCGACGCCGCCTACGGCGGTTTCTTCCTCCTGACCCGGGAAGGCCGCAATCGCATGGCCGGGATCGAGCGTTCGGACTCAATCGTGCTGGATCCGCACAAGGGACTCTTCCTCCCCTACGGCACTGGCGCGCTGCTCGTTCGCGACGGCGAGGCCTTGAAACGCGCGCATGCGGTCTCCGCCGACTACATGCCTTCCATGCAGGAGGATCCCGATCTCTTAGACTTCAACCTGTTGTCGCCGGAGCTCTCCCGCGACTTCCGCGGGTTGCGCGTATGGCTGCCGCTCAAGATGCACGGAATCGCCCCGTTCCGGACGAACCTCGAGGAGAAGCTGGCTCTCACCCGCCGCGCCGTGAGCCAGCTCAGCGAGATCCCGGACATCGAGATCCTCGCCGAGCCGCAGCTTTCGATCGTCGCCTTCCGCCTTCGCCGTCAGGGCCTCGACGAGGACGGCCTCGACCGCCTCAACCGCGATCTCATGAATCGGATCAACGCCCGAAAGCGGGTCTATCTGACGGGAACGATGCTGCGGGAATGCTTCGCCATCCGGATCTGCGTCCTGTCTTTCCGGACCCACCGCGACCGAATGGACGAGGCTCTGGAGGACATCCGAGCTGCCGTCCGGGAAACCGAAGGCGCTCCTTCGCGTTTCTAGCGAGGGGATGGGAGAATCGCGGCCGTGACCCCTGCACCGGTCAAGCCCCCGATCCCGTGGTCGACTCTCGAAGAAATCGACATCCGCGTCGGGACGATCGAGCGAGTCGAAGAAGTCCCGAAGTCTGACAAGCTCGTTCGCTTGACCGTGGACTTCGGCACCCGGGCCGGCTGAGCCGACGCCGTGAAGACACGGCGGAAAGTCATATAAGCAGTTAGAGACTGTGTGAGAACTGCGTGTGGTGAGGCGACTGCAATTGGTTCGAGGCAGTTGACTTGGTGCTGAACTTATTGAAGTGTCGCCAGCGAGGTTGTCAGGCGATCGCGGCGATCATCCGTGGA
>DASXTI010000181.1:0-8727 GCA_036505535.1 Thermoanaerobaculia bacterium
CTGCTGCTCGGCTACTTCCCGGGTTTCAATGGCAAGTACTGGAACAGCCCAACCTCCTACGAACGCGACCGAGCCAACTTCCGGCTCTACATGCCCCTCATCAAGACGATCGCTCAGGCCGGCTGGAAACCCGTCAACTACGCCACCTCCTCGAACACCACGACCCTCATCGAACGATTCGGCACCCCCAACGACGGCATCTTCTACGTCACCGCCCAGAACTCCAGCACCAGCCCAACCTCCGTTCAGCTCACACTCGACGGCGCCGGACTCGGCATCTCGAGCAGCACGCCGGTGACCGTCCAGGAACTGGTGACCAATACCAGCCGCACCGTGACTAGAAGCGGCACCAACATCGTCTTCCCCGATACCCTCGACGCCGGCGAGACCGCGCTCTACTCGGTATCAACGGCCAGCGCGGCTCCCGTGGCGGACTTCACCTTCGCCCCGGCATCCGCTACACCCGGTCAGACGATCCAGTTCACCGACACGTCAACCAACAACCCCACGTCCTGGTCGTGGACCTTCGGAGACGGGGGAACATCCACCGCCCAAAACCCGACGCACTCATTCGCCGCCGCGGGCTCCTACACCGTCACCCTCACCGCGACCAACGGCGCCGGCGGCGATACCGTCTCTCACACCGTCACCATCTCATCGGGCAACACCCCCACGCCAACTCCGACGCGCACGCCGACGCCACCGGCCCCGACAGCGACTCCGACGCGCACGCCGACGCCACCGGCCCCGACGGCGACACCGACGCGCACTCCGACACCGGTGCCTCCGACGGGCACGCCCTCCCTCACGGCGACTCCGACCCCGACGCCGACCCGGACACCGACCGCTGTCCCGCCGCCGTCCGTCGCCAGCATCAGCCCATCCTCCGGCCCTGCGGCCACCGGCACGAACGTGACCATCATGGGTACGAACTTCCAGTCGGGCGCCGCCGTGAAGATCGGCGGTGTTTCGGCGACCAATGTATCCGTCGTTAATTCGACCAAGATCACCGGCAAGACGCCTCAGTTATCGGCGGGAAGCCTGAGCGACGTCAAGGTGACCAACCCGGGCAACCTGAGCGGGACGCTGACGAAGGGATGGCTCGCCGACTTTCTCGACGTCCCGCAATCGAACGTCTTTCACGACGACATCGAGAAGGTGTTCCGCGACGGGATCAGCGTCGGATGCGGCGTGGGAAACTACTGCCCAGCGGTTGCCGTGATGCGCGCCCAGATGGCGGTCTTTCTGCTCAAGGCCGAGCACGGGTCGTCGTACGTTCCTCCCGCCTGCACCGGGGTGTTCCCGGATGTGCCCTGCCCCAGCCAATTCGCGAATTGGATTGAGCGACTGGCCGCCGAAGGCATTACGTCTGGTTGTGGAGGGGGACTCTATTGTCCGACCGCACCGGTGAGCCGTGCCCAGATGGCGGTCTTCCTGCTGAAGACCGAGCACGGAGCCTCTTACGTGCCCCCCGGCTGCAGCGGGATCTTCGAGGACGTCGCCTGCCCCAGCCAGTACGCGAATTGGATCGAACAGCTCTACGCGGAAGAGGTCACGGCCGGCTGCGGGAACGGCAATTATTGTCCGAACGCGGCGACTCCGCGAGGACAGATGGCAACCTTCTTGGTGAAGACGTTTAGTCTCCCGTAGGCCCGCCGCCCCGCCGGGATTTGACAGGTCCGCTCCCCTTACGTATTCTTACGCGCCCTCCCACGAGGGATCCGTCCGTGCTCGCTGCGGTGCGGGCGATCTTGAGAGTTCGAAATTAGGGGTTGGAAATGGCTTCTGGCACAGGAAGGGTATCGGCCACCGACGTCCGCCGGGATTGGTTCGTCGTGGACGCATCCGGAGAAGTTCTCGGCCGCCTGGCCACGCGCATCGCCCGCATCCTGTCGGGCAAGCACCGCCCAACCTACGTTCCCTATCTCGATACCGGCGCTTTCGTCGTGGTCACCAACGCCGATAAGGTTCGCTTGACCGGCAACAAGCTGGAGATCAAGACCTACAGGCGGCATACCGGCTATCCCGGTGGTCTCCGATCTGTTCCGGCGAAGAATCTGCAGGCCAGATTTCCCGAGCGCTTGATCGAGGCCGCCGTTCGCGGAATGCTGCCGAAGTCCAAGCTCGGTCGCAAGCAGATCCGGAAGCTCAAGGTCTACCGCGGCCCCACCCACCCGCACGAGGCGCAGCAGCCACGCCCCCTCAAGGTTTCCGCCGCGGCCGGCGGTAAGTAGAGCCGGAGGAGTTTTGGCCGTCGAAATCCAGCATAGGGCCACCGGGCGGCGAAAGACTTCGATGGCACGCGTCCGGCTCGTGCCCGGAACCGGGGTGATCACGGTCAACAAACGGTCGCTCGACGATTTCTTTCCCAACAACGTGCTCAAGATGATCATCAAGCAGCCGCTCTTGACGACGGAGACGGCCGAGAAGTTCGACATCCACGTCACGGTGGCCGGGGGCGGCCCGTCGGGTCAGGCTGGCGCGATCCGACACGGTATCTCGCGGGCGCTCACCGAGTACAACGGCGAGCTGCGCAAGAAGCTCAAGAAGGAAGGCTTCCTCACCCGGGACCCGCGGATGAAGGAACGCAAGAAGTATGGGCAGCGCGGCGCGCGGGCTCGGTTCCAATTCTCGAAGAGGTAATGGAGAAGTCGACAGTCAACAGTCGGCAGGGAGCCACGCGCTCCGAGCTTGACTGTCGACTGTCGACTGTCGACTGTCGACTGGAAAGGGAGGTGTGATCTGGCATCTATTTCGATGAAGGAACTGCTCGAGGCTGGCGTCCACTTCGGTCACCAGACGAAGCGCTGGAATCCGAAGATGAAGAAATACATCTTCGGAAAGCGTAACGGGATCTACATCATCGACCTTCAGAAGACGCTCAAGCAGTTCAAGGAAGCCTCGAAGTTCGTGACCGAACTTGCCGCCGCGGGCAAGAATCTGCTTTTCGTCGGCACGAAGCGCCAGGCCCAGGATGCGATTTACGAGGAGGCCAACCGTTGCGGAATGTTCTACGTGAACACGCGGTGGCTCGGCGGCACGCTGACGAATTTCTCGACGATCCGAAAGTCGATCCACCGGTTGAAGGAGATCGAAGGGGTTCTCGCTCAGGACGATAACGAGAATCTGACCAAGAAGGAACGGCTCCGGCTCGAGCGCGAGAAGGAAAAACTCGAAAAGAACCTCACCGGGATCAAGGAGATGGACGAGCTTCCCGACGCGCTCTTCGTGATCGATCCCAAGCAGGAGTACATCGCGGTCAAGGAAGCGAACATCCTCGGCATTCCGGTCGTGGCGGTCGTCGATACCAACTGCGACCCGGACTTGATCGATCACGTGATTCCGGGCAACGACGATGCGATCCGGGCGATCCGACTCTTCACGGCGAGGGTCGCCGACGCGGTCCTCGAAGGGCTACACGCTCACGGGGAACGCGAGGCAGCCGAAGCGGCCACGTCCGAGGAGCGGCCCCGGACACCGGAGCTCTCCCAGACGGCGGTCGTCGCCGACGCGTCGTAAGAGAAGTCGACAGTCCAGAGTCCACAGTCGACAGGAAGGCTTGCCGGCTGTCGGCTGTCGGCTGTCGGCTGCCGACTCAGTAGAGGAACTATGGAAATCACGCCAAAACTCGTCTCCGACCTGCGAACCGAAACGGGCGCCGGCATGATGGATTGCAAGAAGGCGCTGGTGGAGGCCGGGGGCAACTTCGAGGAAGCGAGAAAGATCCTCCGCAAGAAGGGGCTCGCCGCGGCCGCGTCCAAGGCCGGCCGCGCCGCCTCCGAAGGGCTCGTCGTGGCGCACATCACTCTCAAGGGAGCCGTCCTCGCCGAGATCAACTGCGAGACGGACTTCGTCGCACGAACGGAAGACTTTCGCGGGTTTGCGGAAAGGCTCGCCGACCGCATCGCATCGCACGACGCCTTCGGAGACACGCGATCCGGAGACACGGCGGAGCTCGCGAGGCTCTCATGGCCTGGCGGAGAGACGGTGGCGGATGCAGTGACGCAACTCGTCGCGACGCTCAAGGAGAACATCCAGATTCGCCGGTTCGCGCGATGGACTCCAAGGTCCGGAGAGCGGCTATCCAGCTACATCCACGGCAATGGCCGCATCGGCGTGCTGGTGGGCATTCCGGGTGCCGATGAAGCGCTCGGCAAGGATCTCGCCATGCACATTGCCGCATCCGATCCCCGCTTCGCCTCCCGGGCGGAAGTGAGCGCGGAGGTCCTTGCGACCGAGCGGGAAATTGCGCGGGCGCAGGCGTCGGCGGCCGGCAAGCCCGCCAACATCGTCGAGCGAATCGCCGAGGGGAAGGTGGAGAAGTTCTATCAGGAAGCGGTTCTCGTCGAGCAGGCCTTCGTGAAGGATCCCGAGAAGACCGTCGGCCAGGTCGTCGTGGAGCGGGCTGGCAAGGACGCCCTGGACCTGCGTTTCATCCGATTCAAGCTCGGCGAGGGCTCCGGGCGCGCCGAAGAGGCGGCGTAGGCCTTCTCGGAAGGAGCGGATTCGCGGTTAAGATTCGCGGATAAGATTTCCGGAGAATCGCGACAACATGGCCGAGACCCCCATCTATCGCCGGATCCTCCTCAAGCTTTCGGGAGAGGCGTTGATGGGAGACCAGAAGTTTGGCATCGCTCCCGACGTGGTGGCACGCCTGGCCGACGAGATCCGGGATGTGCATGGCCTCGGCGTGGAAACCGCGGTCGTGCTCGGCGGGGGCAACATCATCCGGGGCGTGGCGGCGGCCGCGCAGGGAATCGACAGAGTCGCCGGCGACCACATGGGTTTGCTCGCCACGGTCATCAACGGCCTCGCGCTGCAGGACGCCCTCGAGAAACGCGGCGTCACGACACGGCTCATGTCCGCCGTCGAGGTTCGGCAGATCGCCGAACCGTTCATCCGCCGCCGCGCCATTCGTCATCTCGAGAAGAATCGGGTCGTCCTCTTCGTGGGGGGCACCGGCAATCCCTTCTTCACAACCGACACCGCCGCGGCATTGCGGGCCAACGAGATTCGGGCCGAAGTGTTGCTGAAGGCCACGAAGGTGGACGGCGTCTACGACTCCAACCCGGACCACGACCCCGGGGCCAGGTTTTTGAAGACGCTTTCCTACAGGCAGGCGCTCGAGGCGGGGCTGCAGGTGATGGATGCCGCGGCCGTCGCCCTATGCATGGAGAACGGGATACCAATCAAGGTCTTCAATCTCAAGGTGAGGGGCAACATCCAGCGGGTGGTGCTCGGAGAAGACATCGGCTCGCTGGTTTCCTCAGGGAGAGCCGAGGAATGAGGCAGGAGCTCAAGGACATCGAGAAACGCATGGCCGAAGCGGTCGCCGCCCTCAGGGAGCGTTTCAAGACGCTCCGCACCGGACGAGCTAACCTGGGAATATTGGATGGCATCCTGGTTTCGGCCTACGGTACCGATGTGCCCATCAATCAGGTGGCGAATCTCTCGGTTCCAGATCCGACGCTGATCCTGGCCGCTCCCTGGGACCCGAAGATGGCCGGGGGGATCGAGCGCGCTATCCGGAAATCGGAGCTGGGCTTAAATCCGCAGTCCGACGGCAAGCTCGTGCGCATACCTATTCCGCCGTTGACCGAGGAGCGGCGCAAGGACCTCGCCAAGAAGGCGCATCACATGGCCGAGGAAGCGCGCGTGGAGATCCGGCGCTACCGCCACGAGGGGAACGACCGGATCAAGAAGATGTTCAAGGACAAGTCGATCTCGGAGGACGACGAGCGTCGCGGCCTGGATGAGTCTCAGAAGCTGACCGATAAGAAGATCAAGGAGGTCGACGATCTGCTGAAAGCCAAGGAGCAGGAGATCCTGGCGGTCTGAGTATTGCCGATTGTCGATTGGCGATTTCCGATTTCAAACTCGCAACGCAACCAAAATCGGCAATCGCCAATCGGAAATCTCGAATGTCTCGTCTCTTGCTCATCGTCGCGGCCGGCAGCGGCACTCGCCTCGGACGCGACGAACCGAAGGCGCTGGTCCGCTTGTCCGGCAGGGCGCTCCTGTCCTGGGCCCTGGACGCTTTCACTTCTCTCTCTTTTTCGCAAACCGTCGTGACCGCGCCCCCAGATCACGTCGGGGACTTCACGCGCCTGGTGGGAGATCGGGCGCGGGTGATTCCCGGAGGCGAGACGCGCTCCGGCTCGGTACGGCGGGGCTTCGAAGCCCTCGAAACCGTCGATGAAGACACGGTCTGCATCCACGACGCGGCTCGGCCGCTCGTGACTGCCCAAGAGGCTGCGAGCGTGATCCGGGCCGCCGAGGAGACGGGGGCGGCCATCGCGGCGACGCCCGTCGTCGATACCATCAAGAGAGTCTCGGCCGGACGCGTCGTCGAGACCGTGGACCGTTCGGGCCTTTACGCGGCGGCGACGCCTCAGGCGTTCCGGGCCGCGATCCTTAGGCGCGCTCTGGAGGCGGGCCGCGAAGCCACCGACGAGGCGGCGCTGTGTGAGACGCTCGGGATAAAGGTGGGGGTGGTGGAGGTCTCGCGCCTCTCCTTCAAGATTACAACGCCGGAGGATCTACGGATCGCGGAAGCGATCTTGGGCGCCCGGCGGGGGTCATAGGAGGCGTGCGATGACACCGCGAGTCGGAATCGGTTTCGACGCGCATCCGTTCGCCGCCGGACGAAGCCTGCGCTTGGGCGGCGTTGTGATCCCGCATCCAACGGGTCTCCAGGGTCACTCGGACGGGGATGCTCTTCTGCACGCTTTGACCGACGCCCTCCTTGGCGCCGCGGGCCTCGGGTCGATCGGCGATCACTTTCCTCCGACCGATCCCGCCTGGAAAGACGCGGATAGCGCGACGTTTCTGGTCCGCGCGAGCGAGTTCGCCGGGAAGCACGGCTTCTCGATTGGAAACGTGGATGCCATCGTGATCGCCGAGTCTCCGAAGATCGCGCCGTATGTCGAGCGGATCCGCGCTCGCCTCGCCGAAATTCTCGGAGTCGAGGCGGATGTCATCAGCGTC
The DNA here is from genome assembly GCA_036505535.1 of Thermoanaerobaculia bacterium. Taxonomy (GTDB): domain Bacteria; phylum Acidobacteriota; class Thermoanaerobaculia; order UBA5066; family Gp7-AA6; genus DAHUXD01. The sequence continues at coordinate 6,988 of DASXTI010000181.1, forward strand.
CGCGGGACCAGCACCAACGGCCTCGGTTTCACCGGTCGGGAAGAGGGAATCGCGGCAATGGCCGTCGTTCTCCTCAATCGCAAATCACAACTCACAAATCACAAATCTCCATGATTCTGTCGCGATTCCACCCGGTCGAGGAGGCGGTCAAGGCGCACCCGCGAGAGATCGAGTGGGTGCTCTTTGATTCCGGGCGTCGCGACCGTCGATCCAGCGAACTCAAGAGGCTCTGTCGCTCCAGAGGCGTCGTCGTCCGCTTCGGCCCGAGGGTGGCGCTCGACCGTCTCGCGGGCCCCGCGCATCAGGGAATCGTCGCGCGGTTAGCCATCCGCGAGTACTTAGACGAGGAGGAAGCCTTAGCCGGCGATCGTGGGAGCCGATTGTTGCTGCTCCTCGATGAGATTGAAGATCCCCAGAACCTGGGGGCGGTGATCCGCGTGGCCGAAGCCGTCGGGGCCGGCGTGGTCGTCCCCGAGCGGGGATCGGCGCCTCTTTCCGACGCCGTGGCGCGGAGCTCGGCCGGAGCGATCGAGCGGGTCCCTGTCGTACGGGCCAAGAACCTGCGCCGATTCATGGATCGCCTTAAGAATGAAGGGTTTCGGATCATCGGACTGGATACTAAAGGCAGGAGCCTTTATGAGACTGACCTTCGGGGAGACCTGGCTCTCGTGCTCGGGGCGGAGATGAAGGGCATCCGACGGCTCGTCCGTGAGGGATGCGACGAACTGGCCCGCCTGCCCATGCGGGGAAAGGTTGGCTCCCTGAACGTCTCGACGGCGGCCTCGGCCGCCGGCTACGAGGCTCTCCGCCAGCGGCTTTTCTCTGAAAAGGGGTCTTGATTCAAAGATTTGCCGCTGTTAGACTCTCCGGTTCACGCCGGTAGGGATGGGTCTGCTCTTTGAAGGCCGGCTCGGAGTGCGGATCGCGAGGCCTCCCGGATGGATTTCGCCGCCGGCGTAGCTCAATGGTAGAGCATCCGATTTGTAATCGGAAGGTTACGGGTTCGAGTCCCATCGCCGGCTCCAGAGGAGACAGACCCATCGGCGGGCAGGAGAGTCTTTCGATTCGTTTCGAGCTCGGGCAGGTGGCCGAGTGGTTAATGGCAGCAGACTGTAAATCTGCCGCGCTTCGCGCTACGGAGGTTCGAATCCTTCCCTGCCCACCATTGACGGAGGACAAGAGTCGTCAGACGTAAAGCGTCAAACGTGAAACGAAGGCGGCTTCGTTTCACGGTTCACGTTTTCACGCGGCCGGTGAGGCCGTATGCGGGAGTAACTCAGGGGTAGAGTCACAGCCTTCCAAGCTGTTGGTCGCGGGTTCGAATCCCGTCTCCCGCTCCATCAGACGGGAAACGGAAGCGGTAAACGGAAAACGATGAGGAACGTTAGGATGTCAGTGCGCCAAGAAGCCTCGTTTCCCGTTTTCCGTTTTTCGTTTCACGACGGAGTACGCGCCCACGTAGCTCAGTCGGTAGAGCACGTCCTTGGTAAGGACGAGGTCACCAGTTCAATCCTGGTCGTGGGCTCCACAGAGAGCGATCCGGGCCGCGAGGCGTGAGAGGGGGAGATGGCGAAAGAGAAGTTTGATCGGTCGAAGCCTCACGTGAACATAGGGACGATTGGGCATGTGGATCATGGGAAGACGACGTTGACGGCGGCGATTACGTTGATTTTGTCGAAGAAGGGGTTAGCGCAGGCGAAGGCGTACGATCAGATTGACAATGCGCCGGAGGAGAAGGCG
>DASXTI010000182.1:0-4300 GCA_036505535.1 Thermoanaerobaculia bacterium
CGCAAGTACCTCGAGGAGAACGTCGCGGCCAGAGACATCGAATTGACCCCGCGGGAGCTCGAAGAGCTCGACGCGATCCCGGCGCCGGTCGGCGGCAGGTACTGACGGGGCCAGCGCACGCGTCATCGATTCCTCCCGTCATACCGAAAAAACGCAGCGACGAGGAGCCGACCACCAACGGCAGACCCCTCCAGTAGGCAATGCCGCCCGTGGGACGGCGGTCATCCCCGGCTTGATCGCCACGGCGGCGTTTCGAGTCTGGGATCCCTCGCTTCGCTTCGGGATGACAGACAAGGCTGTCATCCCCGACCTGACCCTCTCGAATCTCTGGGACGGACATCATGTGTCCGAGCGGGGCAGCATCCTGTAGTCGAGGGATCGGATGGGACAGCTCATCGAGCCGCGCGCCTGGTGCCGTCAGCGGTGGTGCCGCAAGGACGAAGAGGCCGAGCATCGGCCGGGAGACGGCTGCTCCTGCGGCCCGCACGGTCGAGTCCCGGCAGGCGACCCGAGACTGATCGAGCTCACCGCGAAGGCGGCTCATCTAACCGCTTTCGCGTGCCGGTCCTGCGGAAGAAACGCGCGCAAGATGGTCGAGTATCCCCTGCTCTTCTTCCGATGCGAGCCGTGTGCCGCTGCCGATCGGTGGCCGGTGTTCGGGAGGCCGCACGCCGGAAGCTAGCGCATTTGGGCGAAAGAGTGAGATCCCTCACCTCCAATCTTCCCCCGCCGGGTTACCATCATTTCAATCCGCCGGAGGACATCGTGAAGAAAGTTTCGGGACTGATTTCGGGGCTCGTCATGATGGTCGCGTCAGAGAACTACCTGCAGGCGCAGAAGAGTGCCGCACCCGCATGGACACCGACGCCTTCGGGAAACCGTGCTACGAACTTGAACAGCTCCAGATCCAATCGAGAGGTTAAGTCCACTCCTAAGCCCGAGGGAGAGGGAAACCGTTCTGTGAACTTGAACAGCTCCAGAGCCAATCGCGAGATGAAGTCCACCCCTACTCCGGAGGGCGAAGGAAACCGAGCTGTGAACTTGAACAGCTCCAAGTCCAATCGAGAGATCAAGTCCACACCTCGACCCGGGGAAGAAGGGACACGACGTGATACGTCCCGGAATGCCATACAGAACATGAAGGCTCGGTCGCGCCAGCCGACCGAGGCACCAATCTCACAGAAGAAGAAAACTCCGGCGGCACAGCAACCACAGTAGGAAGCGCGGCTCCAGGCGCCCCTCGTCCCGGCCCCCTCCCACCGGGAGAGGCGATGCCGGTGATAGCCTTCCGCGCAAACAACTGCTCGAGCGGTTGAGAGGAGGAAGTATGAAGGGGCACAGAGTCGCCTGGTATGTCTTGACGTGCGCGCTGGTACTCGGCGTCGCTCTCGCGGCGCGGGCGCAGGATCCGTCCAAGGTGTCGCCGAAGTCTTTCACCGAGAAGCTCAATAACGATCAGGTGCAGGTTTTCGAGTACCACTCCAACCCCGGCGACAAGGAACCGATGCACTCGCACCGGCAGAACATCGTCTACATCGTGCAGGGAGGCAAGGAGCGCTTCACGCTCCCTGACGGCAAGACCCAGGAACGGGAGTTCAAGACGGGCGAGGTGCTCTGGCGCGATCCCGTGACCCACTCCGTCGAGAACATCGGGACCACGGAGATGCGTGCGCTGATCGTCGAGCTGAAGGGGCCCGCGGAAAAGAAGCCCTAAGGCTTGGCCGAACCTGTTCCGCCCCGGCCGGCGTATCACCGCGGCAGGAGGCATCTCATGAAGGATTGGGGTTCTGGGAACGGGAAATGGTCGGAACGGCTCTGGCGGGCAAGCTGGTCTCGCTCGGGCATGAGTTGAAGCTCGGCGCGCGCGAGGCGGGCAACGAGAAGGCGCGCTCATGGGCGGCTTCTGCCGGAAAGGGCGCGTCGTCCGGGACGTTCGCCGACGCCGCGGCATTCGGCGAGATCGTCTTCAGCTGCACGCTCGGCACCGCGGCTCTCGACGCGCTTCGCGCCGCCGGCAAGGAGAACTTGCGCGGCAAGGTCTTGGTCGATCTCGAACCCTCTCGATTTCTCGAAAGGGATGCCAAAGCTCTTCACGGGCGGCGGAGGCGACTCTCTCGGCGAGCGGATCCAGCGGGAGTTTAGGTCGTCAAGGCGCTCAACACGGTCAATGCGGCCGTGATGATCGATCCGGGGCGCGTCGGGGGCGAGAGCGACCTCTTCACCTGCGGCAACGATGCGCAGGCCAAGGAGCGGGTGACCGCGCTTCTGCGGGAGCTCGGATGGAGCCGCATCCACGACGTCGGCGACATCACCGGGGCGCACGGAACGGAGGCGTATCTCCTGCTGTGGATCCCCCTCTCCGGGGCTCTCGAGACGGCGGACTTCAACGTACGAATCGTGCACAAATAGGATCGACGCCGGCTCAGTTCCAGTGCTTCAGATCGGGCCACTGCTGCGCCAGTGGCGCGCGGAGGCCGCGGCAGATGTAGATGGGACGGTTCTCCTCCTCCATTCCCCAGGGATGGAAGTGCCGGCCGGCCTGCTCGACCGAGTAACACCGTCTCTCGATCGACTCACGGCCCCACTGCAACCAGATGAGCGTGTCCCTCTCGACCGCCGGCGGTCCCCAGAAGTAATGGCTCTGATGGGCGCAGATCGCCGGTGGCAATCCGTGGGCGGGGCCGAAGAGATTGATGGCTCCGGCCTCCCCGTAGTTGCTCGCGAAGATGCCGGTCCGAGCACGCTCTTCCGGCGGCATTGAGTGATAGATCCGGGCCACGTCCGCCACCAACTCGGGCCAGCCAAATTGATCGCCGAGCCGTTGCTCGAGCGGGCCCTCGTGCCGGACCTCGGTCTTGGGCGGCGCGGCCCCGAGCCACCGCTGGTAAGCGAGGAGTTTTTCCGGCGGCAAAATCGGCAGGACCGCAGGAGGGACGGTCGCGCCCGCGGCGACGACGTGAGTGGCGATGGCGACCTTCGGCCAGAGCCGGCCGCGGCTCCACGATCGGCGCACCAGCCAGCCCTCGACCGCCACGGCGCCGGAAGCGAAGAGCATCGGGTAGATCGGGCTCAAGTAGTAGTTCTTCGCCTTCAGCACGATCATCACCGCCAGCAGCATCAGGTAGGTCCAGCCGAGCACGCGCAGCCGTGACAATCGCCCGACGAAGAGGGAAACGAGTCCCGCAAGCCAGATGGGGAACAGAGCGGGATGGAGCAGGAGGATCTGCTGACCGACGAATCCGGCGGGGCTCAAGACGACGTTCTTGCCGCTTCTCCGTACGTTCTCTAAGTCCTCGATGGTGGGAAAGCCGTGCCGCACTTGCCAGATGACGTTGGGGAGGAAGATCAGCAGCGCGATGCCTCCGCCAATCCAGATCCAGGGCTTCGCGAGCTCGCGACGCTCGCGACTGAGCAGCAGGGCGACCGCCACGGCGCCTCCGAAGAGCAGCATCGAGTGTTTGTTCTCGAGCCCGAGTCCCGCCAGCAACCCGAACCATACCCAGAGCCGGGAGTCGCCCGTCCGCACGATGCGGATCAGGAAGTAGACGCACCCCATCCAGAACAGCGCCTCGAAGCCGTTCATCGTCAGGATGCTGTCCATGCCGAGGTAGATGGGCGCCGCGAGCGCGCACAGCCCCGCGAGCGCCTGGGCGAAGCGCCCTCCTCCAAGCTCGCGCGCGAGCACCATCGTCAGCGCCACCCGTGCCGCTCCGGCGGGCGCGGCGATCGACCGCAGAACCGCCAGAGAACCGCCGAGTGAGAGGGCGACCTTCGCGTATACCGCAATCAGAGGAGCGCAGTCCACGTAACCCCAGTCGAGGTGGCGGGCGCAGTCGAGGAAATAGAGCTCGTCCCGGAAGTAACCGTACCGGCCGGCCGTGGCGAGGTGGATCAGCAGCTTCGCTCCCGCCAGCAACGCGAGGAGCCGCAGGTCGAGCGACGCAACCGGCCAACGGTTCTCTATGCGCTCGATGGGTGCTGGTTTGTGCTCCATGCGCGGCGTCAGGTTAGATCAGTCCCCTTGTGAAACCGTACGCAGAGCCGAGCGCCAGGGTTATCCAAAAAAAAGAGGCGGGGTTCAAAACCCCGCCTCGGGAATCACTGGGACGAGAACCGGTCAGTAGCGCGAGCGGCCGCCCCCGCCGTTGTCGTTCCGAGGCCGCGCCTCGTTGTCGGTGAGCGATCGACCGCCGAAGTCGGTACCGTTCAGCGACAGCGCCTGCCTGGCCTCGTCCGCGTTGCTGAACTCGACAAACCCGAACCCCTTGGACCGACCGGTGTCGCGATCGGTGATGACCCG
>DASXTI010000183.1:0-10949 GCA_036505535.1 Thermoanaerobaculia bacterium
GGCCGCCACACCGTCGCTGCTGCGTGGGGGCTCCTGAGCGGCAGCCAGCCGGATCGCGCGGCGTAGCGCCTCCGACTTCGAAACCTTCCAGGACCGCGCGATCTCCTCCAGCGCCTTCACCGACGGGACGTCCAGGGCGTAGGTGGACCTGATCGTAGTTGTGGCCATACCAAATGGTATGGCCATATCATTGCCAGCGTCAACCGGCTGGAGGTCCTCTCTTGATCGGCTGCGAACCCCCGAAGAGAAGCTCTGGCAGCGCCTTCCCTTCGACCCGCTCCATCGCGATCCACGAGACACCGTCTGTCTCCCGATGTCGTAGACCGTCACGATGGCGGGGTGATTCAGAGCCGAAGCCGACCGCGCCTCCTTGGCGAACCGCTTCAGCCGCTCCGGGTCCGAGGCCAGCCGATCGGGCAGCACCTTGATCGCCACCTCGCGGCCGAGCCTCGTGTCGCGCGCCCGATAGACCTCTCCCATCCCGCCGGCACCGAGCGGCGCGAGGATCTCGTAAGGGCCGAGACGAGTCCCAGAGGAAAGCGTCATCCGCAGGCCACCCGTTATGGCGTAAGGGCGAGCGTGACTCGAACGGCCTCCTCCACGTCGAGAAGCTCGTCACGGCTCAGAGTTCCGATCCTCGACCGGAGCCGTGACTTGTCGATCGAGCGCATCTGGTCGCCAAGGGCCCTGGCGGGCGCGCCGTGGATTTCGATGCGAGCCTCGCCGGGATAGAGAGAGTCGATATTGCTGGTGACCGGCAGGACGATAACTCGGGAGCCGTACCGATTGCACGAGTCGTTCGAGATGATGACGGCCGGGCGCGTTTTCCGAATCTCTGTCCCGAGCGAGGGATCCAAAGCGACCCAGTAGATATCGCCGCGGCGGGGCGGGCGCTTCACCGTGGCCAGCCCTCGGTTTCCGTCGCCACCCAGTCCGCGGTCAGACCTTCGCGCCAGTGCTCCTTGCGGGCCGCTTTGTACGCCGCATCGAGCTTCCGTCGGTCCGGAAAGAGCCGCGCGCGCACGGAGTCCTCAATGAACGAGCTGATGCCCTTAGCGGGTAGCTCCTTCTTCAGGCGCCGGTAGAGATCCTCGTCGATTGTGATGTTCAGACGTACTGGCATATCCTTCGTCCTCTAATCCTGTATTATATACAGCATTGCATCATCTGGGCGGCACGCGAGTCCGTGCTCCAGCGCGTGTCCCGCGCCTGCTATAGCTCACGCATCCCACCGGCGCCGCGGGGAGCGGGAACCAAGGCGCGATCCGGCGGACAACATCACGAGAGGCTCAGAAGGAGATCTTCAATGCCGCCCGGAAGAGGCGAGGGTCCAGGCGCGCGGTCGGCCTTCCGTACTCCGGGTTCGTCTGCTCTTGGTTGGGGTCGAAGATGGAGTCGGGATAGCCGGAGGGGGGCAGCACGAAGGAGCGGAACTCGTTGCGGGCAGTCACGGTCTGGCGGTTGAACACGTTGTAGAGATTGAGCTGCACCGTCGCGGTCACGGTACCGATCGAGAACGGGTAGCCCAGACTCAGGTTCGCTTCCGCCACCGTCGGGTAGCGGCCGTCGTTGCCGCGCGGCAGAATGAACGCGAAATAGGCGCCACCGTTGTAGTAGCCCAGCCGGGAGACCGGCGCACCGGACTCGACGAAGGCTTGCAAACCGACGAACACCCTCCACGGGCTCACCCAGAACCCATCGAGACGAAAAGCGTGTGGCCGATCCAGCGCGAGACGGCCGTAGCCGTTGCGCTGCAGGGCGGCGTAGTCGAAATCGCCGTTGATGCCGGGGTCCGTCTGGCCAAACGCATAGCTCACGCCCCCGGTGTAGTTCCCGCGCAGGGACGAGTAGACGTATGAGGCCTGGACCCAGGCTCGGTCGCCCCAGGACTTGCGTCCAGTCACTTCTATGCCCCTGTACAAACGACGCACGGGACCGATCGGCGCGACGGTGTCCGAATAGGATCTGTAAGGCTCGTCGAGTCCGTTGAGGCCCGGCACGTCGCCGCCCGCGAACCACCCGGAGCCACCCGGATTCACGAGAGCGCACTGACTGAAGTTTGTCTCGGGGCTGTTGTAGTCGAGATCGCAGCGGTCTTCAATCGTCCGTCCGAGGCGCCGATAGACCCCTCGGAGTGCGATCGAGAGGCTCGGATCGAGCAGCCGCTCGATTCCAATCACGAGCTCGTCCTGGTAGGCGCCCTTGAGTCCCGTGTCGACGGGCTCGCGAAACGTGCCTCCGAAAGACAGGGGCTGCTCGTGGTGCGGGACCGTCGGATCGGGAGTCAAGTCGATCGGGTCGTAGTTGTAGGTCGTGATGTCGAACCCACCGCCGTACGCCCGCACGGAAAGGTCCGTCGGGAAGGACCAGTAGAAACGCCCTACCGAGGCCTGAAGCTTGGTGTGGCCGTCCCGCCACGGGTCCCAGACGACGCCAAGCCGCGGCGACCACTCGCCGGTCAACGTGAAGATCGTCACGCCCTGGAAGTCCAGCATCTGTTCTTGATCCCATCGAACTCCTGCATTCACGGTCAGGCCGGGCTTGGCCCGCCATGAGTCCTGCAGGTAGGCGCTGAGCTCGACCGTCCGCGGGCTGGCGACGAGATCAGTCGGCGTTAAGTCCGTCGGACTCGTCGCGAAGAAGCTGTGCGCGTAATAGGGCACTCCGTACTCGTTTAGATGGTCTACCCTCTGCCCGCCCGAGTAGTAGCTTCGCGCGGTCGTCGAGGAGCGCCCCCAGTCGCCTCCGGTCTTCACTTCGTGGGGCCCGAAGTAGAGAGAGACGTCGCTCCGAGCCTGGTCGCGTTTGGAGCGGTTGTTGTTTGTGGCGCCTTCAACGCGACCGATTCCGCCGACCACGGAATTTGGGAAGAACGGTGGAAAGCATGGATCCGTAAGCGTCCCGCCCTCACACGTCCGGTCGGCGGTGCGGACTTCGTCGCCGCCGTCCGCCGGCACGAGTCCGAAGCGGTCCTCGTGGCGCGATCCCTGCAGCACAGCGAGTGCGTGAGAGCCGAAAAGACGATTCACACGCAGCGCGTAGTCGACTCCGCCGATTGTACGGGTCGAGTCCCAGGTGCTGCGCTCGGGATTGGTGATCGGCCGGACGCTGAAAATGCTCTGTCGGGGGTCGGAGCTGCCCGCCCCGGAGTTCTCGGTCGGATCCGCAAACACGGTTCCGACGACCGTCGTCTCCGGCGTCACGTTCCAGGTGAGCTTTCCCGAGTAGAGAGTGTCGGTGCCGTCGAGCGGAAAACGCTCATCGGCTGAGACGAACCGGTTCGACCGCGTCCGGGAGACTTTCGCCGGTAGATTCACGCGGTCGTAGGCGCCGAAAAACCAGAGCCGATCCTTCAGAAGGTATCCGCCGAGATCGAACCCAAAATCGGTCCGCGTGTAATCGACGATCCGCATCGACACGAAAAGCGGGTCGTTGTCCGCATTGGACGCCGCGCGGGTCGCCTGGGAATCATAGTAGGCAAAGGCGTCGCCGTGGTAGCTGTTACCGCCCGACTTCGTAATGACGTTGATCACGCCACCGAGGGCCCGGCCGTACTCGGCCTGGTACCCTCCCGTCTTGACCTCGACTTCCTCGACGAACTCGTTGTTGATCGCCTTGCCCTGAAATCCGCGGATCACGTTTGTGGTGTTGACACCGTCGATGATCCACTGGTTCTCGACCGACGTCGCCCCGTAGATCGTGAGGGCCAGCCCCCGGCCCTGCGTGTCTCCGTTGTCTGTCGCGACACCGGCCGTCGCGCGGACGATGTCTGCGTAATTGCGTTGTACAGGGAGCTTCGCGACGATCCGGCTCGTGTAGTTGGCGCCAGAGGTCGTCGAGGTCGCGTCGATGAGAGGCGCCTCTCCCGACACGAGGACCTGCTCCTCCGCCGAGGGCAGCAGCGTGAAATCGACCGTTGCGGTTGCGTCGAGCGAGACCGTCGCGGTCATCTCGACCGCCCGAAATCCGGCCAGAGTCGCGCGGAGGCGGTAGGAGCCGGGAGGAACCGCCGGGATTCTGAAGATACCGTCCCGTCCCGAAACTGCGGCGCGGGTACCCTGAAGGCTTCCGCTCGTCGCCTCGACCGTCACGCCGGGAACAGGAGCGCCGGCGCCATCGCGCACGGTTCCCTCGATTCGGCCCGTCGTCTGCGCGGCGGCTGCTCTGCAGACGAACAATGCCAGGAGAGCGAAAGACCATCCGAACCTCTGCCCGGTCGCCAGGAGCGTGACCTCCCTGCGTTGCCAGGAGTCTAGCGCACGCCCGTCACGAGATAGAGGTCGGCGAGATCGCGCGAGCAGTTGTAGGCATAGGACTTTCCGTCGGGCGTGAGCATGAGATCGGCGTTCCAGATGCCGACGGGGTCCTGGGGAGTGATCGTCTTCCACAGGTCGCGCCGGCCGGTCGCAAGCTCCACCCGAAAGACGCGAAAGGGCAGCTCGGAGATGTTCCATGCGTAGGCGAAGCGGCCGTCCTCGCTCCAGTTTCTCCAGATGTAGTCGGTCGGAAGAAAGCCCTTCACCGGCCGTTTCTCGCCTCCGTCGGTCGGGTAGATCCAAAAGTCCTTTCCCGCCCGAACGAGCACGAAGCGGCCGTCGGGGGACAACGATGCGTACCCCGCGTCTTCGCCCTCCGGGGTCACGGGCCGCGGCGCGCCTCCAGAGACCTCCTGGACATAGAGCCTGAAGGCGTGTCCCTTCTCATGGGCGCCGAAAACCAATCTCCGCCCGTCCTGAGACCATCGAACATAGTCGCTCTCATACTCTTCGATTGCCCCTGCCTCGAACGGCCGCTCCTGCCCCGCGCCTGTCGGAACGAGAACGAGGCGCGACGGCGGACCCGGGCGCACGACGGCGGCCCACTTCCCATCGGGCGAGAGCTCCGAGCCGAACCCTTCACCGAGTTTCTTTGGAGGGGAGCCGTCGCTGCGTCGAAGGTAGAACCCGCCGCGCTCGTTGTCGAGCAGCGTCTTTCCGTCGGCGGAAATGCCCATGGCGTTCGAAGCGCCGAAGATCGTGAGATTCCGCTCTCTCGCCTCGCCGGGGGAGCCGACCCAGACTTCGTGGCGGCGATGGTGGATGACAAGGAGCATTCTTCCGTCTCGCGAAACGTCTTCCACCCTCAATTCGTCGGGCATTCGCAGCAAGACGCGCTCTCGGCCAGCGAGGTTCACGGCCCGAAGCGTGTCGCCGGCCTGGCCCGAAGCCGTAAACCAGATCTCGTCGCCCGGGGCGCTCCATGCCAGGCTTCGCATTCTGAGTTTGGAGACGGCGTCGTTCACCGCCTTCAACTCCTGGCCTAAGAGATCGACGACGTGGAGCTGGAAGTTCTCAAAGTATGCGACTCGGTCGCCCGCCGGCGAGAGGCGGGAAAGAAAGGCGCCCCCGCGATGAATGACTTTACCCAGGGGAAACTCCAATTGGCCGCCTCGAACCACGAGCATCTGCTTGCCGTCGGGACTCCAATCAGCCCATGTAACGTCTTCGGCAATTTCGCGGGGCGCTCCGCCAGCCAGCGGCGCTGTGGCGAGCGTGCCGGGCGCGACGAACCAACCCTGTTCGATCTGAGTCTTCCCTGTAATCAGGGCAAGCTCACCGCTCGACGAGATGGAAACCAGATTCGCATCGGGAAGATCGAGTCTCTGCGATTCGGGAGCTTCGGGCCGAGTCAGAAAGATGCGAGGTGGCTCCCCGTCCCAACGCGCGCTGTAGAGGATCGTCCGCCCGTCCGCAGAGAAGCGCGCGGCGTTGACGAAGCCGCTGCGGAAAGTGAGCCTCTGATATGAGGGCTGGGAAGGCGTAGGGGTCTTCCAGAGCCACTTGCCCGCGAGGAGAGACACGGCGACCAGGGCCACGGCCCCAAGGGTCATCCACCGCGCGGCGCGAGGTCGAGATGGGGCCGAGACGAGCGCTTCACCGGAGCCCGCCTCGGAGAGCCGATCGCGGACCGTGGCGAGGTCACGCGCGAGATCCTTGGTCGACGCATACCGGTCCTCCGGCTCCTTGGCGAGGCACCGCTCCACAATCCACCGCACCGGCGCCGGAGCCTGTGGAGTTCTCTGGGCGATCGGCTCCGGCTCCTCGTGCAGGATGGCAGACATCGTGTCGACCGCCGTGCTCTTCTGAAACGCCCGCCTCCCGGTCAGTAACTCGTACAGAACCGCACCGAAGGAGAACTGATCGGATCGGTAGTCGATCTCTTCCCCCGACACCTGCTCGGGCGACATGTAGCCGACCGTCCCGAGAACGACTCCGGCTTGAGTCCCCGTCTCGGTGGGTGTGCTCGTCTCATCCTTGTCGGCGGGACTCAGTCGTCGCTTCGCCAATCCGAAGTCGAGGATCTTGACCAGCCCGTCCTTGCCCACCATCACGTTCTCGGGCTTCAAGTCCCGATGCACGATACCCGACTCGTGAGCCCGAGCCAGCCCCTCGGCCACCGCCGCCCCGATCTGTAAGGCGCGCTTCACCGGCAGCGGCCCGGAGACGAGCAGCTCCCGAAGCGTCTTGCCCTCCACCAGCTCCATCGCGATCCACGACACGCCGTCCGTCTCGCCGATGTCGTAGACCGTCACGATGGCGGGATGGTTCAGCGCCGACGCTGCCCGCGCTTCCTTCTCGAACCGCTTCAAACGCTCCGGATCCGAAGCCAATCGCTCGGGCAACACCTTGATCGCCACCTCGCGCGAGAGCCGCGCGTCTCTCGCCCGGTACACCTCTCCCATCCCACCCGCACCGAGCGGAGCCACGATCTCGTAAGGGCCAAGGCGGACACCGGCGGACAAAGTCATTGCGGAGGCGCCGCCGGCAGGTTGAGTCGCCTCAAGAGCTGCTGGAACCTCGTATCGGAGCGGAGCGGGTCGAAGCGTCGGTCAATGGCGATGTTCATCAGCCAATTGCTGCGCTCTTCCTCGCCCTTCTCGAGGAGGTCGAGGGCAGCTTCCCGCTCCCCGAGGCCGACGTGAATGAGGCTGATCTGCTCGGATGCGACGAACCGCCGCTCCGACGTGCGCCTCATTTCTTCGAGGCAACGGCGTGCGTCTGCCTCCCTCCCCGCGATCGCGTATGCGTGACCGAGCGAGGCGACATAGGCCGGCCCGTCTCCCGAAAGCTCCCGCGCCCGCTCGAGCTCGGCGATCGCCTCGGGGTACATACGCTTCTGCTGGTAGGCCAGCCCAAGGATCCAGCGCGCGCGCAGGAAGTTCGCATCCATGGCGAGTGTCTTCCGGCACCACTCGATCGCCTCGTCGTCACGCCGCGCCAAGTGCAGCGCATAACCGACGTTGGCATTCTGGACTAGCGAGAGCGGTTCGAGGTCCCGTCCCGCCTTCGCCTCACGAATCGCCTCATCCATCCTTCCGAGGGACAGAAGCATGAAAGAGTAGAGCTGACGCCCCTGCGCGTATCGCGGATCGAGCTCCCGGGACCGTCGGAAGTCACTCTCCGCCGCCTTCGCGTCCCGATCGAAGAAGAAACGAACCAACCCGCGCATCGCATGGGCCTCGGCGTTGTTCGGGTCGAGCGAGATCGCCTTCCGGCACGCCTCGAGCGCCTTCGGGTAACCTTCGCGGGGCGCCATCATGCTGTAAGGAGTCGAACTCAGCAGATGGTATGCCGCCGCCAGGCCGGCCCAGCCGGCCGCGTAGTTCGGGTCTTCATCGACCGCTTTCTGGAAGAAGTCGCGGCTCTTGATCGCGTCCGCAGGCGTGCGGCGGTACCAGTAGTAGCGCCCCTGAAGGTATGCCTCGTAGGCCTCCGGATCGACCGGGCGCGCCGCCGCCAGCCCGCCCTTTTCCTCCGGCGTCAGTTTCACACGGACCTCCCGCGCGATCGCGCGCGCGACCTCGCCCTGGAGCGCCAGCACGTCCTTTAGCTCTCGCTCGAACGAGTCCGCCCAGAGATGTTTGTCCTTGGCGGCCTCGATCAGCTGCGCGCTGATCCTCACCTGCGACCCACTACGCGCCACCGAGCCTTCGACCAAGGCGTCCACGCCGAGCTCCTTCGCGATCTCGGGCGCAGACATCGTTGTGCCCTTGTAGCGCATCACCGACGTGCGCGAGGGGACCCTCAGAGCCGAGATCTTGGCGAGATCGTTGATCAGCGCCTCGGTCATTCCCTCGGCGAAATAGTCCTGGCCGGGGTCCCCCGTGAGGTTCCGGAGCGGCAGTACGGCGAGCGAATCGATCTTCCCGGAGGACGGGAGGAGTCGGCCGCGCGAAAGGAACAGACTCGCCAAAAGCACCGCAGCCGCGACCCAGACAGCCCACCACCGCCGCGGGCGGCGTACTGCGCGCAGCTTCGGCAGGGCGGGTATCGCCGCCGAGCCTCCCGACACTTCCGTCAGCGCGAACGCCAGGTCCCGTGCCGACTGGAACCGCTCGTCGGGACTCTTCTCGAGGCAGCGCGTCACGATCCGATCCAGCCCCTCGGGTACCCGCGTGCCCGAGTCGGCAATCTCCGGCGGGTGGTCCCGGAGAATCGCCGCCATCGTCTGCCCGGGCGACGCACCGCCGAAGGCCCGCCTCCCGGTTAGCATCTCGTACAGGACGCAACCCAGGGAAAAGATGTCGCTGCGGGCCTCGGTCGGTTCCCCGCTGACCTGCTCGGGCGACATGTAGCCGACCGTTCCCAGCACCGTTCCCGCCGCCGTCTGCATCGACTTCGTTGGCGTGGAGGTCTGATCCTCGGAACCGGCCACGGGTGGACGCGCCAGACCGAAGTCCAGGATCTTCACGAGTCCGTCCGAGGTCACAAAGATGTTCTCGGGCTTGATGTCGCGGTGGACGATCCCGCGCGAGTGCGCCGCGGCCAGCCCCTCGGCAACCGCCTTCGCGATCTCCACGGCCCGGCGCCAGGCCAAGCGTTCCCTGACGATCCGCTGCCGCAGCGTGTCCCCCTCCAAGAGCTCCGTCACCGCATAGACAAGCCCATCGGCCTGCCCAAAATCGTGCAACGCGAGGATGTTCGGGTGCGACAGCGATGCCACCACGCGCGCCTCCCGCTCGAATCGCGCCAAAGCCTCGGGCGACTCGGCGAGCCGCTCCGGCAGCACCTTGATCGCCACCTCCCGCCCCAGCCGCGAGTCCTTCGCCCGATACACCTCCCCCATCCCGCCCGCGCCGAGAGGTGCAACGATCTCGTAAGGCCCGAGCCGCATGCCGGTGGAAATGGCCATTCTGGTCTCTTGAATCAGCCTATAATGGTCTCATGAAACGAGCGTCGATATCCGAGCTGAAGACTTCGCTCTCGGCGTACCTGCACGGCGTGAAGAGAGGCGAAGAGGTCCTCGTGACGGAGCGCGGGCGGCCGATCGCTCGGCTCGTTCCCGCCCTCGGCGCAGAACCAGCGGGCGAACGAAAAGACCGCCTCATCCGCACGGGCATCCTGCGACCGGGGTCGACGAAACTTTCTCCCGACCTTTGGAAGCCGTCGCCCGTCCGAGACCCCGAGGGGAAGCTTCTGCGGAGCCTCCTGGAAGAGCGCCGGAGTGGACGTTGAGGTTCTGGGACAGCTCCGCCATCGTTCCCCTGCTCGTCACGGAGCCGAAGACCCGGACCATGGCAGGGCTGCTTCGCTCGCACAAGGAGTGCTGGACGTGGTGGACGACACGAACCGAATGTCTCTCGAGCCTGCACCGGCGCGTACGCGCCGGAGATCTGGAGGCCGCACAGCTCGAGACTGCCCGGCGAAGGCTCCTCGGCTTCGACCAGGCCGCGGCGGTCGTCGTTCCCTCGGAGGAGATCCGTACGCGAGCCGACCGGCTCCTCGGCATCCACCCGCTGCGAGCCGCCGATGCGCTGCAGCTCGCCGCCCTGCTCGCCGCAGCCGAAGAGCGGCCGGCGGACCTTCCGTTCGTGACCCTGGACGACCGCCTGGCCGACGCGGCGCGCAGGGAGGGCTTCCCCGTTCTCCCCGACTGAGAGAACAGCCACCTGGGTCTTTGGCCAGGCGCCCATGCAACGGCGAGACGTCCCCACGCGAGACACCCTGATCGCGACCCCTCGTGCCCGAGCCGCGAGTCCCGCGCCCGATAGACTTCGCCCATTCCTCCGGCCCCGAGAACAGAAAGGATCTCGTACGGCCCGAGCCGGCTACCCGCCGAGACGGTCACTGGTATTCACCAATCACAATTCACAAATCACAAATCCTTTGACCTCCCCCATCCCGCCAGCGCCCAGAGGCGAGAGGATCTCGTAAGGGCCGAGACGGGACCCGGCGATCACTTGAGCCCCTCGACCAGGTAGAGGTTTGTCAGCTCGCGCCAGCATCTGGCGACGTAGGACTTCCCGTCGCGAGCCAGCATCGGCGCGAACATCAAGACGGCGGTTGGATCGGAGACGGAGATCTCCTTCCAGAACTCTCGGCGGCCGGTGGCGATCTCCCTGCGAAAGACCCGCGCCGAGAGAGGCGAGCGCTCGATGACGAATAGAAATCGCTCGTCGGAGCTCCAGATTACATCGTCACTCGACTCGACCCTTGACTCGGCCGGGCCCGGTAACCGACGCGGTGAACCTCCTGCCGCGGGAAAGAGGAGGAGTCTTCCCTCCTCGTCTCTCGCCAGGACCTCGCTGCCGGAGGGGGAGAAGTCGGTCGCGAGGACTCCTTCCGGCGTAAATGGTTGAGGAGACTCTCCTTCGGTCTGCTGGACGAAAGTCCGCAGCGGGCGGCCCCGCTGCCGCCCGTAGAGCAGGAGTCTCTTGCCGTCCCGGGACCAGAAGCCGCCACCGGAATAGAGAACTCCGCCGCCTTTGAGAACTCTGGGCTGTCCTGCTCCTGTCGGCAGGAGCGTGATTTCGGGTTGCAGCCCGCGCCCGGTGTAACAGGCGACCCATTTGAGGTCGGGCGAGAGCGCGAAGCTGTAGCCCCGACCGAGCTGAACCGGCGGTGCCGCGCCGTCGGTTGAGCGCAAGAAGATCCGCTCATCATCGTTGAAGAGCACGGTGCGGCCGTCGG
>DASXTI010000184.1:0-7506 GCA_036505535.1 Thermoanaerobaculia bacterium
GGTACGCATCCTGGCGGAGAAACCGCGAATCCACGACCTCGCCATGACGACCAACGGCGTCCTTCTCGCTGAAAAGGCCCGAGACTTGAGGCGGGCCGGGCTTCGGCGCGTGACCGTCAGCCTCGACACACTCCGACCCGAAGTGTTTCGGGAGCTGACGCGCTTCGACGCGCTCGACCGCGTCCTCGAAGGCATCGACGCCGCCGCGGGAGCCGGCTTCGCCTCGCTCAAGATTGACTCGGTCGTCATCCGCGGCGTCAACGAGGAGGAAATCGTGGCCTTGCTGGAGCGAGGCAAGCGGTGGGGCGCCGAGGTGCGATTCATCGAGTACATGGACGTGGGTGGCGCGACGCGCTGGTCGCGCGAGCGTGTCGTCTCCCGCGCCGAGATGCTCGAGAAGCTCGAGAGGCACTACGGCGGGGTCGCTCCGATCCGGGTGGAATCCTCGGCGCCGGCCGAACGGTTTCGCCTTCCGGATGGGACGAGCTTCGGGATCATCGCCTCGACGACGGCTCCCTTCTGCCGCTCCTGCGACCGGAGCCGCTTGACCGCCGACGGGCTCTGGTACCTCTGCCTCTACGCGACTTCCGGAATCGATCTGAGGCGGCCGCTGCGGGCCGGAGCATCCGTGGGCGAGCTCCGGGACCTGATCGCTTCCGCCTGGCGCATCCGGACCGACCGCGGGGCCGAAGAGCGTCTCGCCCTGCGCGAACGGTCCCCGCTCGTTCCACTGGCGGACCTGAAGAAGGATCCGCATCTCGAGATGCACACGAGGGGAGGCTAGGGAATTGAAGATTGACGATTGAAGATTGGCGATTAGTGGGCTGTCTCCCTAATCGGCAATCGGCAATCGCCAATCTTCAATCTCTCCGGTACCTCCCCGATCGCCCGCCTGACTTTTCCAGAAGCACGATCTCCTTTATCACCGCTCCTCTATCGAGTGCCTTGATCATGTCGTAGAGCGCGAGGCACGCCGCCGAAACCGCAGTCAGCGCCTCCATCTCGACGCCGGTTTTCCCGGTGATGCGGGCCGTCGCGGTGACGACGGCCTCGCGCCGATTGCGCGCGAGCTCGATTCCGACCTCGACGGACTCGAGAGCCAGCGGATGACAGAGCGGGATGATCTCGGAGGTGCGCTTGGCCGCCTGGATCCCCGCCAGGCGCGCCACGGCGAGCGCGTCCCCCTTGGCGAGACGCCCGGCCCGAAGCGCATCGAAGGCGGCGCGCCCCATGGCGAGCGTTCCGCGGGCGACGGCCACGCGACGCGTCGCGCGCTTCTCGCCGACGTCGACCATCCGCGCTCTCCCGCGGGTATCGACGTGAAGGACGCTCCGCCGGAGGGGACCGCTGGCGCGCGGACGGCGCGGTTTGTCGCGCCGCGTTTCTTCCTCGTCGCTCATGCCCTCTCCCGCAGGAACGCGTAGTCCTCGAGCGTGTTCAGATTCGCAAAGGCCGTCCCGGAGGGATCGAGCGAGCGCCACTCTGGCTCGTCGAAAATTTCCGCGTTGAGCTCTTGCGCCAGGCCCTGGAGCGAGAGGTCGCGGGACGCGATGCGCCGCCGCGCCGTCTCCAGCGCGGCTCGTCGCCACACCGCGGCCAACGGCTGGAGCCGTCCATCGGCGCGCGGGACGAGCGCCGGGGCCGCGGTCGTCCTTCCCCGCTCCGCGATGGCGCGGATGAGGAGAGGAGGAATCGCCGGCAGGTCGACGGCGAGCACGAAGATCCGATCGACGGCCTCTTCCATGGCTCGCACGAGGCCGAAAATCGCCGCATGCTCCGGGACGGCGTCGCAGACCACGCGCGCTCTCCCGACCGGCGATTCCGGCGCCCCCTTGACGACCGCCAGAACTTCTTCGAAGAGCTCCGCGAGCCGGTTCGTCTGGTACTCCAGAAGCGTTCCGGCGCCGTACGCCAGGGACGCCTTCGGCCTCCCCATCCGCCGCGAGGCGCCGCCGGCCAGAACCGCCGCCGGCATCGGAATTTTCATGTCATCGCGGATGCTAGCATCCGTGGCGCCGATGATCTCGGTCATCGTTCCGATCAAGGACGAGCCGCCCGGCGCCGCCGCGTCGTTCGAGCGGTTCGCCTCCATGCCCGGCGCGGAGCTCATTGTCGTCGATGCGAGAGAAGGGACTCGTGGCGCCTGCCTCGCGCGCGCGGCGTGCGAGGCGCGAGGGTCGGTCTTCTTCTTCGTCCATGCGGACTCTACGCCTCCGGAAAACGCGCTGGACTTGATCCGCGAGGAAGTCACGCGGGGGGCCGCAGCGGGCGCGTTCTCACTCGCCTACGAGGATGCCGACCCGCCGATGCGCTGGATCGCCTGGTGGGCCAACCTCCGGTCGCGCCTTCTGCGGCTTCCCTACGGCGACCAGGGCATCTTCTGCCGCAGGGACGCCTACGAGGCGGCGGGCGGCTTTCGCCCTCTTCCGATCTGCGACGACCTCGACCTCGTCCGGAGGCTTCGCGGCGCAGGGAGGTTCGTCATCCGGCCCGAGGTCACGGTGACCTCCGCGCGGCGCTACCGCGCGCGCGGACCTCTGCGTCAGGTTCTGCGCGTGTGGAAAGTGGTCGGCGGCTACTTTCTCGGCGTCTCACCGGAGCGGCTGGAACGCTGGTACTACGGTAGTCGGTAGTCAGTAGTCGGTGGTGGACCGAACTACAAACTACAGACTACAGACTACAAACTACTTCTCCTGCCCTCCCAAAATGATCGGCAGCCCGGACTTCGGATTCCCAACGACGACGATTTTGGTGTTCGGGCTCATCGCCAGCTTCTCGGTCGCCTCGATTCCCTTCCACTCGAGAAGCTGCGGGCTGATCCCCTGGGCGACGATCTTCTGGAAATCCGCGATGCCCTGCGCCTCGATCCGCTTGCGCTCGGCCTCCTGCTGCTCCTTCTGGAGGACGAACTTCATCTGTTGAGACTGCTGCTCGGCCTTCAGCTTCTCTTGAATCGCCTGAGCCACGATCGGCGGAAGCCCGATCTTCCGGAGAAGCACCGCCTCGGCGATGATCCCGCGGCCGCCGGCCATCTTCTGGAAGAGTTCGAAGGTCTCGCGAGCGATCTGCTCGCGCTCGGCCGAGTACAGCGCCTTGGCCTCGTAGGAGGCCGTGATCTCGCGGATCGCAGAGCGGATCTGGGGGTGGACGACGATCTCTTGGTAGCTCTTGCCCACCGTCTTGTAGATCTCGGCGGCCCTCGTCGGATCCAGTCGGAAGAGGAGCGAGCCCTCAAGATCCATCACCAGGCCCTCTTTCGAGGGAACCTCGGCGGTCTCCTTGACCTCTTGGGTCTGGATCGACATCTTGATCACGCGCGTGAAGGGAAGGACCAAGTGAACTCCGGGCGTCAGGGCGTTCGGCGACACGCTGCCGAAGAAGTCCTTCACACCGACGTGGCCGGCGGGAACGACTGTGACCGGACCGCCGATAACGAGGAGCACGAAGAGAACGATCGCAATGATCACGCGGCGCACGAAGCGGGGACCGGGACCGCCCCGGACAACCTCGAAGGTCTTCGCCGACATACCGTTCCTCCTTGTGGTCCTCCGGAGAATATGCGGATTTCGGGGATGCGGGGTATAGAAGCGTCCGAAGTCAAACCAGCTTGAGCAGGTGCCCCATCTTGTTCTTCTTGGCCTCGAGGTACTTGCGAGAGCGTTCGGTCGGATGGACTTCGAGCGGCACGCGCTCGACGATCTCGAGCCCATAGCCGTCGATCGCCACGTATTTCGACGGGTTGTTGGTCATCAACCGCATCTTCCGCACACCGACGTCGCGGAGGATCTGGCAGCCCACGCCGTAGTTGCGGATGTCGGGCGGGAACCCCAGCTTCTCGTTCGCCGAGACCGTGTCGTGTCCCTGGTCCTGGAGCTCGTAGGCCCTCAGTTTGTTGATGAGGCCGATGCCTCTCCCCTCCTGTAGGAGATAGAGGAAAACGCCCTTGCCGGCTTGGACGATCTTCTCCATGGCGAGCTCGAGCTGCTCGCCGCAGTCGCAGCGGGCCGAGCCGAAGACGTCGCCCGTCAGACACTGAGAGTGTACGCGGACGAGCACCGGCTCCTCCTCCCGGATCTCGCCGAGAACGAGCGCGAGATGCTCCTCGTGCGTGACGTCGCTGCGGTATGCGAAGAGACGGAACTCCCCCATCCGGGTCGGCAGCTGGGGCGAGGCGATCCTCTGCACGAGCCTTTCATTCTTCATCCGATAGCGGATGAGATCGGCGACGGTGACCATGAGGAAGTCGTGGTGCTGACAGAACTTCACGAGGTCCGGCACTCGTGCCATCGTGCCGTCCTCGTTCATCACCTCGCAGAGCACGGCCGAGGGATTCAGTCCCGCGATGCGCGCCAGATCGACCGACGCCTCGGTCTGTCCGGCACGCTTCAAGACTCCTCCCCTCTGCGCTCGGAGGGGGAACATGTGGCCCGGGCGGTTCAAGTCCGATGGCTTCGCCGCTGGGTCGATTGCCGTCAGCACCGTCGCGGCGCGATCGGCGGCCGAGATTCCGGTGGTCGTCCGTCCTCGCGCCTCGATCGAAACCGTGAACGCCGTTCCGAAGTTCGACGTATTGTCCTCGACCATCGGCGGAAGCTGCAGCTCCAAGCACCGCTCCTCGGTCAAGGCGAGGCAGATCAAGCCGCGCCCCTCTCGCGCCATGAAGTTGATAGCCTGCGGAGTCACCTTCTCCGCCGCCAGAACGAGGTCGCCTTCGTTCTCCCGATCCTCGTCGTCCACGACGACGACGAACCGGCCCTCCCGAAGGGCCTCCACGGCCTGATCGATCGAGGCGAAGGAGACTGCGTCTCTCTCTGTCATGAGGTCATTTTCTCACGGGCGGGGAGGGCCGGCCTAGCGCTTCGAGTCCGGGATCCCTCGCTCCGCTCGGGATGACGTGGCTATTGCTCGCGGCGAAACCTCCGCGACTCCATCGCAACGCGACAAAGTTTCGCGAAGTAACCGAGCGAAACGATTCGCGTTGCGGGAGCCGGAGCGCAGCGAGGGGGCCAGGGCCGCGGTCGAGGCCGGGCTCGGCGAGCCGCGGCCCGGTGCACCAGCAGGCCCCCGAGCAAGCGAGGGCGACGGCTAAAATACCGCCGGCTCCTCGTAGGTCGCGAAGATCTCGCGCATGACGTCGGAGATCTCGCCCACGGTGGCGTAGGTCTTCACCGCCTCGATGAGCGGCGGCATGACGTTGCGACCGTCGGCGCAGGCCTGCCGGAGTGTGGAGAGCGCCGAGGAAACGGCCTTGTCGTCCCGCGTCCGGCGCAGCTCGGCGAGCGCCTTCTTCTGCGCTTCTTCCACCGACTCGTCGACATAGAGGATCGAGAGAGGCTGCTCGCCATCATCGACGAACTCGTTGACGCCGACGACGATCTTCTCGCCCGAGTCCAGGGCGCGCTGGTAGGCGTAAGCCGCATCCATGATCTCCCGCTGCGGAAAGCCGGCCTCGATCGCCTCGACCATGCCGCCGAGCTCGTCGATCCGCCGAAAGTAGTCGAAGCAGCCGCGCTCCATCTTCGTCGTCAGCTCCTCGATGAAGTAAGAGCCGCCCAGCGGATCGATCGTGTTCGCCACGCCCGACTCGTGCGCCAGGATCTGCTGAGTCCGCAGCGCGATCTTCACCGCGAAATCGCTCGGCAAAGCCAGCGTCTCGTCGAGCGAGTTGGTGTGAAGCGAGTTCGCCCCGCCGAGCACGCCGGCGAGGGCCTGGACGGCCGTGCGCACCACGTTGTTGTACGGCTGCTGCGCCGTGAGCGAGCAGCCGGCCGTCTGCGTGTGGAAGCGGCACATCCACGAGCGCGGATCCGAGGCATGGAAGCGTTCGCGCATCGTCTTCGCCCAGATGCGGCGAGCGGCGCGGAACTTGGCGATCTCCTCGAAGAAATCGTTGTGGGAGTTGAAGAAGAAGGAGAGCCGCGGCGCGAATTCGTCCACCGGGAGCCCCGCCTCGATCCCATACTTCACGTATTCGACGCCGTCGCGCAGCGTGAAGGCGAGCTCCTGGAGGGCGGTCGAGCCCGCTTCGCGGATGTGATAGCCGGAGATCGAGATGGTGTTCCACTTCGGCACGCGCTTCGCGCAGAAGGAGAACTGATCCGTGATCAGTCGCATCGAGGGGCGCGGCGGGAAGATGTACTCCTTCTGGGCGATGTATTCCTTGAGGATGTCGTTCTGAAGAGTGCCGCCGACTCTCTCCCAGGGGGTTCCGTGCTTCTCGGCGACCGCGAGATACATCGCCAGCGCGATCGGCGCGGTGGAGTTGATCGTCATCGAGGTCGTCACGCGCCCGAGGTCGATGCCACCGAAGAGAACCTCCATGTCGCGCAGCGAATCGATGGCGACGCCGCACTTGCCGACCTCGCCGCGCGCCATTTCGTGGTCCGAGTCGTAGCCGTAGAGAGTCGGGAGGTGAAAGGCCGTCGAAAGCCCCGTTTGCCCGTGATCGAGGAGGTAATGAAAGCGCGCGTTGGTCTGTTTGGCCGTCCCGTAGCCGGCGAACTGGCGCATCGTCCAGGGCTTCCCGCGATAGCCAGTCGGATGCACGCCACGTGTGAAGGGATACTCTCCGGGCCAGCCGAGGTCCCGCTCGAAATCGAAGCCCGGAAGGGAGTCGGGGCCGGCGAGGGGATCGACCTCGGCGCCCGAGGTCGTCGTCCAGTCCTTCTTCCAGGGCGGTGCCTTAGCGAACGACTTGTGGGAAGACTCCTCCCACCGCTTTCGACCCGCGCGTATCGTCGCGGGGACGGTGGGATCCTGCTCTTTGTCGGCGGCCATCGCGAGCACCTCCGAGTGAAGAATAGCCGTTCGCGGTGGGATTCCCCAAGAGAGCGGTCCGGGACGGGCATGAAACCTGCAATCCCCTCAAAAAACGAGCCCGCGTGGCTCGGAGATAAGGAGGGTCATGTCCAAGAAGTTCTCAAGCCTCCTCCTCGCGCTCGCCGTGGCGCTTCTTTCGGCCGCGTGCGCCGAGTCCGACGCCAGCATCGTCAACAAGGTGCGGACCAAGATCACCTCGGATCGGGACCTCGGCGCCTCGCACATCGAGGTGGCCAGCGCCGGGCACGTCGTGACGCTCACCGGAACCGTCGAGAGCGAGGCCAGCCGCGCCAAGGCGCTCAAGCTCGCGCGCGAGACGGAAGGCGTGCGGGACGTGACGGATCAACTGACCGTCGTTGCGGGCGCCGTCGCCGTCGTTTCGACCACACCGGAAGCCGAGACCGCTTCCTCCACGACGCCTGCGGCCAACGATGCGATCGTGAACGCGGTGAAGGCTCGCCTCGCCGCCGACAAGAAGATCGCCGCCGACCAGATCCAGGTCGAAGCTCAGGGGGACATCCTCATTCTCACCGGAACCGTCCACAGCGCCGAGGAGAAGCATCAGGCTCTCAAGGTCGCGCTCGAGACCGCAGGAGTGCAGCGCGTGGAGGATCGCCTGACGATTTCGTAGTTCTCACAAGACTCCCTTTCGCCACGGGTCGGCCGCGCGAATCCGCGGCCGGCCCT
>DASXTI010000185.1:0-16430 GCA_036505535.1 Thermoanaerobaculia bacterium
GTGAATCGGGGTTCGAGTCCCTGCCTCCCAGCCAGAAACGTCGCGTGGCTTGCTCGGGATCCGGCTTCGCCATCGGCTCGCGGCTCGGCCGGATGCGGCCTCGACCGCGAGCCTTATCCCTCGCCACGCTCCGCTCCCGCGGCGCACACGTCGCCCTTGTCGCGTCGCGCTGCTGCGCGAGCGCTGCGGGCTCCCGCGACGCGAGCCTCCTCCCTCGCTCCGCTCGGGAGACTCCTCGCGTCGCGAACTTAAGTCACCTCTTCTCATTAGGAGCGATCCCGCGCCGCGAACTTGAGTCGGCTTTTCTCATTAGAAGCGATCTCGTGTCGATCACCGCGTCGGGCGCGGATGCGGCTGCGAGCGCCACTGGCGCAGGTCGAGCAGGAATGACTCGACACGACGATCCCACGTGTGATCGCGAAGAGCCCGCTGCCGTGCGCGGCGGCCCATGGCGGAGCGAGACGCCTCATCCGCGAGGAGCCTGCCGGCTTGTTCGAGGAGATCCTCCTTCGAGGTCGCTGCCACGACCTCGGCGCCGGGGTCGAAAAACTTCTCGAGGCCTGGAAACGACTCGATCAGGCAGGGCACGCCGCACGACGCCGCGAAGAAGACGCGCGGCGTGACGTGGAGAGCGCCGCGGTACTTCCCCTCGGCATCATCGAGGAGAGCGGTCTCGAGGACGAGTCGCGAACGATTGATCGCCGCGCAGAGGGTTTCCGGGGTGTCGACCTGCGGCAAGACGGGAACGCTCCATCGCTTCTCGCCGGCATAGGCGTGCACGCGGACTCGGAAACGCGCGGACAGAGCCGCGACGAGATCATTCCGCTGCGGCGTCCACTTGCCGTAGTAGAGGATGTCGCAATCCGGCTCGAGTCGCATCGGCCGGTACAGCTCGGGATCGGTCGCGGGGTCGCAGCGCCGCACGCGGATGTCCAACGCCGCGTAATCCGTGACCGTCTGCCAGTCCTGCGTGTAGAAGAGGTCGAACTGCGGAGCGATCATCAAGGATGCCGGCAGGCCGTAGGGATCCGACAGGGCGAAGCCCGCCAGGACCGTCTCCTTCGCAAAGATGCGCAGGGCGCGTTTTGAGAAGTGCAGCGCGCCGCCGAGGCAGACCACGACGTCGGGTGACGGGTCCGTGTTCTCGATGACCGCGTTGTCCGGAATCAGCGTCGGGCGGGCGCCCCCCGTCGTGACGAATCCGGCGAAACGCTGCGGCTCGACGACCGTCGTGCGAAAGATCTTCTGAAAGGCGCGGACGGGAGGAAAGAGGTTGTTGCAATAAGGGGGCTGGCTCACGTTGCCGAAGAGAAGGAGCTTGCCCGCGCTCATCGAACGCTCGTCACGCGCGGCGAGGGCCCTTTCGCCGCGATTCGCGTCGAGCCATCGAGCAGGCCTCGTGACGTCGGTCACCTTTACGTCACATTAATCCATTCCGTCGCTTTCCGGGAGCGCGCAGGGCTGCTCTACAATCGCCACCATGCGTGTCCCTGGAATTCTGTCCTGGGCCATTCGTGCCCTCGCCCTCGCCCTGGCGCTTCCACCCGTCGCCGCCTCCGCGGCCTCCTCGCTCCGCTTTCACGGGAACGGCACCGGCGACCTCGATCGGATCAAGATTCCGATCGACGACCCGTCGAACTCCAACCCCGGTCCTCCGGCCGACGTCGGCGCGACCGACTTCACGCTGGAGTTCTGGATGAAGGCGGCGGCGGCGGACAACACGGCTCCCGCCGTCGCCTGCGGCGCAAACGCGAATTGGGTCAACGGCAACGTACTCGTCGACCGCGATCGATCCAACGGCGACCGCAAGTTCGGCGTCTCGATCGCCGGCGGCAAGCTCGTATTCGGCGTCAGCGGCGACGGCACCGGTGATCTGACGATCTGCGGATCCCGCAACGTCCTCGATGACGCCTGGCATCACGTGGCCGTCGAGCGCGAACTGGCTACCGGCAACATATGGCTCTACTTAGACGGGATCCTCGAAGCAGAGGCGAGTGGCCCCGGCGGCGACGTATCGTATCCCGACGGGTCCCCGCCCGCGGATTCGAACGATCCCTATCTGGTCTTCGGCGCCGAGAAATACGACAGTGGTCCTGCCTACAGCGGCTTCCTCGACGAGATCCGCCTCTCATCGGTGCTTCGCTATAGGAGCGAGTTCACGCGGCCGAGGTCACCGTTCGCTCCGGACGCCAGCACCGCCGCCCTCTACCACTTAGACGAGGGAACAGGCGACGCGATCGCGGACAGCTCCGGCGCCTCCGGCGGCCCCTCCGACGGCGTGCGCAATTTCGGCGGCTCGCCGGCGGGCCCGGAGTGGGCGAGCACGCCGGCGCCGCTGGGAGGAAATCCGACGGTCTCTCTGTCACTCGTGACCGGTTCGGTCTCCTTGCCCGTCCACGTGGCCAACGCCGGCGACGGTTCGGGGCGGCTCTTCATCGTCGAGCAGTCGGGCTACATCCGAATCTTCGAGAACGGCGGGCTGCTGCCGACTCCGTTCCTCGACGTCCACACGCTGGTCTCCTGCTGCGTGGAACAGGGATTGCTCTCCGTGGCCTTTCACCCGAACTATGCCGTCAACGGGTTCTTCTACGTCTACTACACCGACGACATCGGGAATCCGGGCGACATCACGATCGCGCGCTACCAGGTCTCTTCCGATCCGGATCAGGCCGACCCCGCCTCGGCGCTGATCCTGCTCGTGGTTCCGCACCCCATCAACTCCAATCACAACGGGGGGCAGCTCTTCTTTGGGCCGGACGGCTACCTGTATGCGGGGACGGGCGACGGAGGCAGCGGCGGCGACCCGCCCAACAACGCGCAGAACCTGTCGGTGATGCTCGGAAAGATGCTCCGCATCGACGTCAATGGCACCGGAACGATTCCGTGCAATCAGAGCACGGCGAGGCCCTACGCGATCCCGCCCGACAATCCGTTCATCGGGAACCCCAGCGACTGCCATGAGATCTGGGCCTATGGGGTCCGCAACCCGTGGCGCTTCAGCTTCGACTCGGCGACCGGTGACCTTCTGATAGGCGACGTCGGACAGAACCTCTGGGAAGAGGTCGACTTTCAGCCGGCCGGCGATGCCGGCGGCGAAAATTACGGCTGGCGTCGGATGGAAGGGACTCATTGCTATAACCCCCCCACCAACTGCAACGACGGCACGCTCACGCTTCCGATCCTGGAGTACGACCACAATGGCGGGCGCTGCGCGATCATCGGGGGCTTCCGCTATCGCGGCACGACGATCCCGTCCTTGTACGGGACCTACCTTTACGGAGACGAATGCTCGGGTCAGATCTGGGCCGCCGCTCAGAACGGGGGCGGCTCGTGGACGACGCAGCAGCTCCTCGATACCTCCTACATACTCTCGAGCTTCGGCGAGGACGAGAGCGGAGAGCTCTACGTCGCAAACCTCGGCGGCGCGATCTATCGTTTCGTCCAGACGCCATATCCCGTTCCCACCGCCTCCAGTCTCTCTCCGGCGGCCGCGATCGCGGGAGATCCCGATTTCACGCTGACCGTAAACGGAACCGGATTCGTCTACGGATCCGTCATCCGCTGGAACGGCTCGGACCGGCCGACGACCTTCGTCTCGGCGACCAAACTGACCGCCGCGATTCCGGCGAGCGACATCGCGGCCGCCGGCACGGCATCGGTCAGCGTTTTCAATCCCGCCCCGGGCGGGGGGCTGTCCAACGCTCAAACCTTCAACATCAACCCCACTTTCCTGGACGTCCCGACGACCCATTTCGCCTACCAGTACATCCAGGCCGTCTACAACGCCGGCGTGACGGCGGGGTGCGGTTTCCGGCTCTACTGTCCGGACGCCTCGACGACCCGCGCTCAGATGGCCGTCTTCCTGTTGAAGGCGAGTCAGGGCTCGAGCTACGTGCCTCCTGCCTGCAGCGGAGTTTTTGACGACGTGCCGTGCCCCAGCCAATTCGCCGACTGGATCGAAGACCTGGCGGCACGGCAGATCACGGCCGGCTGTGGCGGCAACGACTACTGCCCCTCCGACTCGGTCACGCGGGAGCAGATGGCGGTCTTCCTGCTGAAGACGAGCCAGGGCTCCTCCTACGCGCCTCCGGCTTGCAGCGGAGTCTTCGACGACGTGCCCTGTCCGAGTCAGTACGCCGACTGGATCGAGGACCTGGCGGCTCGAGGAGTCACGGCGGGCTGCGGCGGGGGAAACTATTGCCCCGGCAATCCCGTGACCCGCGCCCAGATGGCGGTTTTTCTGACGAAGATGTTCAACTTGCCCCTGCCCTAAGGAAGGAAGGGAGCGAGCGGTCGACGGAATATTGAACATATTCAGTTTCCCGTAGCACTCGCGTCGCTTCGCAGCGCGCCGAAGTTCGCTCGAATGCGTTCCCGTCTCCGTCGCCGCCTTCTCTCAATCTTAACGGGCGGCTCGCGACCCGTCCTCTCGACTTAGTCTCCTGATCGATAAGCAGACCGCGTTGCACAAGTTTCTGTGCATCTCCTTCAAACGCGTGTACCGGAAAAATTTTTTGTTGACGCAAATCTTGCCGAGTGATTAAGTCTCCCGCGATTCCCAGTCCCCTTTTTAAGCGAACGGAGGAACGGCATGTACCGGAGCTCGGCGAAAAGGCTCTCTGCCTTGATCGTCACAATCGTTGCGGGTCTCTTCCTCGTTTCGACTCCCGCGGTCTTCGGCGCAAAGGTCGAACCAAAGGCGGGAGCAAAGGTCGTCAAACCGACGACGATCCACGCGGTGGCGTCTGGCGTGTCGAGGCCGCTGCGATTAGCGCCGCCCCCCTCTCATGGCAGGACTCTTCGAGAGATTCCGAACAAGCCGCCGCAGCTCCATCCAAGGCCCAACCTGCCCAAGTTTCATGATCCGCTGATTCAGAGGAGACCGGGCGCGGGACTGATTCCGGATCCCATCGTCAGCTACGACGGCATTCCGGATGTCGACGGCGTGCAGCCGGCCGATACGACATTGGACGTCAGCCCTTCCCAGGTCTTGCAATGGGTCAACCTCTCCTATTTCGTGACCGACAAGAGCGGCACCACTCTCGGAGGACCCTTCGAGGGAAATTCCTTCTGGTCCGGCCTGCCGCCCGAGAATCCGTGCAACAACTTCAACGGCGGCGACGTCCTCGTACGCTGGGACCAGTTCGCCAGCCAGTGGTGGGTCAGCCAGCTCGCCTATCCGGGCGGCCCCGATGGATTCCACCAGTGCGTCGCCGTCTCGACCACGAGCGATGCGCTCGGCACCTACTTCCAGTATGACTTTCTCTACAGCTTGACCGATTTGAACGATTACCCGAAAGTCGGACTGTGGCCCATCCCCGGATCCGGCGCGGGCGGGGCGGTCATCAACAACGGCTACTACATCACCGTCCGCAACTTCGCGAACTTCGCCGACTTCACTGGCATGAAGATCATCGCCCTCGACCGCGCCGCGATGCTGGGAGGCAGTCCGGGCACCGCGCAGGTCTTCGACGTCGGCGAGCTGGCGCCCTCCCTGGACGGACTGCTGCCGGCGGATCTCCGCGGCACCAACGTCCCGGCCGATGGGTCGTTGGAGACCTACATCGGCTACGGACATCCCGCGACCGATGGCTCCTCCTCGCCGGTCATTCACCTCTTCCAGACCTTCACGGACTTTTCGAATCCCTTAAACTCCTTTCTGACTCAGCTCCCCGACATCGACATCGCCGACTTCGATCCGAACTTGTTCAACGGAGCGCCGCAGCAGGGCGGCGGCAATCTCGAGACGCTGCCGTTCGCGATGTACCGCTCCGACTATCGCGTATTCACGGACCACGACTCGCTGCTGCTCCTGCACGACGTGAACGTTTCCGAAAGCGGAGAGCAGGGAGGCGCCCGGTGGCACGAGGTCCGTGGCATCAATCCGCTTGCGGCCGTGCCGAACGGAGGAGGCCCGACCCTGTACCAGGAGGGCACGTACGGACCGGACGACGGCATCTACCGTTGGATGGGCTCGATCGGGCAGGACGCCTCGGGCAACATCGCCCTGGGCTTCAGCGCCTCGAGCGACGGCAGCGCCGCCATCGTCGATCCCTCGGTCCACTACACCGGCCGGCTCTCCACGGACCCGCTCGGGGAGATGGCACAGGGGGAGGGCACCTTCTTCGACAGCACGCAGCCCTTCGGCGGGTTCCGCTGGGGCGACTACTCCACGATCGTCACGGACCCTGTGGATCAGTGCACGTTCTGGTACACGACGATGTACGGAGCCGGTGACTGGAATACACGCATCGGCTCCTTCAAGTTCCCGAGCTGTACGACGGGCCCCTCCGGCACGCTCGAAGGCACGGTGAGCGACGGCACCAACCCGATTCCGGGTGCGACGGTCACGGCGGGTCTCTCATCGACGACGACCGACGCTTCCGGCCACTACCTTTTCGTTCTGCCGGTCGGCACCTACGACGTGACGGCTTCCAAGTACGGGTTCCTGCCGGAGACAGTGAACGACGTGGAAGTCACCGACGGCGGCGACACCGTTCAGGACTTCGTTCTCTCGCCGGCCCCGACCGTTTTTGTCAACGGAACAGTGAAGGACGGCTCGGGCGGCGGCTGGCCGCTCTACGCGAAGCTCGTCATCACCGGCCCCGGCGCGCCAACCTTCACGCTCTATACGGATCCGGTGACCGGCTACTACTCGCTCACGCTGGTGACGGGGCTCTCCTACAACTTCGCGGTCACGGCGGTCAGCAGCGGCTACCTACCCGGCGGCGGACCCGTTCCACTGACGGTCTTCGTTCCGGCCGTGGTCAAGAACTTCACTCTGACGGTCAATCCGGAGACGTGCAACGCACCGGGATACAACTTCGGTAGCAGCGCGCTCGCCGAGAACTTCGACGCCGGCGTCGTTCCTCCCGGATGGTCCCTCGTGACGAATTCGGGCAACCCATGGAGCGTGGTGTCGGCGGACCCGTGCGGATTCTTCTTCAACCTGACCGGCGGGACCGGGCCGTTCGCGGTGGCCAACAGCAACTGCGACGGGTTTGTGCTCGACGACAGCGAGCTGCACTCTCCGTCCATCGATCTGACGGGCCAGCCGAACGCGGTCGTCGCGTTCAATAGCGACTTCTTCTGCTGCTTCGCCGGATCCAACGGCATCGCGGACGTGGACATCAGCACCAACGGTGGGACCTCCTGGACCAACGTCTTCCAGCGCAACGGTGTGGATGAGCGCGGACCGATTCGTCACACGATCGACATCACCGGGCTTGCGGCCGGCCAGCCGGACGTCCGGGCGCGCTTCCACTACTACAACAACTTCTTCACGTGGTGGTGGCAGGTCGACAACTTCCTGTTCGGCAACGCCGCCTGCCAGCCGGGTCCGGGCGGCCTCGTCGTCGGCAACGTGCGCGACGCCAACACCGGCTTCGGCTTGAGCGGCGCGACGGTCGAGAACCTGGCCAAGGGGACCTCGACGACGACGTTTGCCACGCCGGAAGACCCGAACCAGGACGACGGGCTCTATATCCTGTATGCCGACGACGGCCCCCACTCCTTCGAGGCCTCGCTGCCTCCCTACACTCCGCAGACCAAGAACACGACGGTCATCCCCGGCGGCACGATACGTCTCGACTTCTCCCTCGGGGCCGGACGACTCGACGCGAGTCCGCGGCCGCTCACTTCGATTGTGGATCCGGGTGACACCGACGAGCAGACCCTCAACATCACCAACACCGGCGCCGCGACGGCGAGCTTCACGATTCACGAGCTCAACGCGCCTCCGCCAGGAGGCCTGGCGCGTCCGCAGGGTTTCTTCGTGGATCCCGATGTCAAGGCACGGGCTCTGGCGCGAATCCCCAAGGGTCAGGCGTTCGCGAAAGACGCCAATCACCTCCCGGCTTTCGCCGCGCGTCCGGTGCAGCCGCTCGCGGCGGGAGAGGTCTCGGCTTCGTATCCCACGAACATCACGTATGGATGGGGCATCGCCTACAACACCGACGTGCCTGACTTCTGGGTCTCGAATCTGGCGATCGTCGGCGGCGACGATAAGGACTACCGTTATCTGGTCGACGGAACGCTCACCGGCGACACGATCGACGACACCACCTGGGTGGGCGTGTTCGCCGCGGATGGCGCATACAACCCGCGGACCGGCAAGCTATGGCGCGTCAACGTCGGCGGCGACAACTGCATCTACGAGCTCGACCCGATCCTCAAGGTGGCGACGGGCAACAAGATCTGCCCCAACTTCGGGACATCCGAGCGCGGCCTGGCTTACGACGCGGTCACCGATACGTACTATTCCGGTTCCTGGAACGACGGCGTAATCAACCACTTCGACGGGAAGGGAACGATTCTCGAATCGGCTTACGTGGGTCTGGCCATCTCGGGTCTGGGATACAACACCAGCACCGGACACCTCTTCGTCCAGACCAACCATGGTCCGGTCGGCGGCTACGACATCTACGTTCTCGATGCGCAGAACAACTTCACCCTGATCGGCGGCTACTTCATCACCGAGAACGGAAATCCCGCGGGTTCATTCAACTTCTTCGGTGGCGCGGGTCTGGAGATCGACTGCGACGGCAACCTGATCCTCGTCGATCAGGGCACGCAGACGATCTTCGTGGCCGATTCGGGCGAGACGGGTTTCTGCGCCATCAACGACATCCCCTGGCTCTCGGAGATTCCGACTTCGGGCACGGTGAACGGCACGGGAAGCGGCGGCTCCAATCCATTCCCCGTGACGGTGACCTTCGACTCGACGGGCTTGACGCCGGGCCTCTATCGGGCGCAGTTGACGTTCCTCACGGACACGCCGTACAGCGTGGCGCCCGACCCCGTCTGCTTCACGGTTCGGTTCCTCGACGTGCCCGACGACAATCAGTTTGCGGCTTACATCTACGGAGCCGCGGGCGCGGGCATCATGCCGGGCTCGCCGTACCCCGGATGCGCGGGCACCAACAACTTCTGCCCGAACGGCGTGGTCACGCGCGCCGACATGGCCGGCTACATCGAGAGGGCGGTCCACGGCGCCGACTTCGTGCCTCCGACCTACGCGGGCGGGTTCGACGACGTGGCGTCCGGCGACTACAACGCGGACTACATCCAGGGTCTCGTCGATGACGGCATCACCGCGGGCTGCAGCGCGGATCCGCCGCTCTACTGCCCGAACAACCCGAACACGCGCGCCCAGATGTCGGTCTTCATCCTGAAGGCGGAGCATGGTTCGAGCTACGTCCCGCCGGCTTGCACGGGAATCTTCGCCGACGTGCCGTGCCCGAGCCTCTTCGCCGACTGGATCGAGGCGCTCTTCAACGAGGGCGTGACGGCGGGCTGCGGCGGCGGAAACTTCTGCCCGAACGACAGCATCTCGAACGGCCAGATGTCGGTCTTCCTGGACAAGGCGTTCCACGTCGGGATCAGCTGTCAATAGGCATCATTCCTGAAGGCTTCGAGGGCGCGGCTTCGGCCGCGCCCTTTTTGTGTGGAGGAAGCCGGTGCTGAGACGGGGGCGTGAGACGCCGCGACAGAGGGAATCTGTGCCTACATGACCGGGGGAACGAGGTCCGACTCTCCGAGTGACCACTCGTGGTAGGCCTGGGTCACTTTGACGGCGCTGCCATCGAGAACGACCCGCCCGTGGTGCAGCCAGATTGCCCGGTCGCAGTTGGCGCGGATGTGCTCGGTCGAGTGCGAGACGAGCATGACGGTCTTGCCGCGGCCCTGCAGGCCGTCCATGCGCTCCTTGCACTTGCGCTGGAACTTCTCGTCGCCGACCGCGAGTGTCTCGTCGACGAGCAGGATGTCGGGATCGACGTCCGTGGCGATGGCAAAGGCGAGCCGCGCCGCCATTCCCGTCGAATATGTCCGGATCGGGGCGTCGATGAAGTCCTGGAGCTCGGCCCACTCGACGATTCGTGCCAGCCGGTTTCGGGTCTCGGCTCGCGAGAAACCGAGCAGCGTCCCCTGGAGCATGACGTTCTCACGGCCGGTCAGCTCCCCGTGAAATCCGAGTCCCAGCTCGAGGATCGGCGCGATGCGTCCGGCCACGACGACACGGCCGAAGGTCGGCGGGAAAACCCGGGCAATGAGGCGGAAGAGCGTGCTCTTGCCGGCTCCGTTCCGACCGATGACGCCGATGCGCTCCGCCGCCTGGACCTCGAGATCGACGTCCCGCAAGGCGACGAAGTCGTCGTAGACGATCCGTCGCTGGAGGCGGCGAATCGCATACTCCTTCATCGAGAAGATGCGCTCTCGCGGTACGCGGTAGTGGAGGGCGACCTTCTCGAGCTGGATGGCGGCGGGCACAACTCTGCTAGCTCCAGTACGCCATGTCGTCTTTGCGGTGGCAAAAGAAGACCCATCCAGTGACGAGCACGGCGACCGACAGCACGAGTGCGCTCCCCGTGAGCTGTGGTGAAGGGATCACCCCGTCGTAGATCGGCTTCCGAAAGACCTGGACGAGGTAATACATCGGGTTGAGCCACAGGGCGAGCCTGTACCGGAACGGCACGATGGAGGGGTGATAGACGATGGGCGTCAGGAAGAACCAGGTCTGGACGACGACCAGATACATCTCGCGGATGTCGGTAAAGCGCGAAGCGACCGTGAAGAGGATCATCGACATTCCGGCGGTAAAGAGGGTCGTAATCAGAACCGAGATCGGCAGGAACCACCATGTCGCGTGGATGGGGAAGCCGGTCACGGCCACGATGAGGATGAGCGGAAACAGCGAGAGGGTCAAATTGACGAGTCCTCCACCCACGGCCGACGCGACGAAGACCGAGCGAGGCACGAACATCCGCTTGGCGATCTCGTTGGAGGCATGCGTCTGCGACGCTGCCGACGAGGTCGTCTGCGAAAAGAACGTCCAGAAGATCGATCCCGCCATGAAATAGACGGGATAGTTCTGGATCGCGGTCTTCAGGATCGTCGAGAAGACCAGCGTCAGCGCGATCATGTTCAAGAGCGGCGCGAGCATCGTCCAGAGAATGCCGAGCACCGAGCGTTTGTAGCGAACCTTGATGTCGCGGATGACGAGCTCGTGGACGAGGCCGCGATACGCCCAGAGGTTCGTCGCCTCCTCGATCCAGCGCGGCCGACGCCGGGCGGAGTCGTAGAGAGGAAAGCCCGCGGCCGGGGGGATCGATGGAGAAGTCTCGGGTCTCAAGTCTTAAGTCTCAGGTGGAACGAAATCACAAATCATTAATCGCCAATCGGCAATCGCCAGTCGCCAATTTCTTCCATCCAGTCCTCCAGAGTCGCCGCCCGGATGTCCCAGGTGTTTTGGCGTCCGAAATCGCGCAGGCGTCGGACGTTTTCGGGGCCCGCCGCCACGGCCGCCTCGATTTCTCGGGCGAACTCTTCGGGGGTGTCGGCCAACCGCACCAGCTTCCGCCGCGCGAGAGGCTCGAGGGAGTACATCGGTGTGGCGACGATGGTTCGGCCCGCCGCGGCCGCCTCGTAGAGCTTGACCGGATCGGTCGCGTGCGTCAGCGGCGAGAGGCGAAAGGGAATGATCTCGACGTCGAAGCGCGCGCGGAGGCGGGGCAGGTCGAGGTACGGCACCTCTCCGTAAAAGACGACGTTGGAGAGGCGCGGAACCTCCAGGGCCACGTCTTCCATGCCCCCGACGATCTCGAATTGCCACTTCGGCCGGAGCGACGCGAGGCGTTCGAGAAGCGCCATGTCGAACCACTCGTCCACCGCGCCGACGTAGCCCACGGTGAGCCATCCCGGCGAGGGGGAGGGAGCCGGAAGGCTTCCGAACAGCTCGAAATCGCAGGCATTCGGAAGCAGGCGAGAGACCGGATTCCATTCCGCCATCCGCTGGCGGAGGGATTCCGACGTCGCGACGATCAGGTCCGCAGCCGGGGCGAGAGACTTCTCGGCATCGGCCAGGACCCCCGGCCGATTCGTCGAGAACTCCGCGTGGGCGTCCAGACAGTCATAGACGATCGGCCAGCCAAAGCGATCGCGGAGGACGAGGGCGAGCGGCCCCCAGTAGGGGGACTCGACGAACTGCACGACTCTCTGCAAGTCGAAGCGTTCGCGAGCCGCCGCGATCCCCGCGAGCGCCTTTTCCAGCGGGCGTGCATCGAGTCGGCGGTCGGAGGGATCCTCACGCCGGATCCCGTCGATCGGCAGCAGGGTCACGCCCGGTGCCGCCCCGACGGGCTCTTCGGGCTCGCCGCTTCCCGCGAGCGACCCGTAGAAGACGCGGCGGCCCCGCCGCGCCAGCGCTTCGGTCAGCTGTTGCGGCCGCTGGCGCCGGTAGGACCAGGCGACGACGGGAAGCACGAGAATATCGGCGCGGCCGGACTGCGAGACGCCCGGGTCCAGCGGGAGGGGACGAATGTCCACGGGCGGCTTTTGAATGCCGAGAATCCGTTCGGGCCTCACGCGACGGCGCAGCGCGCGCCGCCATCCGATCGGAATCGCGCGGCGGAGACGGGCATAGACCTTCCCGCGCAGGCCCGATTCCCATTGCGGCCTCATTCGCTCGGCCCCGACTCCGGGAGCAGGCCTCTCATGCCGGCGGCACGAACGGATCGTATGGCTGGCCCGTGAGAATCGCGGCAATCCGTTCGGAAGCCCTGCCGTCTCCGTAGGGATTCGCCTTTCCCGCCATCTCTCGCCGGGCCTCGCCGTTGGAGAGCAGATCTCGCGCCGCTTCGAAAATTCGCTCCTCATCCGTGCCAACGAGGCGCGCCAGCCCGGCCTCGATCCCTTCGGGTCGTTCGGTCTTCTCCCGCAGGACTAAGACCGGCTTGCCGAAGGTCGGCGCCTCCTCCTGGATCCCGCCGGAGTCGGTGAGAATGAGACGCGACCGGCGCATGAGCCGAACCATCTCGAGATAGTCGAGGGGCTCGACGAGCGTCATGTTTGGAAAACCCTCGTTTCGCCGGACGACATCCCGGACGTTGGGGTTGGGGTGGATCACGTGAACGAATTGGGTGTCCGGGAAGCTCCGCGCGAGCCGGCCGATGGCCCGGACGACCCGCTCCAGCGGCTCGCCGAAGCTCTCTCGCCGGTGCGCGGTGATCAGGACGAGGTTCTCTTCCGCGACGTCCCCCTCGCGTCCCGCGATCTCGTGCAGCGCGTCCACGACCGTGTTGCCCGTCAGGAAGATCTTCGCGTCGGCGACATCCTCGGCGACGAGCGCGCGCGCGGCCCGGTGGGTCGGAACGAAGTTTGCCTCTGAGATCAGGTCGACCACGCGCCGGTTCATTTCCTCCGGGAAGGGATGGAGGAAATCGCCGGTCCGCAGGCCCGCTTCGACGTGACCGACGCGCACCCGCCGATGGAAGGCGGCGATCGATGCGCACATGGCCGTCGTTGTGTCTCCCTGCACGAGAAGCCAGTCGGGGGCCTCGCGCGCGAGCACGCCGTCCAGGGCTCCGAAGACTCGGGAAGCGAGCTCGTTGGGCGTTTGGTTCGGCCGCATCAGGTCGAGATCGATGTCGGGCTCGAGCTCGAAGAGCGCGAAGACCTGGTCGAGCATGTCCCGATGCTGGGCCGTGGCGCAAAGCATCACGTCGCAGGCCCCCGGATCGCGTCGCAGGCGTCGGACGACGGGAGCCATCTTGATGGCTTCCGGGCGGGTGCCAACGACCACGAGAAGTCTCATGAGATATCGCTTCGGTCACCGGGCTCCGGCGGAGCCTTCGGAGGGCGCGCCGAGGGCAGACCTGAGCGCATTGTACGTACTTCGCCGGCCATGGCACAGCCGAAAATGACGGATCCGCATCCCGATTCGGCCGAGCCGAGCCGCGTGAATCGCCGCGCTCGGATCGGGTACACTCTGCGGTCAGAGCCATGGTCCCGGAAGTCTTCGAGTGCCCCCGTTGTGAACGGCAGTTCGTGATCGACAGCGTTCCGGACGCCGGAAGCGAGGAGGTTCATTGCCCGCAGTGCAGCCGCTATCTCGGCGTGCGCGACGTCGCCTTCGTTCTGCGTTCCGAGCTCGATGAGATGATCGAGAGGCTCAACTTCGAGAAGGATCGTCTGGAGAAAGACGAGGCTGTCTACAGTCTCACCGACTGCGACGCGGAGATGAGGTTCTATGGCCGGGAAGTGTCGCGCGTGATCGGAGTGCTGCGGACCGCCTTGAAGGACCTGAGGCGTCTTCGCGAGGACTACCGGGTCGGGCAATAGGCCTCGGACCAGCACCCTGCTAGGCCGGCGTCTGCGCCCGGACGCTCTCGATGAACCTTTGGAGGCGCCGCAGGCTCGTCTCCCTTCCCAGCATCTCCGCAACGTCGAACAGCGGCGCCCCGACCGTCGTTCCGGTCAGCGCCAGACGAAGCGGATGGATCAGCTTAGCGGCCGCGACCTGCTCCGCCTCAGCCACCTCCCGAAGCGTCGCCTCCGCGGTCGACGAGCTCCAGTCCGGCATCTCTTCGAGCCGGCGTGCGAGGCGTTCGAGATGCCGCGGGGTATCCGGCTTCACGTGCTTCTTGATCCCTTCCGGATCGTAATCCGTCGGGTCCTTCGCGTAAGAAGACAACGCACGGTCCATTTCAACGAGAGTCCGCGCTCTCGTTCGGTGGAGTTCGGCGGCCTTAATCGCAATGCTGGGCGGCAATGCTTTCGCTGCCGCAGTTGCGGTTGGAGCGTTAATGACGACATTGCGAATCTCCTCGGCCGACATCCGCGCGATGTATTGCGCGTTCATCCAGAGAAGTTTTTCGGGATCGAAGACCGAGGGGGATGCGCCGACCCGGTCGAGCGTGAATTCGCGCTCCATCTCCGTGCGCGACAGGATCTCGCGGTCATCGCCCGGCGACCAGCCGAGCAAGGCCAGAAAGTTGAAGAGCGCTTCGGGCAGGATTCCGGCGTCGCGCCACTCTTCGACGGCTGCCGCCCCGTGGCGCTTGGAGAGCTTCCTGCGGTCGGTGCCGAGGATCATCCCGAGGTGAGCGAAGCGCGGGATGGGAGCGCCGAGAGCGCGGAAGAGCGCCACGTGCTTGGGCGTGTTGGCGAGGTGATCGTCGCCGCGGATCACGTGCGTGATCCGCATCTCCGTGTCGTCGACGCATACGCAGAAGTGATACAGAGGATGCCCGTCCGAACGCACGAGCACGAAGTCATCGAGCGCCTCCGAGGGAAACTCCACCCGGCCCCGGATCAAGTCATCGACGATGATCGTCTCCGCCGGCATCTTCAAACGAATGACATGGCGTTCGCCCGCCGACGCACGGCGATCGCTTTCCTCGGGGGGGATCGCGCGGCCGGCCCCAGAGTAACGGTAGGCGCGGCCTCCGGCCTCGGCCCTCCGGCGATCGGCGTCGAGCTCCTCGGGAGTCTCGAAGGCGCGATAAGCCTTCCCCTCGGCGAGAAGTCGCCCGGCGGCCTCGCGGTAAAGGTCGTAGCGCTTCGACTGGTAATAGGGACCTTCGTCGTACTCGAGGCCGAGCCAATCCATCGCCGAGAGGATCTGCGCCGTCAGCTCTTCACGAGAGCGCTCGACGTCCGTGTCTTCGACCCGCAGGATGAACGTGCCCTTCTCGTGGCGGGCAAAGAGCAAGTTGTAGAGCGCGGTCCGGGCGCCGCCGACGTGAAGCGAGCCCGTCGGAGAGGGAGCGAAGCGAACGCGAGGGGATGTCGCGTCGTGCAAGGCGCCCGATCCTAGCAGACCGCTGAAGAATAGATGCGACCGTCGCGTCCGGCCGTCAGAGAGAGAGCGCCCTCGCCGCCGTGCGGCTCGGGATGACGGCCTTCGGACGTCAGTCCAGCGGAAACGTCAGCGTGTAGGAGAACCGGCCTCTTCCGATCTCGGCGAGAAGCGTGTTCTTGTTGAAGTCGCGCTGAAGCACGTGGTCCACGTCCTCGGCGTTCTTGACCTGCGTTCCATTGAGGGCGATCAAAACATCTCCGGTCTTCAGCCCGGCCTGTGCCGCGAGTCCCTCCCGATCGACGATGGAGATCTTGAGCCCCTCTGCGGTAGGCCGCACGGCCATGCCGATCTCCTCTCGCAGAATTCGCGCGCCGAGACCGGCCGGCGGCGCTTCGCCCTGCAATACGACCGTGTGGTCACCATCCTTCCGGCGAAGAACGACCTTCAACGGACGCCCCGGACCGCGGGTGGACAGCGCCGTCTCGAACGCCTCCTGCGAGTCGACCGGGGCGCCGTCGACCGAGACGATCTGGTCTCCGGCGCGCACGCCGGCGCGCGCCGCCGGCGAGCTCGGATAGACCGCCCGCACGCGCATGCCACGGGGGCGGTTCTCCTCGCCGGAGAGGAGGGTCTTACCGCGCAGGCCGACCCACACGGGCCGGACCTCGCCGAAGCGCAACAGGTCCTCGACGATCCTCTTGGCCCGATCCACGGGAATCGCGAAACCGATGCCCTGCGCGCCGCCGATGATCGCCGTCGCTAGGCCCACCATCTCGCCGTCCACATTGACGAGCGGCCCCCCCGAGTTGCCGGGGTTGATCGAAGCGTCGGTCTGAATGAAGTCGGTGTA
>DASXTI010000186.1:0-5519 GCA_036505535.1 Thermoanaerobaculia bacterium
GGCGTGCGGCAGGCTCGGGTCGGAGCGCCCGGTCTCGATCGCGTTGACGGTCTGTCGCGAGACGGCGAGCCGCTCGGCGAGCTCCGCCTGCGACCAGTCGCGTTCGGCGCGCAGAATCCGCAGGCGATTCTTCATTCGGAGCTATGTGCAAGATTGATGTCATGTTTACTTTACATTATATCGGGCTAGCTTTACTAAATTAATCCCTCTTGACTTACGCCTTATTTACGCCTAAGTTGCGTCTCCCGTACCTTCCACGGGGGTGAGGGGGCCGCATGGGCGCTTCGCAAGTTCGCGCACTCGAAGAGCTCCTCGAGGGAAAGGGATTTGCGAAAAAAGTCGCCGGGCTCGGTCTTTTGACCGGTCTCGGCGCGAGGCTTACGCGCGCTCGCGACCTTCCCTCGCCCGCGCGGCACGAGGATCCGCTTCCCTCGAGCGTGCCTGGCCTCGATCGCTTGCTCGCCGGAGGTCTTCCGCGCGGCGGCTTCGTCGAGCTGTCCGGCCGACGATCGAGCGGACTTTTCTCGGTCGGCATCGCGGCCCTCGCTTCGGCGACGGCGAGCGGCGAAACGGCCGCGCTCGTCGATCTCGGGAGCCATCTCGATCCGCAGGCGGCGCAGGCGGCGGGAGTGGAGTTGGATCGTCTGCTCTGGGTGCGCCCTCGGAAGTTGAAGGACGCCGTCGCGAGCGCGGAGATGCTGCTTGCGACGGGATTCCCCCTCGTCGTCGTCGACCTGGGCCTTGCCCCTCTGCGCGGCCGCTTCATGCCCGACGCCGCATGGGTGCGCCTCGAGCGTGTCGCGCGCTCCAGAGGCGCCGCGCTGCTTCTCCTGGCCCCCTACCGCATCAGCGGAATCGCGGCCGAAGCGGTCGTCGCGGCGGAGTCCGCGCGTGCGGTCTGGCAGGGCGCCGGCTGCACCCCGCGGCTGCTCGCAGGAATCTCTTCGCGACTGACGCTGCAGAAGGACGCCCGGGCGAGATCGGGGCTGGCGGAACCGCTTCGGCTCTTCCTCCTCGACGCGGTTCGCTCTTTTCCTCCTCCGGCGGATGAGGGTGAGGGGCGAGACCCGGGTCTCTCA
This sequence comes from Thermoanaerobaculia bacterium, assembly GCA_036505535.1. Classification (GTDB taxonomy): domain Bacteria; phylum Acidobacteriota; class Thermoanaerobaculia; order UBA5066; family Gp7-AA6; genus DAHUXD01. Next base: position 1,080 of record DASXTI010000186.1, read on the forward strand.
CCGCGCCAGGCGCGCAATCCCCGGAACGTCGTCGAAGCCCGTATCGAAACTGAAAATGCGCGCAATCTTCTGACGCTCCATGACAGCCAGATGAAGGGCGTCTCGGGCCGACAGCTTCGGGCTCCCAAGCACGATCCGCTTGGCGCTCTCGACGTCAGCCAGCTCCACCGGGAGGACCTCGTCGGCGATTCCCAGAAGAGCATCGAAGGTGGGTTGGATCGCGTCGCGCCGGTCGATGGCCACGTACCGATGGAGAATCTCCTGGAGCACTTCGGCATCCGTGACGAGGCGCTCTTCCTCCGCGAGGAGCCTCTCGAGGATCTGCTGCGCGTCTCGCTTGTGGGAATGCGGCGCTCCCACCAGATACATCGGGACGTTCGAGTCGAGGAAGATCAACGTGACGGCGTGCCGAGGTAGCCACGCTCGATCTGCCGGAGCATCTCGTCGATATCGGCCGTGGGGAAAGAGTGCTCCGCCGCCGCGCGGACGACCTGGAGCTTCTTGCCCGCTTCGCTTCGCGGTGTCATCCGCCGCGCTGTGCGCAACGCCTGGCGGACCCATTCGGCCACGGTCATATGCTGGCGACGAGCTAGACGCTGGATCTCCCGCAGCTCCGGTTCTTCGAGAAGAACCTGAAGCCTCTTACTCATATTATGAGTCTAATCGACTCATTCAGATGAGTCAACAACCAATCGTCAATCACCAATCATCAATCGTCAATTCCTCATGATCGCCTGCATCTTCGTCCCGCTCTTTCCCCTCGCCGCGCGTCTGCGGAGCGAGCCGGAGCTCAAGGAAGACGCGGTCGCAATCCTCGAAGGCAACGGCAACGCGGCTCGTGTCGTCGCCGCGACGCGCAAGGCGCGAAAGGCGGGCATCGAGGCCGGCATGACACTGCCCCAGGCGCGCGCCTTCGTTCCCGGATTGATCGCGCGCGGACGCGACGGCGAGTGCGAGCGCGCCGCGCAGCAGACGCTGCTCGAAGTGGCCGAGTCCTTCTCTCCTCGCGTCGAGGATGCGGAGGAAGGAGTGGTGTTTTTGGATTTAGACGGTCATCCGCTGTTGGCGGGCTCTGTAAATCCAAAATCTAAAATCCAAAATCCAAAATTGGTCCTCGCCCACGACATCCTCGCCACCGCCGAGAAGGCCTCTCTGCCGGCTCGCGTTGGCGTGGCCGCCTCGAAGCTCGCATCACGCGTCGCCGCGGGACTGGCCGACTCGCCGACGGTCGTCGCGGAAGGGGAGGAGTCGAGCTTCCTCGCGCCTCTCCCGCTCGAGAGGCTCGCGCCACAGATGGAGATCGCCGCCACGCTCGAACGCTGGGGCCTCCGCTCGATCGGCGACCTCGCAAAGCTGCCCGAAGGCGAGATCGCGAGCCGCCTGGGCGAGACCGGGCGCGCGCTCCATGCCACCGCGCGCGGTATCGATCCGCGCCCGCTCGAGCCGTACCTGGCGCCCCCCTCTTTCTCCGAGGGGATGGAGCTGGAGTGGCCGCTCGCCTCGCTGGAGCCCTTCCTCTTCATTGCCAACGCCGCGCTCGAGCGCCTCGTCGGCCGCCTCGAGTCCCAGGCGCTCGCCTGCACGCGTCTCGAAGCGGCGCTGAAGCTCGACCCGGACGGCCACGACGTGCGCGCGATCGCGCTCCCCGCTCCGACGCGCGACGTCAAGACGCTCCTGACTCTAGTACGCCTCGAGCTCGAGGCGCGGCCGCCGGGCGCGCCCGTCGCCGGCTTTACTTTCTCGGCGCTTCCCGATCGGCCGCGCCGCGCGCAGCTTTCTCTCTTCGGTCCCGCCGCGCTCTCGCCCGACCGTCTCGCGACGACGATCGCGCGCCTGGCGGCCCTTCTCGGCGCCGACCGCGTCGGATCCCCGCGCGCGGTCGACGGACACCGGCCCGAGCGCTTTACCGCGACCGGTTACGCTCCGCCGCCGCCGCCGCGGACACGCCTTCCCGCGCGCGATGGGCGCGGCCTTCTCGGCGTTCGCGTGCTGAGACCGCCGGTGCCGCTCGAGGTGATTGTGGAGTCCGATCCCACTCGCATCGATGCCGTAGGGGCGGGGCTCGTCCCCGCCCGACCTGACGCGGGCGGCCGCGAGGGCCGCCCCTACAAACTCAAGTCCCCTCCCGATGCCGCGCCTCCCATCTCGGGCGAAGTCCTCATCGCCGCGGGCCCGTGGTCCTTGGAGGAAGGATGGTGGTCCGAGGATCCCGCCGACCGCGACTACTGGGACGTCGAGCTTTCCGACGGCGGTCTCTATCGCATCTACCGCGACCGCCGCGACGGCGCCTGGTTCGCGGATGGGGTCTACGACTAGACGGAGTTCCGTGCTCACGACAATTCATATGGAGTCGTCTCAGCGATAGGCAGACGTACAATCTTGATTGGCTTCGAGCTCGTTGGCCCGATCACGGACGCGGAAACCATCGCGATCGGTCATCGGATTCGCGAGCTTCGGCGGCTTCAACGAACGTATGGACCAGGATGCTGGCGGAAACGAAAGGGAATCGCGAGGATTCGCTTCGAAGACGGCTCGTCTGCTCGAGCAGAGGTTCACTGGTATGGGATCGGTCGAAAGGAATTCAAGATCAAACGAATTCTGCCGTGATGCGGATGCGTAGAACGAACTCAGCTCCCCGCCGTCTCGTCGTCTGCATCCGAAATACAGGATTTCCAGCTTCACTGGAGCCTTGCAAGATCTACCGCTGCCTCGGTGCAGTTCGCGTCGGCTCCCAGTCGCTGCTTCGCATCGTCGATGAGTCGGGACAGGCTTATCTCTACTCAAAGAGCCTCTTCGCGCCCGTCCGTGTCTCGTCGGCTGCGCAGCGGGCCCTGGCGCTGGCCGGCTGACGGAAGGGCCAATTCCGATGACCTTGGAAGAGCTTCAGGCCGAGGCGATCAAGCTCGATCCGCAATCCCGCGCGGAGCTCATCCGCAGGCTCAGCGAGAGTCTCTCCGCGGAGCAGAAGAGCGCCTCGGAAAACGAGGCGGAACGCCGCTGGATTCAAGAAGCCATGAAACGCAGCCGCGAGCTTCGAGAGGCGCAGCCGGCGACCCCGCCGGCACCTGGCCTTCCTCTTCTGGAAGGGGAGGGACAGTCTCCGTCTCCTCTCCCGGTCTGGCGCTTTCCCACCCCTGTCCGACGTAAAGCCCCGTCGGCTCGACGGAAGCGCACCCGACGCCCGGCGCCGCGAGGTGGAGGCAAGCGCGCGAAGTCGACCCGGCGTCTCCGAACCCTATCGAAGCGCGCCAAACCCGCTCGTCCTCGCCGAAAAGCGTCTCGCAGGCGTCCCCGTGCCCGCCGCTAGGGTGCAATCCAACTTCCCGCCTTCCGCACCGAGGGCATAGAATCCGCCCAATCAGTCCGGCTCCCCCAATTAGGAAGGAGAAAGTCATGAGATGGAAAGCCCTTGCCCCCCTCTTTTTTCTTGCTCTCATTCTCCCGGTCTCGACAACGCTTTTTGCCGCCGAGCACGTCGTCCTTCGAGTCGTGGTGGTGAAGACCGACAGCCCGGACGCGTACGTCAAGGAGCTCGAGAAGGGAAAGGCGCTCCTGAAGAAGCTCGGAAGCCCCGCCGTGATTCGCGTCTGGCGCGCGCGCTTCGCGGGACAAGACGCCGGATCGGTCGTCGCCTCGGTCGAATATCCGAGCATGGCGGCGTTTGTCAAGGATGAGGCCGCGATAGATGCCAGTCCCGAATATCAGACCTGGATCAAGGGGTTGGATAAGATCCGTAAGATCGTCTCCGACAGTATCTACGACGAACTGAAGCCCTGACGGTTTGCGGCGCGCGAGTCCGCGTCCCTCGAAAAGGCATCTCGACGTTGCCTCGTCGCCGCCGCCGAGGTCCCCATCCCGTGACTGAGGCGAGCAACGACTGGCGGACGTATGACGCCATCGCGGGCGACTATGCCGTGGTCGCGGAACCCGCCTATTTCCGCACGCCGGCCGCCGATCTCGTCGCCTTGCTGCGCATCCATCCGGGAATGCACGTGGCCGACATCGGCACAGGTTCGGGCGCGGTCGCGGCGGCGGCCGCGGAGGCAGTCGCGCCCAGCGGCTTTGTCGTGGGCATCGATCCTTCCCTTTCGATGCTGTCGGCCGGCAGGCGCAGACTTGCGGGCGCGCATCTCGTCGCGGCGGCGCTTCCGTCGCTCCCTTGCCATCGCGGCCGGATGGACGCGGCCATCGCGGCTTTCGTTCTGACGCACGTCGCGGATTTAGACGTGGCGCTCGCCTCGATGATCGAAATGGTAAAACCGGGAGGAGTCGTCGGCCTCAGCGCATGGGGAAGGAGTCCGGCGGCCACACCGCCGGGGGTGCTCTGGCAGACGACGGCCGAGCAGTACGTAACGGCGAACGCCTTGACACGAGCCATGGAAAGCGCACTTCCCGGCGAAAAGCGGTTTGCCACTCCCGACGCCCTTCGCGCTGTCCTCG
>DASXTI010000187.1:0-5595 GCA_036505535.1 Thermoanaerobaculia bacterium
TCCTTCGAGAAGCTCGGAAACGACGTAGGGAACACCCTCGCGCTGTCCGACGTCGTGAATTGTCAAGATGTTCGGATGGTTGAGCGCGGAGGCCGCGCGCGCTTCCTCTTCGAAGCGCCGCAGCCGATCCGGATCCGCGGAGAAGGCCGCCGGAAGGACCTTCACCGCGACCTCGCGACCGAGCCGCGTGTCCCGCGCCCTATAGACCTCCCCCATCCCGCCCGCGCCCAGAGGCGCGAGAATCTCGTACGGACCGAGGTGAGAGCCGATCAAAAGGCTCACTTCCCTACCTCCGCCGTCCAGTTGACGACGACGTTCAAGGGAAGCTCGTTGGCGATGACTTCGGGCACGATGGCGAGGAAGCGCTTTCCATCGGGGGACACCTCGAAGCTCGGCCACGATCCCTTTCCCTTGAGCGTGAAGAGGGGCGTGGGTGTTCCGAGCCCGAGTGATGGGGACGTGCGCACGGGCACTGACATCAGCCGCCGGTCTCCGGATAAGTAGAAGAGCTCCCTTCCGTCGCGGCTCCAGCGCGTCAGCGCCGCTCCTCCGGTCGAGACCCGGATCCTTTCTCCCGGACCCGGATAGGCCGTTACGTAGACCTCAGGCTGGCCGGACTCGGTCGAGATTATCGCGAGGAAGCGGCCGTCGGGCGAGAAACGGACCTCGTATTTGTGAAACGGCGCCTCCAGGAGAGGAGCCGGCTTTCCCCCGCCCGAGAGGGGATACGCCCAGACGTCGTAGAAGTCGCGCTGGCCCCGCACCGTGTAGAGGAGAACTCGGCCGTCCGGCGAAACGTCCTGCGCCTGCTGCAGCCCTCCGGGCGGAAGAAGCTCCTCCTCCTTGCCCGTCGCGAGGTCCCGGCGGACGAGCTGCGGCGGGCTGCCGCGGACGGCCGAGTAGGCGACTTTCCCACCGGGCAGCCAGAGCGGCATCGCGAGCGTATCGGCAGCCGATGCGATCGGCGTCTCCGTGCCTCGCTCGAGATCGAGCGACCAGATCTCCCCGATTCCCGTTTCCTTGCGCGCCCTGTCGAAGAGAAGTTTTCGGCCATCGGCGGCCAGAGAGATCTCCCTGTAGAGGCCGGGGGTGCCGACGGTTTCGAGCTCTCGCCCCGTCCGGTCGATCCAGGTCAGACGCGAGACGTCTTCCTGCGACTGATAGGCTATCGTGCCCGATCGCGACGCCGCGAAAGAGGCATTTCCGGTCGAGAGGAGGTACCGAACGTGCTCGGCCACGGAGAAGGGCTCTCCGGCGACTCGTCCGCTCTCCGAGTCGAAGCGCTGCGCGAGCAGCGTCCCCTCCCTGGCGAAGACGAGGTAGCCCGGGTCGACGTATTGCACGCTCGACTGCATCGGCGCGACGACACGCGGGTTCTTTCCCTGCTCCGCCAGCATCAGTTCTCCATGGCCGTCGACATGTCGCAGCAGGTAGAGAAACCGCTCGCCGTCCGGCAGAAACATGGGCCAGACGATCCGCGCCTCGCCGCGTGCGGGGTCGAGCCGAATGGCTTCGGCCGGCGTGCCGCCTGCCGCGGAGACGCGATAAATCGCCTTCATATGGACGCCGGCGTAGAGGATCTCGCCGCTCTGACTCCATGTTCCGGACATGCCCCCGGCCGGCGGGATGTCGCAGATGGAGACCGCCGCGCCTCCCGAGAGCTCGATGCGCTTCAACTTGCGGGGCGTGAAGAAGGCGATCGATCTGCCGTCGGGCGAAAAGAAAGGGGAACTCGCGGCTTCGATCCCGGGAATCGGCTGGGCCTCCGTGGCGGACAGCAGCCGCAGGAACAGGCGCTTGTTGCCCTGCGAATCCCACGCGACATAGGCGAGCTGCGACCCGCCTGGCGACACGGTGAGACAGGACGCTTCCACCGAGTACGAGAAGGAGCCGTTTGCCGGAGGCGGCACGGCGAACCGGATCGTCTGGGGGGCGCCGGTCGGCTTCCTTGCTCGGAGCAGCGATGTCGCCGCAAGAGCGATCGCGATGGCTGTGAATAGCCACGGCAGCCACGCTTTCCAAGCAAGCCGGGGAACGCCTTCGGGGCGGACGGGAAGGGAGGCGCTCTCCTGGATTGCCCGAAGCTGCAGGCCGACATCGTGTGCCGACTGCCAGCGCTCTGCCGGATCCTTCGCGAGGCACGTCCGGATGAGGCGATCGAACGCCGTGGGGGTCGTTGGATGGACGGAGGAGAGTGGCGGCGGCTCCGTGCTCAGGATCGCCACGATGAGCGACGCCTGGCTCGCGCCCAAAAACGCCTTCCGGCCGGTCGCCATCTCGTAGAGCACCGCTCCCAAGGCAAAAATGTCGGTCCGGGAGTCGGTCTCTTTGCCTTCCAGCTGCTCCGGCGCCATGTAAGAAACCGTGCCGAGGATCGTCCCTTCCCGCGTCACGTCTCTTCCGATGGTAGCGGCCGAGGTCAGGCTCTCGACCGGCGCAGCCGGCGCGAAAGCCTTAGCGAGGCCGAAGTCCAGCAGCTTTACCCCCGACTTCGTCAGCATGACGTTGCCGGGCTTCAGATCCCGGTGCATGATCCCCTGCCGGTGCGCCTTGTCCAAGGCGTCCGCGATCTCGATCCCGTAGCGCAGCGTCTGTTCGAGAGGTAAAGGCCCCTTGACAAGACGCTCCGAGAGCGTCTCTCCTTCGAGATACTCCATGACGAGGTACTCGGTCTCGCCTTCTCGCCCCACGTCGTAGAGGGCGCAGATGTGCGGATGCGAGAGCTGCGAGATCGTCCTGGCTTCTCTCTCGAAGCGCTGCCGCATTTCGGCAGAGGCCGAGAGATTCTGCGGCAGGACCTTGACCGCCACGGTCCGCTCCAGCCGCGTGTCCCGCGCCCTGTAGACTTCTCCCATTCCTCCGGCTCCGAGCGGAGATAGGATTTCATAGGGACCCAGGCGACTGCCCGCCGCGATTGTCATCTCAATCCCGAATCCAAAATCCAAAATCCAAAATCCAAAATCGAGTGACCTCTCCCATCCCGCCCGAGCCGAGAGGCGCGAGGATCTCGTAGGGACCGACGCGCGAACCGGCGGAGAGCGTCACCTGCGGGGCCCTCCGGCTCAGCGCCCGAGATCGGTGAACCAGTTCAGGACGACCGTGGTCGGCGTCATCGCGTCGCGACTCGGGGTCGCGACGAGCAGGAAGCGCTGGCCATCGCGACTCGGCAGGTACCGATTTCGGGCGAGCCCCGTCTCCAGATGCACCGGGAACAGGGGCTTCGGGACGCCCGCCTCGAACGTGTCTCCCGCTCGGATGTCGACCGCCGTGATCTTCTGATCCGCGGAGCGGTAGTACAGCTCCTTCCCGTCGTCGCGCCAGTGCGGCTCCGTGCCCCCGGCGTTCGAGATCTGCCACTTGCCTCCCGGCCCGGGGAAGCTCTGGACGTAGATCTCCTGGCGGCCCGACTCGTTCGACTGATAGGCGAGGAATCGGCCGTCGGGCGTGAAGACCGGCCAGTTTTCATTGAACGAGGTCTTGAGCCACGGGAACGCCTTGCGATCGCCGAAGGTGGGCAGGATCCAGATGTCGAAGTTCGTCTGAGGCGAGCGGTTCACGAAGGCGATGTACCGCCCGTCGCGGGACCAGTCGCTGACGATCTTGAGCTCGTCCGACTTGACCAGCGGCGTCTCGGCTCCCTGCCCGTCCGCGGGTTTCTCGAATAGGTCGACCTTGTTCGAGAAGGCGATTCGCCGGCCGTCGGGAGACCAGCTGGGGGCGAAGGAGTCGCCGGCGCCGAAGGTGAACCGGGAGCTCACGCCGCGAGAGAGGTCGCGGATCCAGAGGTCGGTCTTGCCGCTGCGAGAGTCGACGCTGTCGAAGGCGAGCCGCGCGCCGTCGGGGGAGAGCGACGGGTCGTGGTGCTCCGCGGGGTCCCCGAGCGTCTCCAGCTCCTTCCCGCCGCGGTCCACCCAGACCATTCGGTTGCCGGCGTCGCCGGTCCGGTAGACGAGCGTCCCCTCCCGGGATACGGAGAACCGCGCGAGCCCGACCGCATCGGTGCCGATGTGCTCCGCGATGGGCACCGGCTCTCCGGTCGTCTTGAGCGCCTTCGCGTCGAAGGGCTGCGCGACGAGCGTCTTGTCACGGAGATAGAGCAGGTACCCGGGCTCGACGTAGGTGATCAGCGATTGCGCCGGCGCGAAGGGGCGATTCTCCTTCGAGTCGAGGGAGGCGATGCGGTACACGCTGTCTTCGGGCCTGTCGGCCGCCGCCATGTAGAGGAAGTGACGGCCGTCGGGGAGAAACTCGGGCCAGCCGATCTGTCTCTCCTTGCGCTTCGGATCCAGCCGGACGATCGCAATTGGCACCCCGCCCGACGCGGGCACCCGCTGGATCGGGTCGGGGCCCGTGCCGTCGAAGAGGATCACTCCCTGCGGGCTCCAGGTGCCGTCGGCGCCGGTCGGCGCGTCGCAGATCTTCTGCGGCGGTCCACCGTTGACATCGATCTTCTGGAGCTTGCCGTCGGCGATAAAGGCGAGAAAGCGGCTGTCGGGGGACCAGAACACGCGCTTGGTCCCCTCGGTGCCGGTAAGCGGGTGCGCCTGGAGAGCGTTCAGCGGCCGGACCCAGATCCGGTTCTTTCCGGAGGAGTCGACGGCGTCGAAGGCGAGGATCCGGCCGTCGGGGGAGATCCTCGGGGCGTCGACCGTGGTGACGTCCGCGGGAACCGGCACTTCGAAGCGATAGCTCCGCGGCGGCTTCGGCCCGCGTTTCCAGAAGCCGTAGCCGAGCGCCACCGCGGCGAGGAGCGCGGCCGCCGCGGCGCTCCAGGCCAGCTTCTCGCGGTTTCGGCGCCGTGAGGCGACCGGCGCCGGCAGCCCCGCCTGCGAACCGCCCTCCGCGATCCACTGGAGCTGCAGCTTGACGTCGTGCGCCGTCTGGAAGCGATCCTCCGGATCCTTCGCCAGACACGTCTTGACGACGCGATCGAGCGCGGGCGGCGTCATCGGCGCGATCTCCGAGATCGCGGGTGGATCGTCGCGCAGGATCGACCCGATGAGCGAGGCCTGGCTCTTTCCCGAGAAGGCCTTCTGGCCCGTCGCCATCTCGTAGAGCACGGCGCCGAACGCGAAGATGTCCGACCGCACGTCTGCCTCGCCCCCCTCGAGCTGCTCGGGCGCCATGTATTGAAAGGTTCCGAGAACCGTTCCGCGCTCCGTCAGCGGCTGGCTCGCCTGAGCCTCGGTCGCCAGTCGCGAAACTCCCGAAACGACTTCTCGCGCGCCGGGCTGGAACTTCGCCAGACCGAAGTCGAGGAGCTTGACCCCCGACTTCGTCAGCATCACGTTGCCGGGCTTCAAGTCCCGGTGCACGATCCCCTGCCGGTGCGCCTTGTCCATCGCATCCGCGATCTCGATCCCGTAGCGGAGGAGCTGCTCGGCCGGAAGCGGCCCCTTCGCCAGCCGACCCGCGAGAGTCTCCCCCTCGAGGTACTCCATCACCAGATACTCGGTCTCCCCCTCGCGGTTGACGTCGTAGAGCGCGCAGATGTGAGGATGCGAGATCTGCGAGATCGTCTTCGCCTCGCGCTCGAAGCGCTGGCGCAGCTCCGGAGAAGAAGAGAGATGCGCGGGCAACACCTTGATCGCGACG